>NZ_JBEXGN010000001.1:0-520281 GCF_040607345.1 Streptomyces sp. NPDC005302
CCGAGCGCGCCCCGGAGTCGCCGTGGTCGGTGCCACCCGCGTCGGGTCGCACCGCGGGCAGCACGGCCGTGGCGTCCGCGGGCCGCGCGGCCGAGGGGGGGGGGCCGACGGGGGGGGGCCCCGGCGGCACGGTTTGCGGCCCGGGGGGCGGCCCCCCCCGGCGCCGGGCCCCCACCCGGGGTCGGTCCCAAGGGCCGCCGGTCGTCGTCGCCGCGGGACCGGTCCACGGCGCGGCGCGGGTTCAGTTCAGCGCCGGGTGATCCGCGGCTGCCCGCGATCGTGCGGGCCCGGCTGCCCGCGCTCGTGGGGCCCCGGCTGCGCGGGAACCGCGCCGCCGACCTCGCCGCCGCCCTCCACCGGGACGGGGCCCACGCCCTCCCGGGCCGGTGCGCCACGACGTCCGAAGGGGTTCCAGCCCGTTCCCACCAGGACGCCGGCGACTACCGCCGTGCCGCCGATCGCGGACCAGGCGGTCGGCTGCTCGCCGAGGGCCAGCCAGGCTCCGAGGACGGCGACCACCGGCACCAGCATGGAGAACGGCGCCACCTTCCCCGCCTCGTACCGCTTCAGCAGGGTGGTCCAGATGCCGGAGCCGACCACCGAACCGGCCAGCGCGGTGTAGACGAGCGCGACCAGGCCGGGCCAGCCGTCGGCGGAGAACGAGGCGCCGAAGTCGCGCCATCCGGTGCCGGGGCCCTCCATGGCCGCCGAGAGCGCCAGCAGCGGAAGGGGCGGAACGACCGACATCCACAGGGCGAACCGCAGTGGGTGGTCGGGCCGCGCCTGCCGGCTGGCGATGTTGCCGAACGCCCAGCCGAGCGCCGCGAGCAGGGTCAGCAGCAGCGGGAGCAGAGCGGCGCTGCGGGCCCGCTCCACGGCGATCACGGACATGCCGACGACGGCGACCGCGACGCCGGCCAGCTGCCGCCGGGAGATCCGCTCCCCCAGCAGCAGCGCGCCGAGGAGCATGGTCAAGGGCGCTGCGGCCTGCACCACCACCGAGGCCTGTCCGGAGGGCATGCCCTGGTCGATGGCGAGGAAGAGCAGCCCGAACTGCATGGCGCCGAAGCCGAGTCCGTAGATCACCAGCCAGCGCAGCGCGACCTTCGGGCGGGGCACGAAGACCATCACCGGCACGGCCAGGACGACGAAGCGCAGCGCGGAGAGGAAGAACGGCGGGTAGTGGTCGAGCCCGACCCGCACCGCGAGGAAGTTCAGTCCCCACAGCACGGCGACGAGGACGGCGAGGAGTCGGTCCCGGACGCTCACCGGGCGGTGTCCCCCGTCAGAAGACCGGAGTTGACGACCCGTGAGCCGAGGCCGCGCAGGAAGAGTCCGTCGCCGATGGGCTTCTGCTCGTCCGCCGACTGGCGCAGCACCAGCACGTGGGCGGTGCCGTCCCCGTCCTCCAGGAGCCAGCAGAACATCATCACGCCCGGGCAGGACCCGGCCTTGAAGTAGGCCCTGCTCCACCGCGCCGGGTCGACGGCGATGCCGGGGTAGGCGGTCAGGATGTGCTCGACGGTTCCGGTGGTGTCCCGCGCGCTGTCGCCGCGCAGCCCGTCGAGGACGTGCAGGACGTCGTACGCCGTCATGTGCCAGTCGAGGCCGAGCCGGTGCACGGTCTCGCCGAGGTCGGAGCCGCGCACCGTCATCGGACGGGCGATCGTCCGCAGCAGCTTGCGTCGGCCCGCCTCGTCCCGCTCCGCCCACGCGGTACGCAACTCGGCTTCCCCCCATCCGAGTTCGAAGACCTCGTGGCTGGTCAGGAAGGGCCGCAGGAGCGCCGGGTCGTGGTGCCCCGACGCGGCGACGGCCCGCTCGACGGCCTCCCTGCCGATCCGGTCCGCGATCAGGTCGGCTCCGGTGTTGTCGCTCATCGCGATCATCTTGTAGGCGGTCTCGCGCACGGAGACGCGGGTGCCGTCCGGCAGGTCCTGCATGTCACCGGTGGGCAGGCTGCGCAGTTCGGGGCGGACGGTGACCTCGTCGTCCCAGGTCAGTTCGCCGTTCTCGACGGCCTGCACGAGGGCCCGCATCACGTAGAGCTTGTACGCCGAGCCGGTGGGCATCGGCCGGTCCGCGTCGGAGGCGTGCAGGACCTCGATCCCGTCGGGTGTCAGACGCGCCGCGAGGACGGAGTGCTCGACGCCGGGGGTGCGCAGCACGTCCTCCAGCGCGCCCCAGCCGGCGATCTCCGGGATCTGGATCTCGGGCAGGAAGGTGAGGATGCGGATCAGCCCGGAGGAGTCGAGCGTGAGCGACAGCGTGTGCCGCACACCCGTCGGGCCGGCCAGGGTGACCCAGCCCTTGTGCGCGATCGGCTGGTAGTCCAGGACGGTGAACGGCCCCTTCTCGCGCCACTCGCCGAGCGTCGCGGAGAAGCCCTGGCTGCGCCGGGGCGGGAAGGTGGGGACGAAGCGTTCGACCGTGACCTCGTCCGCCGCGAGGTCCGCTGCCGTGAGCAGCCCGACCGCCCAGCGCGCCGCCCCTCCCATCGGGGAGTCGTCGGCCGCGAGCACCGCCTCGGGGGCGGCGGACGGGGAACCAGGGGCTTGGATCATCATCGCTCCACTCAGCTCTCGGTGACCGTGATCGCGCCGCACGGGCACAGCTCGGCGCAGAGCCGGGCCGAGGCGTGCAGGGCGGGTTCGGGGGTGGCGTCGAGCAGGACGACGGTGCCGGTGGCCGGGTCCTGGTCGAAGAGACCGGGCTCGGCCGCGGCGCACCGGCCCATGGCGCAGCAGGCGTCGGGCACGATGGCGATCGTCAGGCCCGTCCCGCCCTCCGCGCCCTTCCCCGCGCCCGGCTCCGGGTCCGGGCCGCTCGGCTCGTGCTCGTCGCTCACCAGGTCACCGGCAGCGCGCCGAGCCCGTAACTCGACACCTCGTGGCGGAAGTCCAGCTCGTCGAAGGGGACCGCGAGCCGCACGCCGGGCATCCAGCGCAGGACGGCCCCGAGCATCTCCTCGATCTCGACCTTGGCGAGCCACTGGCCGAGGCACTGGTGGATGCCGTGGCCGAAGGCGAGGTGGCGGCGGGCGTCGCGGTGCGGGTCGAGGGTGTCGGGGGACGGGAAGACCCCCTCGTCGCGGTTGCCGGCGGCCAGCGAGAGGACGACGCCCTCCCCGGCCCGGATCGTCACGTCGTCGAGCCGGACGTCCTCGACGGCGGCGCGGGCCAGCCCGTTCTGCACGATGGAGTGGAAGCGCAGCAGTTCGTCGACCGCCTTCGGCAGCAGGCTCTCGTCCTTGGCGAGCGCGCCGGCCAGGTTCGGGTCGGTGGCGAGACTGAGCAGGCTGAGCGCGGCCTGGCTGGCGGTCGTGCCGTGTCCGGCGACCAGCAGCAGGCGGCACATCGGCACGAGCTCCTCCACGCTCAGCCCGCCGGTACGCACCTGCTCGGTCACCAGCCGGCTCACCAGGTCGGTGCCCGGGGCGGCCACCCGCTGCTCGACGAGGTCACGCAGGAAGCCGTCCAACTCGTCCCGCGCGGCGGCCACTTGGTCGGGCGTGTAGCCGCGGTCGATGAGGATGGCGCTGCGGCTCTCGATGAAGTCCCCCTCGGACACCCCGAAGAGCAGGGTGATGACCTTGGAGGGCACGGGTGTCGTGAGCCCGGTGACGAGGTCGACCGGCCGCTCGCCGGAGGAGACCAGCGCGGACAGCATCTCGTCGAGCAGATCCCGCAGCACCGGTCGCATCTCCTCGGCGCGGCGCGCCAGGAAGTCCCTCGTGAGCATCGAACGCAGCCGGGAGTGGTCCGGGTCGTCCATCCGGATGAAGGAGGCCGTGTGCGGTGCGGCGCGCACCAGTTGGGAGGTGCGGGTCAGCATCGGGAAGCCCGGGGCGCTGGTGACGGCGGTGAACCGGCGGTCACCGAGCACGGCCCGTACCCCGGCGTGCGAGGTGACCAGCCAGACCCGGCTGCCGTCCCACAGGGTGACCCTGCTCGCGGCCGGCCCGGCGCGCAGACCGGCCAGCTGCGGGGGCGGGTCCACGGGACAGCCCCGTGGCATCGGGTACGAGGGTGCCGCCTCCTCGTCCCGGAGTGCCGCGTCGTTCTGCATCATCCACCGCCTATCGCTGCGCAGGTCGCTGCACAGGGGTCGCGCCGACGTGCTGTCGCCGTCCCAATCTGCCGTGCTCGCGCGAAGGCGTCGCGGCCTGGGGTCCGGCGCGCATAACCGGCCGGAAACCGTCATAACCTGCTGCTCCTGCGGCCATTCACCCGGCCACGGCCCTGCTGCTAACGTCCTCGCGTCCCGACGGAACGGGGTCCGGCGTCCCGGCCGGAATGAGCAGGCGTCCCGGCCGAATCGGCCCGGCGTCCCGGCCGAATTCCCGGACCCGTCCGCCACCGGCACTCGCCCCCGGGGAGAACGATGACCATGACGTCAGCACTGCAGGGAAAAGTCGCGCTCGTCACCGGCGCGAGTTCGGGGATCGGCGCGGCCACCGCGCGGGCGCTCGCCGCGGAGGGCGCGGCGGTCGCCGTCGCGGCCCGCCGGGTCGACCGGCTGACCGCGCTCGCGGACGAACTCGCCGCGTCCGGAGCGACCGTGCACGTCGTCGAACTGGACGTGACCGACGAGCGGGCCGCGGCCGACGCCGTACGGTCCACGGTGGAGACGCTGGGGGGCCTCGACATCCTCGTGAACAACGCCGGGATCATGCTGCTCGGCCCCGTCGAGGACGCCGACACCACCGACTGGACCCGGATGATCAACACCAACGTCCTCGGGCTGATGTACATGACCCACGCGGCCCTCCCGCACCTGCTCAGGAGCCAGGGCACGGTCGTGCAGATCTCCTCGATCGCCGGCCGCGTCGCCGGGCGCGGGGCGGCGGGCTACAACGCGAGCAAGTTCGCCGTGAACGGCTTCAGCGAGGGGCTGCGCCAGGAGGTCACCGAACGCGGGGTGCGCGTGGTGGTCGTCGAGCCGGGCACGGTCGAGACGGAGCTGCGCGAGCACATCACCCACGCGCCGACGAAGGCCGCGATCGAGGAACGGGTCGCCAAGATCCGCCAGTTGCAGGCCACCGACATCGCCGAGGCGGTGCGCTACGCCGTCACCGCGCCGGCCCGCGCGACGGTCAACGAGATCTTCATCCGCCCGACCGACCAGGCCTGAGCGACCCCGCCCGACCCGGTCTCCGGACGGTCTCCGGTGCCTCTCCCGAATCGAGGAGAGCCCGGAGAGAGGACGTGCCTAGCATCACCGCAGCGCCATACGGAGAATTCGGCCACTCTCGAATTCATCGAGCCACTGCGGACAATCACACGGCACAGTCCTTGACCACAAAGGAAACCGACATTGTCTTCCGGGTCAGAAATAACGCCTGCGGTACATCCTGCACTCGCCTCTGTTCCCGACCGGCCGACACCCTTTCCCTCCTTTCCCCCATCCCCATCCCCTTCCCCCACCGCCACTCCCACGCCGGCGTCGTCCGGCGCCGTGGCCGCGGGCTTCCCCTTCACCCGACCCGACCTGTCCCTGCTGGACGCGGTCGGGCAGTGCGGGGACCTCGCCGAGGCCGCCCGCCGGACCGGGTCGCGGGGCGGCGCCGTGGAGCGCCAACTGGAGCGCCTGGACAAGGCGGTGGGACTGCCGCTGACCCTGCGCGGCCGGCACACGGCACGGCTCACCTCGGCGGGCTCGCGCCTGCTGGCCGCCGGCCGCCGGTTCTTCCGCCAGGTCGACCTCGCCGTCCGGACGGACATCTTCGGACACGGACCCGAGGCCGTCGACGCCCCCGCCGTCCTGGCCATCGCCTCCGCCGAACCGTTCCTGGAGGACGTCGTCGAGGACGCCGCCGCCGCCCTGGACATCCTGCTGTCGGTGCACCACGACACACCCCAGCAGGTCATGCGCAGGCTCGCCGGCTACCACGTGGACGCGGCCCACACCTGGAGCCTGGACGCTCCGGGCCGGTCCGTCGAACGCCCGCTACGCACCTACCCGGTCCTCGACGACCCGCTGTGGGTCACCCTGCCCCACGGTCACCGGCTGGCCGGCGGCGGCGCGGTCTCGCTCGCCGATCTGCGGGACGAGACCTGGGTGTCCGAGGTCGGCCCCGACTCCGAGGTCCTGGTCGCGCGGGTCTTCCAGGCGGCCGGGCTGCCCGCCCCCGCCGCCCTGCACGTCACCGGCGCCTCCGTGGCCCGGGGCATGCTGCGGCGCGGCGACGCGATCGGCCTCGGCTCCCCCACCCGCCCGGCCGTCGTCGCCCCCTCCGTGGTGCACCGGTCCGTCGTGGAGCGCCCCCACCGTTCCACCAGCCTCCTCGTCGACCCGACGGTCGTTCCCGGCGCGCTCGCGGAGCACCTGGCCGAGCTGCTCGCCGACCGCTACCTGCGGCGGTTCGCCGACCGTCACCCCGGTCTGCTCGCCGACCCCTGGTGGACACGCTGGTACCGCGAGCGCACGGCCGGAGCCACCCGCGGCGACGGTCCGGCGCCGGCCGCGCCCACGGCACCGGACACCGCGCAGGGCACCAGGAAGCTCGACGTCGACGACCTGCACGTCCTGCGGGCGGTGGCGCGGCACGGCAGCATCAACCGGGCGGCCGCGGTGCTCTCCATCAGCCAGTCCGCGCTGACCCGCCGCATCCACCGGCTCGAACTCGGCCTGGGCACACAGCTGTTGCTGCGCAGCGCACGGGGCACGGACCTCACCGGGTCCACCCGCAGCTTCCTGCACCGGCTGGGCCGCTTCGAGGCCGAGTTCCACGAGGCGGCGCAGTCCTGCCGGAGCCTCGCCCTGCCGGTGGTCACGGGGACCCACCGGCAGGACCCGCGCGCGGTGTCTCAGCTCGCCCCGAGCGCCACGTAGTCGTACATCCCGAAGGACCCGGTCACGTAGACGTTGCGGGCGTCCGGGTGCCGGTAGAGGAGCGAGCGCGGATACAGGTACGGCACGATCACCGCGTGCTCCATGGTGAGGCGGTCGATCCGGTGCCAGATCTCCGCGCGCTCGGCCTGGTCGGAGGAGGTCGCACCGCGGTCGAGCAGGGCGTTGATCTCCGGGTCGTCGAGCTCGCCCATGTTCTGGTTGCCGCGCTCCTTGATGGCCCGGCCGTCGACGATCTGCTGGAGGAACCCGTACCCGTCGGGGAAGTCGGCGCCCCAGCCGAACATGATGATCCCGATGCCGTGTTCGCGCAGATAGGCCGGGCAGCCGCCGTAGATGTCGAAGTAGTCGCCCGAGGGGAAGTCCAGGACCTCGGCCTCGATCCCGACCCGGGCGAGCCCGGCGGCCAGCGCCTCGGCGGCCCGGTACTCCTTCAGCCGGTCCTTACGGGCCGCGATCTTCGTCCGGAACCCGTCGGGCATCCCGGCGGCGGCGAGTTCGGCCCGCGCCGCGTCGAGGTCGCCACGCCCCTCGGGGCCCACCGGGTAGCGGTCGAAGTCCTGATGGCCGTCGAGGGTCGGCGGCAGGATCGTCGTCGCGATGTCCCCGCCGACCGAACCGCCGTACGCCTCCTGCATCGCCGCCTTGTCCGTGGCGAACTGCACGGCACGGCGCGCGTGCACGTTGTCGAACGGCGCGATCCGGCTCGACAGGCAGTAGATCCAGGTGAACCCGGACAGCGGGTTGTCGGCGTCGGCACGCAGCGCCGGGTCGGCCAGGATCCTCTCCTGGGTCGAGGGCTGGACGCCGAACCCGGCGAGGTCGATGTGCGCCTCCCCGGCGAGCAGCATCCGGTCCACCTCGTGCGGGTCCTTGCCGAGGTGCACCTCGATGCGCTCCGCCCGCTGCCTGCGGACCGGGTCGGTCTCCGGGTCCCAGTGCGGATTGCGTTCCAGGACGGCGAGTTCACCGCGGGTGTACGAGACCACGCGGTACGGGCCCGTCGCGACCGGCCGCAGCCGGTACGCCGCGCCGGTGTCGAGCCGGCGCGGCACCGGGGTCGTGCTCGGCATCGTCGCCAGCAGGTCCATCCCCGCGAACGGCTCGGCCAGCCGGAACACGAGGGTGCGCTCGTCGGGGGTCTCCAGGGTGACCGGCCCGTCCGTCTCGGGCTCACGCCACGGGCCGCCGTACTCGGTGCCCAGCAGATGCCGGAAGTAGGTGGGCCCCGCGCCGAGCACGTCCGTGCCGTAGTTGCTGCGGGCTATCGCGTACTTGACGTCACCGGCGGTGACCGGACCGCCGTCCTCGTACCGCAGCCCCTCGCGCAACCGGTACGTCCACACCCGGCCGCCCTCCGAGGCCTCGCCGAGGGACTCCGCCAGGTCCGGCACGAGGCGCTGGCCCGCCTTGCCCGGCGCGGTGTCGAAGGTGACGAGCGTCCGCCCGATCAGCCGCAGGAAGTTCCACGTGTACGCGTAGTAGGTGTTCCCCGGGTCCAGCGAGTCGAAGTCGTCGGTGCGGACGAGGCGGAGGGTGCCGCCGAGTGCGTCGCCCGGCCTCACCACGCCCCGGACGCCCGCGTCGTACCCGGCCGCCTCGCCGGTGGATGTCCTCGTGCTCTCCATGTCCCTGCAGCCCTCCTGCCGGATGCATTCCGCTCTCATCCTGGGGTCGCCCCCTGCCCCGGAGGGCCCCTGGACAGGGGGAACGCATAGCGACTGCGGGCTCGGCATACCCGTACCCGGGGGCGCTGTCCCCGGGCCCCCGCTCCACAATCGCCGGACGGGCTGGATATTCCGGCGATCGGCGGAGGGGGCGAGGGCCCGCTGGGGGTGGCCTCAGGTCGTGTACTCCGAGTTGAGGCGGACGTAGCCCTCGGTGAGGTCGCAGCCGTACACGGTGAACGCTCCCCCGGCGATCCCGAGGTCGATCCCGATGACCACCTCGTCCCCCTTCAGGTGCTCCGCGACAGCGGCCCGCACGGCGTCCTCCTCCACCACGTCGGCGGACCCCGCCGGGTACACCTCCGTCTCCCCGAACCGGATCCGCACCGCCTCCTGCTCGATGTCGGTGTCGTCGGAGCACTTCCCGACCGCCATCGCGACCCGGCCCCAGTTGGGGTCGCTGCCGTGCACGGCGGTCTTCACGAGCGGCGAGTTGACCACGGTCTTGCCGACCCGCTTGGCCTGGGCGGTGTCCCGCGCCCCGGTCACCCGCACCTCGATGAGCTTGCTCGCCCCCTCGCCGTCGCTCGCGATGTCCTTGACGAGCGCGAGGGCGGCCTCGTGGAGGACCTGTTCGAACTCCCCGGGATCGACGTCGCCGGCCAGCCCGTTGGCGAACAGGACCGCCGTGTCGCTGGTCGAGGTGTCCGTGTCGATGCTGACGGCGTTGAACGTCCGGTCCATGACCCGCCGGAAGATCCGGTCCTGCTCGGCGGGGTCGAGGCGGGCGTCGGTGGCGAAGAAGGTGAGCAGCGTCGCCATGTCGGGCTCCAGCATGCCGACGCCCTTGGCGATCCCGACGACCGTCGCGGCACCGCACCGCAGCCGGACCTCCTTGGGCCGGGTGTCGGTGGTCATGATGGCGCGGGCCGCCCGGTCGAAGCCGCCCTCGGGGAAGGGCAGCGCCAGCGACGCGAGGTGCTCGCGGATCTGCGGCATGGGGTACTGGCGGCCGATCACGCCGGTGGAGGCGACCAGCACCTCCGCCTCGGGCACGCCGAGCGTGGCGGCGACCGAGGCGCGGATCTCGCGCGCGTTGGCCTCGCCCTCCCCGCCGGTCGCGACGTTGGCGTTGCGGGCCAGCAC
Organism: Streptomyces sp. NPDC005302; assembly: GCF_040607345.1. NCBI lineage: Bacteria > Bacillati > Actinomycetota > Actinomycetes > Kitasatosporales > Streptomycetaceae > Streptomyces > Streptomyces sp. NPDC005302. The sequence goes on from NZ_JBEXGN010000001.1 coordinate 9,666, forward strand.
GACAACGCCCCGCGCCTGTCCGTCGGCGACCGCCTCGCGGCTCAGCAGAACGCTCGGCCCGACGAACCTGGACCGGGTGAACACCCCGCTGACCTGGGCCGGGACGGTCGAGGCGAGCACGGTGAAGTCGTCCCGGCCGTCGTCGCCGAGACCGACCGGAGCGGTGTGCACGACGAAGCCCAGCGGCGTCGCCCGTGCCGTCGATGTGGAGTCGGACATGTCCATCGTCTCCCGTCTGTGGTGCTTGCAGTGAGCCAGCGTTTCACGCGCCGCTCGGGGCGCCGCCGAGAACGAGCCGAACGTGCCGCGGCCCCCTCCGCGCACCCCGGCGCCAGGACCGGGGTGCGCGAAGAGGGCTCGACGGCCGTGCGACGGACTCCGCCTAGCGGCGCGGGGAGAACGACACCACGTCGCCCGCCCGTTCGCCCCCCGACAACTGCCCGTTGCGCTCGGTCCTGATGTACACCCGGTGCAGCCAGCGGTCCTTGCCGTCCCAGCGCGGGCTGAACGGCGTACGGGCGTGCGTGGTACGGAAGTTGTCGATGATCAGAAGGTCGCCCGGGGTCAGCTTCACGGCCTCCGTCACATCATCCAGGGCCTGCGACAGCGCGGCGACGGCCTCCTTGTCGCCCGCCTCCTCGGGGGCGAGCAGCTCACGGTCGTAGCCGAGGAACGGGTCCTTCTCGTCGCCGTACAGCGCCTTGACCTCGGCGATCGCGCCCGGGTCCTCGACGCCGCCGCGGAAGGCGACGTCCACGCAGCACGGCAGCTTGCGGTCGAAGAGCCGCGCCTTCGTGTCGTCGTCGAGCAGGGTGAGCGCCTTGCGCACCGAGCCGACCAGCGTCTCGGCGCGGCGCTCGTGGTCCGCGCGGGAGCAGGCGAGCATGACGTAGTTCGGCTGGAGGACGTGGTACGCCATCTCGGTGTGGAACTCCAGCAGCGTCTCGGAGGTCTCCGAGCTGAGGTAGTGCGCGCCCGGCGAGGGATACACGTCGTGGTAGACCGTGCCGGAGCGCAGCTCGGCGTAGCCGGTGTGCAGTCCGAGCCGGCGGCCCGCCAGGGCGAGCATCGCCTCCATGAGCAGCCGGCCCCGGTCCGCCGGCGCGGGCGTCGAGACGGGCGTGGGCGGCAGTTCGCCCTCCGTCTCCAACGGCAGCCCGCGCAGCAGCAGATAGCCGTCCTCGGTGCCCTCGGCGTTGAACCTGTCGAGGGCGGCGCCTATGTCGCGCGGCAGCCGCTCGGACAGGGCCTTCGCCTGCTCCAGGAAGCCGTACAGGTCGGCGCGCGGCACCTCGGGGAGTTCGGCCGCGAGGGCACGCAGGTGTTCCTGGTGGGCGGTGCAGTCGATGATCGGAGAAGCCATGGGTGCGATGTCTCCTTTGCGTCTGGATGCGACGGGCGCGGGCCGTGCCGGGCCGGGACGGCCTCGGGGCTACGCCGGGGCGCGGTGGGCGCGCGCGTACTGGTAGAGCAGTTCGGCGCCGATCTCGGTGGCCAGGACGGAGGTGATCCCGGCGTGGTCGTACAGGGGCGAGACCTCCATGACGTCGAAGCCGACCGGTCTGAGGTCGCCGACGCAGCGCAGCAGGGCGAGGACCTCGCGGGAGCTCAGGCCGCCGGGAGCGGGGGTGCCCGTCCCGGGGGCGAAAGCGGGGTCGAGGACGTCGATGTCGACCGACACGTACACCGGCCGGCCGCCGACCCGTTCCCGTACGAGGTCCGCGGTGCCCGCCACCCCGAGGTCGCCGAACTCGTCGGCGGTCACGACGCGCACGCCGTTGCCGCGGGCGTAGTCGAGCGAGTCGGGCTTCGGGTTGTGGCCGCGGATCCCGATCTGCACCATCGCGGCCGGATCGATGAGCTTCTCCTCGATGCCGTGCCGGAAGGGCGTGCCGTGGTGGTACTGGCCGCCGTAGAACGCCGGGTTGGTGTCGGAGTGCGCGTCCAGGTGCACGACGGCGACGGGCCCGTGCTGCTCGGCCACGGCCCGCAGGGCGGCCACGGTCAGGGAGTGGTCGCCGCCCAGCATCATGAAGGCGGCGTTGCTCTTGAGCAGTTCCGAAAGATGCCGCTGCGCGGTCTCGATCGCGATGTTCATGTTGAAGGGCGTGAGGTCGATGTCGCCGCCGTCGACACAGTTGATGAGGTCGAAGGTGCCCGGGCCCCGGTCGATCCCGACGCCGTGGATGAGCCCGGACTCGTTGCGGATCGCGCGGGGTCCGAAGCGGGCGCCGGGCCGGTAGCTGGTGCCGCCGTCGTAGGGGGCGCCGATGACGACGACGTCGTAGCCGCGCGGGTCCTGGTCGTGCGGCAGGCGCATGAAGGTGGGGATCTGCGCGTAGCGGGGCGAGACGTGCGAGTCGATGCGTTCCACGGCTCAGTTCCCCTCCGGGAGGTCGTCGGCGCGCACGGTCCCGGCCGGGGCCGTGCGGCGGGTGTACGGCCTGGTGCTGGGGCCACGCGGTGGCCGGCCGGCGCGGGCGCGGGGCCCGCCGCCGGGGGATCTTCGGTGCGCTGTACGGGAGTTCGGTCCCGTGCGGCCGGCGGGCGCGCTCATGCCGCACCCCGCCCCAGCCGCTCGGCGACCGAGCGGACCACCTCGGTGGTGCTCACCTGGCCCGGGTCCTCGCCCGCCACCACGGTGCGGTCGAACAGCAACCGCACGACCTGCTGCTTGGCCGCGTCGACGGAGCGCTCCGCGATGCCCTCCTCCAGCAGCAGCAGCGAGAAGGACGAGGTGGTGCCGGAACCCTCGTGGACGCCCAGCTTCGGCCGCTTCACGGTCTGTTCGGGCAGCAGCTCGGCCATCGACGCCCGCAGCACCCACTTGTCGCGCCCGTAGCGGCGCTTGAGCCCCGCCTCCAGCGACACGAGCAGGTCGAGCACGTCACGGTCCCAGTAAGGGTGTGTGGACCAGTGGCCGCACACGGCGGACAGTACCGGCGACATCTCGTTGAGCCCGTCGTACGTCGCCATGTCGTACGCGACCGCCGTGTCGAGGTCGGGCAGGCGGTCCTCACGGTGCATGCCCGCGAGCGGGATGTCGGCGCCGTACCCGGTGAGCACCCGGCGGGGCGGCCCGTCGAGCGCGCGGTACAGCGCGACGAGGGGCAGCAGGTACTCGATGATGTTCGGGTCCTCCGACTCCGACGCCCAGACGGCGTACGGGAGTTGGCCGAGCAGGTCCGACGTCGGGACGGTGATCTCCCGGTGCCGGCTGCCGAGGTGGTCGGCGACCGTGCGGGCCTGCGCGAACTCGTCGGAGACGTCGGTGCCCATGGACAGCGAGTCGATCCGCCCGGCGGCCCGGTGGGCGAGCGCGGCCACGCCGGAGGAGTCGATGCCGCCGGACAGCACGACCAGCGGGGTGGCGCCGGGTGTGACGCGGGCGCTCACCGCCCGGTCGAGCGCCGCGTGCACGGCGTCCACGGCCTCGCTCTCGTCCATGACGCGGCGGGCCAGCGGCGGCGCCCAGGTGCGGTGTGCGGCCGCCGTGCCGGTGCCGAGGTCGATGTCCATCACGGTGCCCGCGGGCACCTGGTAGACGCCGGGAAGGCCGCGCACCCGGCGGGCGTCCGCGAACGGGAAGCCGCGCGGACCGCCGTGTCCGGACAGGGTCTTGGCCTCGGTCGAGGCCGTGACCTCGCCGGGGCCCGCGCACACGTACAGCGGGACGGAGCCGGCGTGGTCGGTGGCCAGCAGCACCCGCCCGCCGGAGCAGACGACCGCCGCGAAGCGGCCGTTGACCAGGCGGAAGGCGTGCAGGCCGTAGCGGCCCAGCAGGTCCAGCAGCAGCTGGGCGTCGCCCGCCGAGCCGGCGCCGGGTCCGAGGACGGAGGAGAGGTCGCCGCGGTTGTAGATCTCCCCGGCGAGCACGACGGCGGTGTCCCTGTCGTGCGCGAGGGCGGCGTCGGGCGGGGTCCCGGGGGTGTGCACCAGGGTCGTGCCGAGGGTCTGCGAGCGCAGTCTCAGGTCGACGCCGGTGTGGGTGCCCCGGGTGGCGAAGGCGGCTCGGGGGGCCCGGCCCCCGCTCGGACGAGCGGAGGCCAGGAACCCGAAGGCCGCGGGAAGGTCCTGGGAGGCCATGATCAGATGCTCAGTGCCCCGAAGCCACCGGGCTGGAAGTCGTAGTTGATCGGGACCTCGATCAGGAACGGGCGGCCGAGCCCGGCGCCCTTGCGCAGCGCGGCGAGCAGTTCCTGACGGTCGGTCGCCTTGGTCGCCTCGACTCCGTTGGCCTCGGCGAGGGCGACGAAGTCGACGCCGTTGAACTTGACCGCCGGGTCGTGGCTGCGGTGGTGACCGAGGTTCTGGTAGAGCTCGATCAGTCCGTTGGTGTCGTTGTTCACGACGACCGTGACGATGGGCAGGTTGAGGCGGGCGATGGTCTCCAGGTCGGCGCTGTTGGAGTGGAAGCCGCCGTCGCCCGCGATGAGGAAGGTGGGCTGGCCGGGGCGCGCGAGCTGGGCGCCCATGGCCGCGGGGATGCCGTAGCCGAAGCTGGAGCAGCCGGCCGAGGTGAGGAAGCCGAAGGGCTGGTCGGCGCGGGCGAACAGCACCCCGTAGTGCCGGAAGAAGCCGATGTCCGAGACGATCGTGCCCTCGCCGGACTCGGCGACCTCCTCCATGACGGTGTTCATGGAGTCCATGACCTGGTGGACCCGCATGCCGTCCTCGTGCACCGTCGGGTCCGCGAGGAACTCGGCGACCCGGGCGCGCAGCGGCTCGATGTCGTGGCGCTCCTTGGCCGGGAACGGGGCGGTGGCCGCGTCGAGGTGCTCGACGAAGGCGAGGACGTCGGTGACGACGTCGACGGTGGGCCGGTAGACGCGCGGGACCGGGTTGGCGGTGGGCGAGACGCGGACGGTCTTCTTCTCGGCGCCCTTCTGCCACATCGAGGGCCGCAGGTCCTCGGCGTAGTCGTAGCCGACGGTGAGGATGAGGTCGGCGGGGCCGAACAGGGTCTCCAGGGCGGGGAAGTCCAGGATGCCGTCCATGTAGCCGGTGACCGCGCCGTAGTTCAGCTCGTGTCCGTGCGGCAGGACACCCTTGGCTATGTAGGTCGTGATGACCGGCACGTTCAGCCGCTCGGCCAGCGCGCGGATCGCGGGCACCGCGCCGGAGCGGATCGCGGCGGCGCCGACCACCAGCACCGGGTGCTCCGCGGACCGGAACAGCTCGACGGCCTCGTCGGCGGCCTTCTGCCAGCCGTCCTGCACCGCGCCGATCGGCTTGCCCGGGGTGTTCGCCGGCGGGCGCTCCGCCTCGGCGTCGATGCCCTCGGAGGAACCGAGCAGGTCGACCGGCAGCGAGATGAAGCTGGGGCCGACCGGTTCCGTCATCGCGGCGGTCACCGCGGAGTCGACGAGGTCGGTGATCTCGTGCGGACGCTCCAGCTCCACGGCGTACTTGGACATCGGCGCGATGATCGACACGGAGTCCAGGCACTGGTGCGTGTCGTTGGGGAAGATGTCGTGCGACTCCGACTGGGCGGCCAGCGCGATGACCGGCGACCGGTCCAGGACCGAGGTGGCGATGCCGGTGGACAGGTTGGTCATGCCGGGGCCGAGCGTGGCCCAGCAGGCCTGCGGACGCCCGGTGATGCGGGCGAGCACGTCGGCGGCGACGCCGGCGGTGAACTCGTGCCGGGTGAGGACGAAGTCGATCCCCTCGACCTCGTCGAAGAGGATCGACGCGGCCTCGCGGCCGACCACGCCGAACACCTTCTCCACGCCGTGGTCACGCAGTCGCGCGAGGAGCGCGTGCGCTGCGGTCGGCTTGCTGCTGGGGCCGGTCGATACACGGGACATGGATGGTCTCCAGACTCGGTCAGCGGTGAACACGTCGCCGCAACCCTGACCAGAGCCGCTCTTCGCGGCCTCTCCCTGCCCTATCGGAGAGCCCGCCGGGGAGCACGCGGAGAGAATCCGAAGACCGGGCGGAACAATGGGTTCCGATTCAACTCTCTTCAAATCGGACAGAGTTCGTCCGATATCGCTTATCGGTGAACCCCACGCCTGATGAGTTCAGGCCACTGTTGATCCCGGCACGGGCCCCTCAGGCAGTCTTTTCTTCTGAGGTCTAGACCATTAAAGGCGAATGAGCGCTCGTTCCCGGCCAGCCCACCCGGGCGTATTCGGCCGGACCCCTGCGACGACCAAGCGGAGGGGTCGGATACCCGCCACCACCCGTCCATGATTTCTTTCTCCTTTACCTTGTCTTGAACCGTGCGTCCGGGGAGAGACCGGAGAGGGGCGGGCGATTAATCTGCGCCACATGATTCGTTCGGATGGCTACGTTGACCGCCCGCGGTACGACAGGCGCAGGTCCCGCCGTCGCGCCGTCGTATCAACGTTTGTGGCACTTGCGGCGACCGCCGGAATCGGCTACTGGGCATACAACGCCCTGGTCGAGGACGACGGGGACGATCCCCAGGTGAACGCGGCCGGCGGGCGGCTCGACACGTTCCTGACCGCGTGGGCGTCGGGCGACGCCCGGCGGGCGGCCCGGCTGACGGACACCCCCGAGAACGCCGAGTCGTTGATCAAGTCCGTCATGACGAACCTGGATCCGACCAGGACAGAGATCACGGCCGGCGCCGGAAAACGGGAAGCGGAAGGGGAAGTTGAGATTCCGTTCACCGTCAAGATGGCTCTTTCGGGCGCCGGGGATTACGAGTGGAACTCGAAGGCCCACCTCATCCGGAAGAACGGCAGCTGGACGGTCGAATTCCATACACCTCTCATTCACCCGGATATGGTTCCGGGCCAGACCCTCGCGCTGAAGTCCAAGGAACGCGCGGAGATCCTCGACCGCAACGGCGACGAACTGCAGTCCGCGTCGCTCGCCGGCGCCGTCGACCCGAAGACCGGAAAAGGCGTCTCCGGACTCCAGGCCCGCTACGACAAGCAGCTCACCGGAGGCGGCGGGGCGACCCGGTCCGTCGTCGTCGTGGAACGCGAGAGCGGCCGCGTCGTGAAGCGGCTCACCGGCTCCGGCAAGGCCGCCGGCAAGGCGGTGCGGACGACCATCGACCCGAAGGTGCAGGAGGCCGCCGCGGCGGCACTCGACGGCGTCAAGAAGAACGCGGCCGTGGTCGCCATCGACCCGGGCACCGGGGACATCCTCGCGGCGGCCAACCTGCCCTCCGGCATGAACCGCGCCCTGGAGGGCCGCTATCCGCCCGGCTCCACCTTCAAGGTCGTCACCTCCGCCGCCCTCCTGAAACAGGGGATGCGGCCCTCCGACAAGGCCGACTGCCCCAAGTTCGCCTACGTCAACGGCCAGCGCTTCGAGAACCAGGACCAGTTCGTGCTGCCCGCCGGCTCGACGTTCAAGGACGCGTTCGCCCACTCCTGCAACACCTTCTTCGTCGGGGCCCGCGGAAAGCTGTCCGCCTCGGCGCTGCACGACACCGCCGAGGCGTTCGGGATCGGCGGTTCCTGGGACGCGGGCACGGTCACGTACGACGGCAGCGTCCCGGTGGCCACCGGCGACAACGACAAGGCCGCCTCCACCATCGGCCAGGCCAGGACCCAGGCGTCGCCCCTCGTCATGGCCTCCATCGCGGCCACGGTCAAGGAGGGCACCTTCAAGCAGCCCGTCCTGGTGCCGGACGCCGTGAAGAAACGCTACGAGGCCCCCGCCCGGCTGGAGCCGGGCGTGGTCGGCAGCCTGCGCGAGATGATGCGCGCCACCGTCACCGACGGAGCGGGCTGGGCGCTCAAGGGACTCCCCGGCGAACCGCACGCCAAGACGGGCACCGCCGAGTTCGGCAACGACACCCCGCCCCGTACACACGCCTGGATGATCGGCTACCAGGGCGACCGCCAACTCGCCTGGTCGGTCCTCCTGGAGGACGGCGGATCCGGCGGCTCGGACGCCGGCCCGATCGCGGCCAGGTTCCTGAAGAACCTCGGCTGAGCCCGCACGACACCGACCGACCCACGGCCGCCGGCGGAACCTCCGTCGGCGCACGCCACCGAGAGACCCACCCATCCGTGACCAGCACAGCGGGACCGGCACCCCGGGACCGAAGCGGCGGGAACCGGCACCCCGGGACCCGCAGCGGTCGGATGTCACGGAGCACTTGAGCCGACGGTACGGGGGACGCACCAGCACGCTCCACGAAACGCCGACGGGACCACCCTCCAGGTCCCCGCGGCGGTTCCCTCCGCTCCGTCACCACCTCAGCCCCTGTTGGGCGACGGCTTGATACACACAAACAAGGGGAACCGTCATGAACAGCAGGACCAGCCTGACGATCCAGCTCCTCGGCCCCGTGACCCTGGTGAGAAACGGGATACCCATACCCATCCGGGGTCAGCGGCAGCGACGGTTCCTCGCTTCCTTGGCGCTGAAGCCCGGACAGGTCACCACCAAGGAAGCGATCATCGAGGACTCCTGGGACGGCGAACCGCCGCTGACCGTCTCCGGACAGCTCCAGACCTCCGCCTGGATGATCCGCACCGCCCTGGCCGACGCCGGCCTCACCCGGGACGCGCTCGCCTCGCACACCCTCGGCTACGAACTGCGCGTACCCGCCGACCGTATCGACGTCTTCGTCTTCCGCGACGCCGTACGGCACGTCCGTGAACTCCACGCCCGCGGCCAGTACAAGAGCGCCTCCGAGTCCCTCGACGGCGCGCTCGGCATGTGGCGGGGCGCCGCCCTCACGGACGTCACGTCGAGCCGGCTGCGCATGAAGGGCGACGCCCTGGACCGCGAACGCACGGCCGCCGCCGAACTGCGCGCCCTGATCGACGTCGGGCTCGGCCACTACGGCGAGGCGATCTCCCAGCTGTCGGAGCTGGTCGACCACGACCCGCTGCGCGAGGACCTCTACGCCGGGCTGATGAAGGCGTACTACGGCGAGGGGCGGCAGGCCGACGCCATCCGCGTCTTCCACCGCGCCAAGGAGATCCTGCGCGAGCAGATCGGCATCAACCCCGGCTCGCGCTTACGGGAGTTGATGCAGGCGATCCTCCAGCAGGACGAACAGCTCCTGCGGGCCACCGGCATCCCGCTCTCCGGGGACCGGGTGGGGTGAACCCGGCACCCGGCGGGCGGCCGGCCCCGGCCGCCCGGCGCGCGTGAGCGCACTCCCGCCGCACCTGGGGGTGTCGTCCGGACCACGGGTCCCCGAGATCCGCCGGACCCTCCCGACACCCCCGCCGGCCCCTCCCGACACCCGTGCCGCAATGACCGAAAATCCCCCCATACGCCACCCCCTGTCGTAGCGTTCCTCGGACTCATGACCCTCGTCAGTCGTCGGTCATCAGCCGTCAGAGGAAGCGGGGCAGAACATGGCCGGGCGGCGTGCGGTCCTCAAGGGAGTCCTGGCGGTGTCGGGCACGGCGGCCGGCGCCACCGGCCTGGTCGCGGCGGCACCGACGGGGCGCCGCGGCGCCCCGTACGCGACCTCCGTGGAAATGCGCTGGCTGGGCGTCTCCGGCTGGGAGATCGTCATCGACGGCGGCCGCAGCATCCTCTTCGACCCGTACCTGAGCCGGATGCCGTACGCGGACAGGAAGGGCGACCTGGACCCGTCCCTGCCTCTGCGCTGCGACCGTACGGCGGTGGAACAGCTCGCCGCCCACCACCTGCGCGGCGCCCCGGAACTGATCCTCGTCAGCCACGGACACTTCGACCACGTGGCGGACGTACCGCAACTGCTGGCCCGCCCCGCCTGGGCGAAGCACCGCATCCGCGCGGTGTGCGACGAGACCGTGGGCCATCTGCTGACGGCGATGGGTACACCACGCGCCCGAATGGACGATGTGATTCCGGTCAAGGGCGGCGAGTACCTCCAGTTCGACGGCTACACGGTCGAGGTGTTCCGCAGCCTGCACAGCCAGCAGGCCGACCACGGCTACTTCGCCCCCGGCAGCAGGACCGCCCCGCCCCGCCGACCCAGCACCCTGGGCGACCTCGTCGAGGGGGACACCCTGGCGTACCAGGTCACGGTGGACGGCGGACCGAGCATCCTCCTCATGGGCGCCAGCAACTTCGCGGAGCGCGAGCTGTCGGGCATCCGCCCCGACATCGCGACGATCGCGATGACCTCCCACTCGGCCCTCCACCGCTACGTGGAGCGCCTCCTGTCCGCGACCGGCAATCCGTCCCTGCTCATCCCGAACCACCACGACGACATGACCACCGCCCTCTCGAAGACCCCCTCGCTGCTGGCCGCCACCACCCCCACCACGGCGGCCGAGCAGCTGACGGCCGCCTCCGCCCCCTCCTCACGGGTCCTGAACCCGCAGCATCTGCGGGCCGTGGACGTCACCGCCGCGCTCGCCTGACCCCGGCGGCCCGGGCGCCGTCCGCCGCACGGATCGCCCCCGCGGCCCCGCGGGTCCATGCTGAGGAGAGCGGGCGCCCGGTCCAGCACCAGCGGGCGCCACGAGGTTCCGGAGGGCGTCATGAGCTCACCATCCGTCCCGCCGCCCGCGCCGGTCCCCCCGCAGGGGCCGGGCGGCACGGACAAGGGCCTCAAGGGCGGCGCCCTGGGCCTGTTCGCCAGCACGGTGATCGGGCTGGCCTCCACCGCACCCGCCTACAGCCTCGCCGCGACCCTCGGCGTCATCGTCGGCATCGTGGGCTTCCAGTCGCCGATCATCATCGTGCTCGCCTTCGTCCCGATGTTCCTGATCGCCTACGGCTACAAGGAACTGAACCGGGCCGACCCCGACTGCGGCACCACGTTCACCTGGGCGTCCCGGGCCTTCGGCCCCCGTACCGGCTGGCTCGGCGGATGGGGCATCGTCGCCGCCGACATCATCGTGATGGCCAACCTGGCGCAGATCGCGGGCGCGTACGGCTTCCAGCTGATCGGGGCGGACGGGCTCGCGGAGAACACCTTCTGGGTCACCTTCGTCGGCGTCGTGTGGATCGCCCTGATGACCCTGATCTGCTACATCGGCATCGAGCTGTCGGCCAACCTGCAGAAGGCCCTGCTCACCATCGAGATCGTGGTGCTGGTCCTGCTGGCGGTGACCGCCCTGGTCAAGGTCTACGGCGGCACGGCGCCCGCCGTCTCCTCCGAGATCCACTGGTCGTGGTTCAACCCGTTCGAGATCAACTCGTTCGACGACCTGACCAAGTCCATCCTCGCCGGGATCTTCATCTACTGGGGCTGGGACACCGCCGTGTCCGTGAACGAGGAGACCGCCGACCGCGACCGCACCCCGGGCCGAGCCGCCGTCATCTCCACCGTGATCCTGCTGCTGGTGTACCTCATGGTCACGACGTCGGCGCAGTCGTTCGCCGGCGTCGGTGACAAGGGCATCGGCCTCGGCAACCCCGACAACTCCGGGGACGTCCTGTCGAGCCTCGGCGCGGAGGTGTTCGGCACCGGGGGCTGGGGCACGGTCGCCACCAAGCTCCTGATCGTCATGGTCCTCACCTCGGCCGCGGCCTCCACCCAGACGACGATCCTGCCCACGGCCCGCACGACCCTGTCCATGGCCGCGTTCAAGGCCATCCCGCAGCGTTTCGCCCGCATCCACCCGCGCTTCCTCACCCCGACCTGGTCCACCGTCGGCATGGGGATCGCCTCGATCGCCTTCTACGTGATGCTGACGCAGGTCAGCGAGAACGTCCTCGCCGACTCCATCGGCTCCGTCGGCCTGATGATCGCCTTCTACTACGGCCTCACCGGCTTCGCCTGCGTCTGGTACTACCGCAGGGTCCTCACCCGCAGTCCACGCGACCTGTGGACCCGGGGCATCATGCCGGGCCTGGGCGGCCTGATGCTGCTCTACTTCTTCATCAACGCCTGCATCGTGTACGCCGCCTCCGACTACGGCAGCACCTCCTGGACCCTGCCGTTCCCGCCGCACTGGCAGCTCGGCGGTGTCTTCGTCACCGGCATCGGCGCCCTCCTCGTCGGCGCCGTCCTGATGCTCCTGTACGGCGCGTTCCGCCCGGGGTTCTTCCGCAAGGAGACGATCCCGGTCTCGGCCCACGACAAGGAGGGCCACTGACCGGCGGCGCCCCGCCCTTCGGGCGTCCCGCGCCACCGGGCGCACCGCCCCTTCGCCCTCAGGCGTCCCGCGACGCCCCCGGGAGCCCGTCGATCATCAGGCGGAGGGTGAAGTCGAAGCGGTCGTCCACCGTTCCGGCGGTGAGTTCGGCGGCGTAGCGCTTGGTGTGCGGGAAGGTGTCGTCGGGCAGGGCGGCGAACCGGCGCAGCAGTTCGTCGCGGCTCACGACCCAGTCGCCCTCCCCGCGGCCGAGCCAGCTGTTCACCAGGGCGACCTCGAGGCTGTAGGCGTTGACGTACAGCGACAGCGAGTCGAGGGCCCAGGCGGCGATCTGCGGTTCGACACCCCCCGCGAGCAGGAGGGCGAGCATGCCCTCGCCGACCCGCAGCGTCTCCAGGTTCGAGGGGGCGGCGGCGATGGCCGCGCGGGAGATCCCCGGATAGCGCAGGTACTGGTCGCGCAGCCGGGTGCAGACGCCGATGAGCTGCTGCCGCCAGCGCGCGGGGTCCGGCTCCGGCAGCTCGATCTCGGCGCACAGCCGGCCGATGAGCAGCTCGTCCAGGTCCTCCTTGTTGACCACGTGGGCGTAGAGCGACGAGGGCCCCGTCTCCAGCGCGGTGGCCACCCGCCGCATGGTGAGGGCGTCGTACCCCTCCGCCTCGACGATGCCGAACGCGGTGCCGATGATGGCCTCGACCGTGATCGGCTTCTTGCGCCCGCCGGACGGTCCACGCCGGGCCGCGGGCGCGCCCGTGCCGGTGCCGAGCTGGTGCCGGGCCGCGCGGCGTTGCTCAGGAGTCGGTGACATGGGGGCAGTCTAACCAATCGACGAACGGTGTTCCGCATTACCAAGAACACTGTTCGCCTTGCTAGGAACGACGTTCTTCTGTAGAACAGTGTTCGTGTCCATAGACCAGCGCTCGCCCGCAGCGCCCCCCACGCCTCCCTCGCCTCCCGCCGGCAACCCGCCGTCACGCACCGCATGGCTCGTCCTGACCGTCGTGGTCATGGCCGACGTCATGGACCTCATCGACTCCAGCATCGCGAGCCTCGCGGGACCGTCCATCCACGCCGATCTCGGCGGCGGACAGGTCACCGTCCAGTGGGTGCTCAGCGCCTACACCGCCGCCTTCGCGCTCGGTCTCGTCACCTCGGGCCGGCTCGGGGACGTCCTCGGACGCCGCCGCCTCTTCCTGCTCGGCATGACCGGCTTCACCCTGACCTCACTGGCCTGCGGCCTCGCGCCCGACCCGCTCTTCCTGATCGTCGCCCGCACCCTTCAGGGCCTGTGCGGATCGGTGATGATCCCGCAGGGCCTGGCCCTCGTGAAGGTCGTGTTCCCGCCGCAGCACCTGCGCAAGGCACTGACCCCCGTCGGCCCGCTGATGGGCATGACCATGGTCGGCGGGCCCATCCTGGCCGGCTGGCTGCTCCACCTGGACCTGTTCGGCAGCCAGTGGCGGTCCATCTTCCTCATCAACGTGCCGCTCGGCGTCCTGGCCGGCGCCCTCGCGTGGCGGGTGCTGCCCCGCCGGGGCGGCGAGGACCCGACCGCCCGCCTCGACCTCACCGGCGTCGGCCTGCTCACCGCGGCCTCGGCCCTGCTGATCGTCCCGCTCATCCAGGGGCGTGAACTCGGCTGGCCCGCCTGGACCTACGCCATGATGGCCGCCTCGGTCGTCCTGCTCGCCGCGTTCGTCGCCTCCCAGCGGCGCAGCCGCCACCCCGTCATCACACCGTCGCTGTTCCGCAAGCGCAGCTTCGTCGTCGGCCTGCTGATCGTCGCCGGGTTCTACGCCTCGCTCAGCGCGTTCGTCCTCGTCATCAACCTGCTGCTGCAGCAGGGCCTGCACTGGTCCCCGCTGCACACCGGCCTCACCCTGATCCCCTGGGCCCTCGGCACGGCCGTCGCCGTCCTCCTCGCGGGCGCCGTGCTCGCCGAGAGACTGGGACGCGCGACCCTGCACCTCGGGCTGGCCGTCGCCGTCGTCGGCCTGCTGTCCCTGTGGTGGTCCGTCGCCCACTTCGCCGCCGGCATCACCGTCTGGAACCTGGCCCCCGCGCTCGTGCTCACCGGCTTCGGCTCGGGCCTGGTCTTCGTGCCGCTGGTCGACTTCATCATCGGCGACGCCACCGCCGAGGAGGTCGGCACGGGCGCGGGCCTGCTCAACGCGGTCCAGCAGTTCGCGGGCGCTATCGGCGTCGCCGCCCTCGGCACGCTCTTCTTCACCAGGGTGGGCCACCCGTCCCTGAACTCCTACCTCTCCGCGGCGGAACTCGTCTTCGCCACAGCGGCAGCCCTGAACTTCCTCACCCTGCTCCTGGTAGGCCTGCTCCCCCGCCACGCCCAACAGGCCCACGGCTGACCCCACCCCACCAGTGCCTGCAACAGGGCATGAAAAAACCCCAGGTCACGGCGAGTGAGTCCTGGGGTAATTCCGAGCCGCCTTCGGGATTCGAACCCGAGACCTACGCATTACGAGTGCGTTGCTCTGGCCATCTGAGCTAAGGCGGCGCGTTGCCCACACCTATGGTGCGATCAGCAACGCGGTAAGTCTACACAGTTTCGAGGGGTGCTCCGCACACCCGTCGGGGGCACCGGGGAGTGCGGGTGCAACAGGGCTATGAGCAGCGCTTTCCCTTCTCCGGAGGGGTGCCCTGGAGGAGGTAGCGGTCGATCGCGGAGTCGATGCAGGCGCTGCCGCGGCCGTACGCCGTGTGCCCGTCGCCGACGTAGGTGAGGAGCGTCGCGGAGGAGAGCTGGGAGGCGAGGGACTGGGCCCACGGGTACGGGGTCGCCGGGTCCCGGGTGGTGCCGACGACGAGGATCGGGGCCGCGCCCTTCGCCTCGATGCGGTGCGGTTCCCCGGTGTTCTTCACCGGCCAGTAGGCGCAGTTCAGGGAGGCCCAGGCCAGCCCCTCGCCGAAGACGGGGGACGCCTTCTCGAACGAGGGCAGCGCCTCGTCCACCTGGTCCGGCGTGGAGAAGGCGGACGGCAGGTCGAGACAGTTCACGGCGGCGTTGGCGAACATCAGGTTCGCGTACTTCCCGTCGGCGTCCCGCTCGTAGTAGCTGTCGGACAGCGCGAGCAGGCCCGCGCCGTCCTTGCCCTTCATCGCCGAGGTCAGCGCCTCGCGCAGCTGCGGCCACGCCGACTCGTCGTACATCGCCGCGATCACCCCGGTCGTCGCGAGCGCCTCACCGACCTTGCGGCCGTCCGCGTCACCCGCCGGGATCGGCGTCTTGTCGAGCTGCTGGAAGAACGCCTTCAGGTTCCGGCCCACCTCGTCCGGGCCCGTACCCGCATCGCCCAACGGGCAGTCGCTGTGCCGGACACAGTCCTTCGCGAAGGACTGGAACGCCGTCTCGAACCCCGCCGTCTGCTCCTCGTTGAGCTTGCGCGCGGTCAGGGACGGGTCCAGCGCGCCGTCCAGCACCAGCCGGCCCACCCGCTCCGGGTAGAGCCCCGCGTACGTGGCTCCCAGGAACGTCCCGTACGACGCCCCCACGTAGTTCAGCTTCCGATCGCCGAGGACGGCCCGCAGGATGTCCATGTCCCGGGCCGCCTCGACGGTGGAGACGTGCCGCAGCAGTTCGGGCGACCGTTCACCGCAGCCCTCCGCGAACTTCTTGTACGCGGCGACCAGTTGGTCCCTCTCCCGGCCGTCGTCCGGCGTGCTGTCCGTTTGGGTGTACGTGTCCATCTCGGGGCCGGTGAGGCACTCGACCGGCTCGCTGCGGGCCACACCGCGCGGGTCGACCGCGACCATGTCGTAGCGGGCGCGGACGTCCGCCGGATACCCGATGCCGGCGTACGACTGGAGGTAGCCGATCGCCGAGCCGCCGGGGCCGCCCGGGTTGACCAGGAGCGAACCGATGCGTTGGCCCGGCCCCGTGGCCTTCTTGCGGGAGACCGCCAGCCGCACGTCACCGCCGTCCGGCTTGGCGTAGTCGAGCGGCGCCTTCATCGTGGCGCACTCGAAGCCGGGCACACCGCAGCTGCGCCAGTCCAGCTTCTGCGCGTAGTACGGCGACAGGGCCGCCGGGGTGGCACGCGGCAGCGCGGTCAGCACCGCGTCCGTCTTCGCGGCCGTCGCCGTGGAACTCCCCGAGGAGCAGGCGGAGATGAGCAGCGCCGCGGCGGCCAGCAGCAGGCCGCTCGCACGGAGGGGTCGGGTCGGCCGGGAGGTGCGCCTCAGGTACATCCCGCGAGCGTAACCGTGCGCGATCAATTGATCACCTTCAGTCGCTTGTGCGGCTCGTACGAGTGACTCGGTCAACATGTCACCGGATGCGGCACCCGCCAACGCCGGGCGGAGCGGACGGGGGACGCCCCCACAGGGCCGGTCCGTGCCACCCGGACGGCTCGCCCGGTGCCGGGGACCCTGCCCGCACGACGGGCACGAGAGGGAACCCGGCCCGCTCGCGGAACCGGCTCAGCCCGCCCGCAGTGCCATCGTCATCGCCTCCACCGCGAGCAGCGGGGCGACGTTGCGGTCGAGTGCCTCGCGGCACGCGGCGATCGCGTCGATACGGCGCAGGGTCGACTCCGGTGAACTGCCGCGCGCCAGCCGCTCCAGCGTGTCCCCCGCCTCCGCGTTGGCGATGGCCAGGCGGGAGCCGAGCTGAAGGGCGAGCACGTCGCGGTAGAACATGGTGAGGTCGATCAGCGCCAGGTCGAGGCTGTCGCGCTGCGTACGCGTTCTTCGACGCTTCTGCCGGTCCTCCAGCTCCTTCATGACGCCCGCCGTGCCCCGAGGCATCCGGCCGCCCTGCGCCGCGCCGAGCGCCGTCTTCAGGTCCTCGGTCTCCTTGACGTCGACCTCCTCGGCGAGCTGCTTGGCGTCTTCCGCAGCAGTGTCGATCAGCTCCTGGGCCGCCTTGAGGCAACTGCCGACGTCGTCGGTCCGCATCGGGAGCTTGAGGACCGCGGCCCGGCGCTGGCGGGCACTCGGGTCGGTGGCGAGGCGACGGGCCCGCCCGATGTGCCCCTGCGTTGCCCGCGCGGCGACGGCCGCCACGTCGGGCTCGACGCCGTCACGCCGTACGAGAATGTCGGCGACCGCCTCGACCGGCGGAGTGCGCAGCGTGAGCAGCCGGCAGCGGGAGCGGATGGTGGGCAGCACGTCCTCGATGGACGGCGCGCACAGGAGCCAGACCGTACGGGGTGCGGGCTCCTCGACGGCCTTCAGCAGGACGTTGCCCGCGCCCTCCGTGAGGCGGTCCGCGTCCTCGACCACGATGACCTGCCAGCGCCCGACGGCCGGGGACAACTGCGCGCGGCGGACCAGCTCGCGGGTCTCCTTGACGCCGATGGACAGCAGGTCGGTGCGGACGATCTGCACGTCGGCGTGGGTGCCGATCAGGCTCGTGTGACAGCCGTCGCAGAACCCGCAACCGGGGATTCCGCCGAGTGCGCGGTCGGGGCTGACGCACTGCAACGCGGCCGCGAAGGCGCGCGCCGCGGTGGAACGGCCCGAACCGGGCGGGCCCGTGAACAGCCAGGCGTGCGTCATCTTGGACGCCTCGGGGACCGGCGTGCTCGCGGCGACGGCCGTGACGAGGGCGTCGGCGTCCCGGGCAGCGGCGGCGAGCTGCTCGCTCACCTTCTCCTGGCCCACCAGGTCGTCCCACACAGGCATGGGGCCCGCCCTTCCGTCGCGTTTTGTCGTGCGTCGTCCATTGTGCGGGTCCCCACCGACAATCGGCCCCGGCGGTCCCTTCTCGGCACCGAGAACGTGCGGTTCTCCGGCACCGAGAACGTGGGGCTCTCCGGCACCGAGAAGACGCGGAGCGCGGCCGGCCGCGCTCCGGACGTCCGTTCACTGCCGGCGCCGGTTCAGAGGGCCTCGGTGCCGGCCCGCCCACCGGGCGCCGGGCGGAGGGCACGGGCAGGCGCGGCGCACGAAGGTGCGGCGCGCCTGAACCCGTGCGGAACGGATCTCCTTGGAACCCGCGGACTCCGAGGAGTCCACGGACTCCAAGGACTCCAAGGACCGGCCGAGGCCGGTCGGCAGCCCGCCTGCGCGGTCCTACCGGCGGCGCCTGCCGCGTCCCTCGTCCCGGTCGTCGTCGTCGCGCGGGCCGAGCAGCTCGTCCGCCAGGGTCGGAAGGTCGTCGAGCGGGGTCTCCTCGGCCCAGTCGGAACGGGGCCGGCGCCGCGGGGCGCCGCTCTCGTCCACCTGGGGCAGTTCACGCGTGCGGTCGACGGAGTTCTCGGGCTCCCGCTCCGGCGTCGACGCCGGCCGCTCGTCGCGGAAGAAGCCTCGGGGCATCCGGTCGGCCGGAGCACCGGACGGCGCGTCGGCCGAAGCCTCCGCACCCCGGTCCCGTACCGGAGGAAGCACGGCCGTCTCGTCCGCCGCACCCGGGGTGACGGGCGGGAGCACCGCGGTCTCGTCCGCCGCGCGGTCAGGCGTCGGCGGCTTCGGCAGCGTGGCCGTCTCCTCGACGTCGCGCCGCGGCTCCCTGCGGGAAGCCGAGCGCGCCCCGGAGTCGCCGTGGTCGGTGCCACCCGCGTCGGGTCGCACCGCGGGCAGCACGGCCGTCTCGTCCGCGGGCCGCGCGGCCGAGGGGTCGGGCACGACGGGCGTGGGCACCGTCGTCTCGTTGTCCGGCACGGGGGCCGGCGCGGTCCGTGAGGACGCGCGCGCGGTGGACCCGACCCCGGACGCCGAGGCGTTCGTGGCGTCGCCGGTCCGTCCCGCACCGGAACCGGAACCGGCCCCAGTCATTCCACCGGCCGGCGCGGAGGTCCCGAAGCCCGCTCCGGTCTTCGACGCCGCGGAACCGGCCGAAGCCGCCGCGGCTGCCGAAGCGGCCGCCGCGTCCGCGGCGAGCTGCCGGGCCTGCTCGGCCCGCAGCAACGCCTCTTCGGCCTTGCGCTGCTTCTCCAGGCGACGCTCCTCGGCCTCGGCCCGCAGACGCGCCTCCTCCTCGGACTGCCGGCGCAGACGCTCCTGCTCGGCGGCGCGGACCTGCTCCTCGGCGAGCTTGCGGACGCGCTCCTCCTCGGCACGACGACGGGATTCCTCGGCACGCTGCCGGGCCTCCTCCGCCTGCCGCTCGGCCTCGCGCCGCTGTGCTTCCTCCAGCTCGCGCCGCTTGCGCTCCTCTTCCTCGGCGCGCAGCTTCGCGAGCTGTTCCTGCCGCTCGCGCTCTTGGCGCTCCTCCTCGGCCTTGCGGGCGGCCTCGGCCTCGGCCTTGCGCCGGGCCTCCTCCTCCGCGGCCTTGCGCGCCTCCTCCTGAGCCTTCACCTCGGCCTCGGACAGGGGCAGCATCGTGTCGAGCCGGTGCCGGACGACCGTGGTGACGGCCTCGGGCTCCTGGGCCGCGTCGACCACCAGGTAGCGGCCCGGGTCGGAGGCGGCAAGCGTGAGGAAACCGGACCGCACGCGCGTGTGGAACTCCAGCGGCTCCGACTCCAGTCGGTCGGGCGCCTCGGTGAACCGCTCGCGGGCGGCTTCCGGCGACACGTCGAGCAGCACCGTCAGGTGCGGGACGAGACCGTTGGTCGCCCACCGGTTGATCCGGGCGATCTCCGTCGGGGACAGGTCGCGGCCCGCACCCTGGTAGGCCACGGAGGAGTCGATGTAGCGGTCGGAGATGACGACGGCGCCGCGCTCCAGCGCGGGCCGCACCACCGTGTCGACGTGCTCCGCGCGGTCGGCCGCGTAGAGCAGCGCCTCGGCGCGGTGCGAGAGCCCGGCGGACGACACGTCGAGGAGGATCGAGCGCAGCCGCTTGCCGACGGGCGTGGCGCCGGGCTCACGGGTGACCACGACCTCGTGGCCCTTGCCGCGGATCCAGTCCGCGAGGGCCTGCGCCTGCGTCGACTTGCCCGCTCCGTCGCCGCCCTCCAGGGCGATGAAGAAGCCGTTCGTGGTCGGCACCTGGTCCGGATCGTCGCCGCCGCGCAGCGCGTCCAGCAGGTCCTTGCGCAGCGGCACCCCGGAACGGTCGTCGACCTTCGCGAGCACCACGGCGGCGACGGGCAGCAGCAGCGCGCCGACCAGCATCAGGGTGAAGGCGGCGCCGCCGTGCGCGAAGACGAACTTGCCGTTCTCCAGGCGGTGCGGGCCGATGGCGGCGGCCACCAGGGGCGCCACGATCGCGCCGGCTCCCACGGCGAGCCGTACGACGGCGTGCAGGTGCTCCGTGGTCCGGGCGCGCCGGTACTCCTCGGTCTCCTGGTCGAGCAGGGCGTGCCCGGTGTTGGCGGCGACGCCCGCGCCGACGCCCGCGAGGGCGACGATCAGCAGCACGGTGGTGACGTCCGGGACGAGTCCGGCGGCCAGCAGCGCGACGCCGGTGAAGGCGATCGCGATGGCGAGCAGCCGGCGCCGCGACAGCGACGGCAGCAGCGAGGGGGCCGTCCGGATGCCGGCGACGACACCGCCGGTCAGGGCGAGCACCAGCAGTCCGTAGGTGACCGGTCCGCCGCCGAGGTCCTTGGCCTCCAGGACGGCGACGGCGACGGCGGCCGAGATGGCTCCGGCGACCGCCGCGCAGGCCGGCACCAGGAGCGGGATCGCGCCGGTGCGGCCCTTGTCGACGCCGGTGCCGGTCTTCGGGCGCCGCAGTCCTTCGAGCGGCGAGCGCGCGCGGGGGGTGCGGGCGTCGGGCAGTTCGAGGAAGGTGACGACGGACAGGCAGGCCGCGAAGAGTCCGGCCGCGACGTACGAGGCGAGGGCGGCCTGGTGCTGGTCGAACCAGTCGATCCCGGCACCCAGCAGGTTGCTGACGAGGGAGACGACGACCAGGGTGGCGGCCGCGACCGGCACGGAGACGAACGCCGTACGCAGCGACAGCCGCCGCAGCGCGTCCATGTGGTCCGGCAGCGGGCGCACCGTGGCACCCTCCAGCGGCGGCGCGGGCAGCAGCGCCGGGGCCGCACCCTCCCGGCACACCGACCAGAACCGTTCGGCGACTCCGGCCACGAAGGCGATGACGAGGAGGACGGCGAGGGCGTTGTCCGGGGTCCAGTCGATCCACATCGGCGCGACGATGAGGAGCCCGGCCCGCAGACCGTCCGCTCCGAGCATGGTCCAGCGCCGGTCGAGGAGACCGTCGGGTGAGGTCAGGGTGGTCAGGGGTCCCAGGAGTACGGCTCCGAAGAGCAGCGTCGCGAGGACGCGTGCTCCGAAGACGGCCGCCACGGCGAGGGCCGCTCCGCGGTAGCCACCGCCGAAGGATCCCTCGGAGATCGCCGCCTGGAGGGCGAGGACGACCAGGACGAGCAGGGCGAGCGCGTCCGCGACACCTCCCACAAGGTGTGCGCTCCACAACCGCTTCAACTGCGGTTGGCGCAACAGCGCGCGGACGGCGCGCTCGCGTGAATCCGCGACCAGGGAGTCGTCGGGGGCCGGATTGTGGGCCGTTGGCTGCTCGGCTCGCGTCATCCTGCCAGCCTATCCGGACCCACTGACTCCCCGAAGGGGTGCCCGAACATACGGACGCCCCCGCACCTTTCGGTACGGGGGCGCACATGCTCTGACGTGGGCGGGAAGCCTGTGAACACCGCTGGATCGCGGAAAGTTCACGGGCTCTGGAGCCCGGCTTCGCCGCTCCGGTGGCGGGACCCGCCCGGGCGGCCGACCGAACCGGCCGCACGCTCGGGAAGCCCCCGGATTCGGCTGGTTTCCACCGGTCTCGGGCGAGTTCGGCCGAGTCGGCCGGCCTCGGGCCGAGGCCGGCTCAGCCTTCGGAGGCCGCCGTCTTCTTCGCGGCGGTCTTCTTGGCGGGCGCCTTGGTGGCGGCCGCCTTCGCCGTCGTCGTCTTCTTGGCGGCCGTCTTCTTCGCCGGTGCCTTCTTCGCGGTCGCCTTCTTGGCCGGCGCCTTCTTCGCGGTCTTCTTCGCCGGGCCCTTGGCGCGCTTCTCGGCGAGCAGCTCGTAGCCGCGCTCCGGGGTGATGTCCTCGACGCTGTCGTCGGACCGCAGGGTCGCGTTGGTCTCGCCGTCGGTCACGTACGGACCGAAACGGCCGTCCTTGACCACGACGGGCTTCTGGCTGACCGGGTCCTCGCCCAGCTCCTTGAGCGGCGGCTTGGCGGCCGCGCGGCCCCGCTGCTTGGGCTGGGAGTAGATCTCCAGCGCCTCTTCCAGCGTGATGGTGAAGAGCTGGTCCTCGGCCGTGAGCGACCGCGAGTCCGTGCCCTTCTTCAGGTACGGCCCGTACCGGCCGTTCTGCGCGGTGATCTCGACACCCTCGGCGTCCTTGCCGACGACGCGCGGCAGGGACATCAGTTTGAGGGCGTCCTCGAGAGTCACCGTGTCGAGGGCCATCGACTTGAACAGCGACGCCGTCCGCGGCTTCACGGCGTTCTTGCCCGTCTTCGGGGTGCCCTCGGGGAGCACCTCGGTGACGTACGGGCCGTAACGGCCGTCCCTGGCGATGATCTGGTGACCCGACTGCGGGTCGGCGCCCAGCTCGAAGTCGCCGCTCGGCTTGGCGAGCAGTTCCTCGGCGAGTTCCACGGTCAGCTCGTCCGGCGCCAGGTCCTCCGGCACGTCGGCGCGCTGGTGGTTCTCGGAGTCCTTCTCGCCGCGCTCCACGTACGGGCCGTAGCGGCCGACGCGCAGCACGATGCCGTCGGCGACCGGGAAGGAGGACACCTCACGGGCGTCGATGGCGCCCAGGTCGGTGACGAGTTCCTTGAGGCCGCCCAGGTGGTCGCCGTCGCCGTTGCCGGCCTCGGCGGCACCGGCCGCGTCGCCCTCGCCGAAGTAGAACCGCCTCAGCCACGGCACGGCCTGCGCCTCGCCCCGCGCGATGCGGTCGAGGTCGTCCTCCATCTTGGCGGTGAAGTCGTAGTCGACGAGCCGGCCGAAGTGCTTCTCCAGGAGGTTGACCACGGCGAACGACAGGAAGGACGGCACGAGGGCCGTGCCCTTCTTGAAGACGTAACCGCGGTCGAGGATCGTGCCGATGATCGACGCGTACGTCGACGGGCGGCCGATCTCGCGCTCTTCGAGTTCCTTGACCAGCGAGGCCTCGGTGTAGCGGGCCGGCGGCTTGGTGGCGTGGCCGTCGACCGTGATCTCCTCGGCGGACAGCGGGTCGCCCTCGCTGACCTGCGGGAGACGGCGCTCACGGTCGTCGAGCTCGGCGTTCGGGTCGTCCGCGCCCTCGACGTACGCCTTCAGGAAGCCGTGGAACGTGATCGTCTTGCCGGACGCGCTGAACTCGGCGTCCCGGCCGTCGGAGGACGCGCCCGCGATCTTCACGGTGACGGAGTTGCCGACCGCGTCCTTCATCTGCGAGGCGACGGTCCGCTTCCAGATCAGCTCGTACAGCCTGAACTGGTCGCCGGTCAGACTCGTCTCGGCCGGGGTGCGGAAACGATCACCCGAGGGGCGGATCGCCTCGTGCGCCTCCTGGGCGTTCTTGACCTTCCCGGCGTACGTGCGCGGCTGGGCCGGCAGGTAGTCGGCGCCGTACAGCTGCGTGACCTGGGCGCGGGCCGCGCCGATCGCCGTCTCCGACAGGGTCGTGGAGTCCGTACGCATATAGGTGATGAAGCCGTTCTCGTACAGCTTCTGGGCCACCTGCATGGTCGCCTTCGCACCGAAGCCCAGCTTGCGCGAGGCCTCCTGCTGGAGCGTCGTCGTACGGAACGGTGCGTAGGGCGAACGGCGGTACGGCTTCGACTCGACCGAGCGCACCGCGAAGTTCGTGTCCTGGAGGGCGGCGGCGAGCGCGCGGGCGTTCGTCTCGTCCAGGTGGAGCGTGTTCGCGCCCTTGATCTGGCCGAGCGAGTCGAAGTCGCGGCCCTGGGCGACGCGCTTGCCGTCGACCGAGGTCAGACGGGCGACCAGGTTGGACGGGTCGCTCGCGTCCCCGGCGCGGCCGGTGCCGAAGGTGCCGGTCAGGTCCCAGTACTCGGCGGAACGGAAGGCGATGCGCTCGCGCTCCCGCTCGACGACGAGCCGGGTCGCGACCGACTGCACACGGCCGGCCGACAGGCGCGGCATGACCTTCTTCCACAGGACCGGCGAGACCTCGTAGCCGTAGAGGCGGTCGAGGATACGGCGGGTCTCCTGGGCGTCGACCATGCGCTTGTTGAGCTCGCGCGGGTTGGCGACGGCGCTGCGGATCGCGTCCTTGGTGATCTCGTGGAAGACCATCCGGTGGACGGGAACCTTGGGCTTCAGGACCTCCAAGAGGTGCCACGCGATGGCTTCGCCCTCGCGGTCCTCATCGGTGGCGAGGAAGAGTTCGTCGGAGTCCTTCAGCAGGTCCTTGAGCTTCTTGACCTGGGCCTTCTTGTCGGCGTTGACGACATAGATCGGCTGGAAGTCGTTCTCGACGTCGACGCCGAGGCGGCGGACCTCACCGGTGTACTTCTCGGGCACCTCCGCGGCGCCGTTGGGGAGGTCACGGATGTGCCCGACGCTCGCTTCGACGACATAGCCGGGGCCGAGATAGCCCTTGATCGTCTTCGCCTTGGCAGGCGACTCGACGATGACGAGTCGGCGGCCGCCGTGTGCGGTGTCGCTGGTCGGGGACAACTTCGCTCTTCTTTCCGGTCGACGCGGTGCTCCCCGGGGGCTCGGCTCCCGGGGGTTCGGGTCATGCTGACGCTGCGGAGTGTGACGGTACATCCCGCCCCCGTGTCAAACGGGAAAAGCCCGCAACGGCCACTCGAACGGTAACCCGACTACCGCCATTCCTGCCGCCCGGAGTGCCGACCAGCTCTTTCGGGCCCATCCGGAGCGTAACTTCCCAGTTACCGGAGTCGCGATCCTCACGCGCGTTGTCCCTCGCGCGTGAGGGGCTCCCTCAGAGTCGGGTGAAGCACCACATTCCGACCGTGAGCGCCACCGCTCCGGCGAGAGTCGCGAGGGTCGCCGATGCGACGCGGTTCACACCGTGGGCCACCGGCTCGCCCTGCCGCAGCCTGATCCCGGTCCAGGCGAGCAGCCCGCCCCCGAACAGGGCGAACACCACCCCTGTGAAGATCGTCGGTCCGCTTTCCATGGATCTGCCCTTCCGCCCCGAGTACCGGACTCGGGAGGCTGACACGCCCCGGCGACGCCGGCGCGAACCCACGGTGAACGCACGGCGACCGCCGACCCGTGCCGGGCCTCGACCCCGCCCGTACCGAGCCTCGCCTCGGCCCCGTCCGAGCCTCGACCGGGCCTCGGCCCGCCCAGCTCGGGCCCCCGCCGCCGGGCCGCACTTCGTCGTCCGTGTCCGGCGTGGCGGCCGGAGGACTGCCGCCGATCGACACCCGCGGGCTCGTCCCACGCGCACCACCCGGCCCGGAACGGGTTGGCCGGTTCCGCGTCCCGGGGCGCGGCGCCGCTCGGGACGGGTGACGCGCCGCTCGGCCGCACCTCCCGATCCGGGATGCCCGCCCGTACCGCCCGCTCGCTACTCGACCGGCTCCAGGAACCCCTGCTCCACCAGCAGGCGGATCTGCGCGGGCGTCCGGTCGCGCAGCAACACCGGATCCTCGCCGACCAGTTGGGCGATGGCATCGAGGATCCGACCGGCGCTCAGCGTGCCGTCGCACACACCGGCGAAGCCCGCGCCGACCGTGTCCACCTTGGTGGCTCTGCGCATCCCGCGGTGCTGACGCAGCACCACATGCTCCGGATCCTCCGCACCGGGGAGCCCGACCTGCTCCTGCACGATCTCCGTCACGAGCCTGAAGTGCCCGGCGAGCAGGCCCGCGTCGTCGTGCGCCCGCAGATAGTCGACCCGGTCGAAATGGGCGCGCACGGTCTCACCGAGGGGCTGTTCCACCGAGTGCGGCCACTCCTCGACGGTGATCGACGGCTCGGCGGCGGACGTCCTGCGCAGGGTGATCCAGCCGAAGCCGACGGCCTTCACCTTGCGTGCCTCGAACTCGTCGAGCCACGCGTCGTAGAGCGCCTGGTACTCCGCCGGGTCGGAGCGGTGGTCTCCGGCGTCGCGAAGCCACAACTCCGCGTACTGCGTGACGTCCTGTACCTCCCGCTGAACGATCCACGCGTCACAGCCGCGCGGCACCCAGGAGCGGAGCCGGTCCTGCCAGTCCTCGCCCTCCACGTGCTGCCAGTTGGCCAGGAACTGGGCGTACCCCCCTTCGTTCAGCCGGTCCCCCGCCTCCTGAACGAGCGTGCGGCACAGATCGTCCCCGGCCATGCCTCCGTCGCGGTACGTGAGGCGGGCGCCGGGCGAGATGACGAAGGGCGGGTTCGACACGATCAGGTCGTACGTCTCGTCGGCGTGGACCGGCTCGAAGAGGGAGCCCTCACGGAGGTCGGCGGCGGGAGCGCCGGAGAGGGCGAGGGTCAGCGCGGTGATGTGCAGGGCACGGGGGTTCAGGTCGGTCGCCGTCACGCGCGTGGCGTGCTGCGCGACGTGCAGGGCCTGGATACCGGAGCCGGTGCCGAGGTCGAGCGCGGAGTCGACGGGCGTGCGGACGGTGATGCCGGCCAGCGTCGTGGACGCGCCGCCCACGCCGAGGACGACACCTTCCTCCCGGCTGCCGATGCCACCGGCGCCGCCGACGGCGCACCCGAGGTCGGACACGATGAACCAGTCCTCGCCGTCGAGCCCGCCGTACGGGCGGATGTCGACGGTCGCGGCCACCTCGTCCTCGCCGGCCGGGGTCAGCCAGCCGCTCTCCAGGGCGTCCTCGACGGGCAGCACGCCGGCCACGCGCGCGTGGGCCACAGGCTGCTGGAGCAGGAACAGCCGGACGAGCGTCTCCAGCGGTGTGTCGCCCCGGGTCGCCCGGAGGGCGGGCACGGTCTCGCTGCGCGCCAGCGCCGCGTAGGCGGGGGCGCCGAGCAGGTCGAGGAGTCCGTCGGCGGTGAAGGAGGCGCCGAGCAGGGCGCTCCGGAGCCGGACGGCGACGTCGGCGCGGTCGGACGAGGGCAACGGTGACAGGCTGCTGTGGCTCACGCCTCCCATTGTGTCCGCTGTCGTCCGCGGGCACCCACACCTGTGGACAGAGCCCTGTCTGCGCCTGTGGACAACCCTGCCGTGCGCTCCGGCCGAAGGGGCCGCCGAACGCGGCACGTCGAGAGCGTCAGGCTCTCGGCGTGCCGGCGCACGGAAGGCTTCCGCCTCGCGGGTCCGTCGGGGCGGCTCCTTGCGGCTTCCGGGCCCCGGATGCCGACCAGGCCGACCGCGAGCGGCTCTCAGCCCTGGGTGGCCGCCGGGCTCCCCGAGGCGGTCTTGCAGCTCTCCTGCTGCGACATCGCCTTGCCCACGTCACCCTCCTCAAGCTTCTTCAGCGCGTCGTTCCCGCTCTGGCTCAGCTTGTCGAGCTGGGTGGCGACGTCCTTGAGGCCGTCGGCGAACTTCGCCTGGTCCTTGGTGTTGAGCTTGTCGACCTGCTTCTTCAGGTCGGCGTACGACGCCGAGATGCCCTTGAGTTCCTTGACCGCGTTGGTCTGCTTCGTCTTGCCGTCCTCGACGTCCGGAGCTCCGGCGTTGTCGACGGCGGTGCCGATCGCCTGGTAGGCGTCGGACATGTCCTGGAAGGCCTTTGCGTCCGTCTTCTGGACGGCTTCCGGCGTGCTGTTGTCCGAGGTCTGCTTCTGGATCGCGGCGTTCGCGTCCTCGATCTTCTGTGCCTGCGGCTTCACCGCGTCACAGACCTGCTTGGCCCAGGAGTCCAGCTTGTCGTTGCCGTCGTCGCTGCTGCATCCGGACAGCGCGAGTACCAGTACCGCACCGCCGGACAGTGCGGCCGCGAGCTTCTTGTTCACCGGTTTGGTCCCTTCCATGGCTCTCGGCCCCGGAACATACACGCCAAGTGGGCTACACCAGTATGCCGAATGTCCGCTAAGACCCTTATTGAAGCCATTTGCACCAAGCGAGAGAAGGCTCACGGCCCCGAAGTGAACACACACAGGGCGGGCGCACGACGTGTCAACACACGCCGTGCGCCCGCCCGTTGACTCTGCCCCGACCCGGCACGCGAACCCGTGCCGCGCCGGGGGCGCGTCGGGTGAGCTACGAAACCGCCGCCGGATCCGCCGACTTGGCGACCCCGTCGGTGTCGTCCTCCTCGTCCCCCATGGCGATCCCGCGCCGCTTGGAGATGTACACGGAGCCGCCGATCACCAGGAAGGCGAGGATCGCGATGAACACCCGTACGCCGACGCTCTTGTCGTCGCCGTACGAGAACTTGACGATGGCCGGAGCGATCAGCAGCGACACCAGGTTCATGACCTTCAGAAGCGGGTTGATCGCAGGGCCCGCCGTGTCCTTGAAGGGGTCACCGACCGTGTCACCGATCACCGTGGCGGCGTGGGCCTCGCTGCCCTTGCCGCCGTGGTGTCCGTCCTCGACGAGTTTCTTGGCGTTGTCCCAGGCACCTCCGGAGTTGGCGAGGAAGACGGCCATGAGCGTGCCGGTGCCGATCGCGCCCGCGAGGAACGAACCGAGAGCCCCGACGCCGAGCGTGAACCCGATCGCGATCGGTGTGAGCACCGCGAGCAGACCGGGGGTGGCCAGTTCGCGCAGCGCGTCCTTGGTGCAGATGTCGACGACACGCCCGTACTCCGGCTTCTCGCTGTAGTCCATGATCCCGGGGTGCTCGCGGAACTGCCGCCGCACCTCGTAGACCACGGCGCCCGCGGACCGCGACACCGCGTTGATCGCCAGCCCCGAGAAGAGGAAGACGACCGCGGCGCCCGCGATGAGACCCACCAGGTTGTTGGGCTGCGAGATGTCCATCATCAGGTTCATCGGCGCGCCCGGTCCGGAGACCTTCTCGCCCACGTCGCTCGCCGCCGTGGTGATCGCGTCACGGTACGAGCCGAAGAGGGCCGAGGCGGCGAGGACCGCGGTGGCGATGGCGATGCCCTTGGTGATGGCCTTGGTGGTGTTGCCTACGGCGTCCAGGTCGGTGAGCACCTGCGCGCCCGCGCCCTCGACGTCGCCGGACATCTCGGCGATGCCCTGCGCGTTGTCGGAGACCGGTCCGAAGGTGTCCATCGCGACGATGACGCCGACGGTGGTCAGCAGACCGGTTCCGGCGAGCGCGACCGCGAACAGCGCCAGCATGATCGACGTACCGCCGAGCAGAAACGCCCCGTACACGCCGAGGCCGATCAACAGGGCGGTGTAGACGGCCGATTCGAGACCGATGGAGATGCCGGCGAGGACGACGGTGGCCGCGCCGGTCAGGGAACTCTTGCCGATGTCCCGGACGGGACGGCGGCTGGTCTCGGTGAAGTAGCCGGTCAGCTGCTGGATCAGCGCGGCCAGCACGATGCCGATCGCGACGGCCAAGACCGCGAGGACACGTGGATCGCCGCTCTTGGCCTTGATCGCCGCGTCCGTGACACCGTCCAGTTCGCCGTAGGAGCCCGGGAGGTAGATGTAGACGGCCAGGGCGACCAGCACCAGCGAGATCACCGCGGAGATGAAGAACCCACGGTTGATCGCGGACATGCCGCTGCGGTCCGAGCGGCGGGGGGCCACCGCGAAGATGCCGACCATCGCGGTGAGGACACCGATCGCGGGCACGATCAGCGGGAACGCGAGCCCGGCGTCACCGAACGCCACCTTGCCGAGGATCAGCGCGGCGACGAGCGTCACGGCGTACGACTCGAAGAGGTCGGCGGCCATACCGGCGCAGTCGCCGACGTTGTCGCCCACGTTGTCGGCGATGGTCGCGGCATTACGGGGGTCGTCCTCCGGAATGCCCTGCTCGACCTTGCCGACCAGGTCGGCGCCGACGTCGGCGGCCTTGGTGAAGATGCCGCCGCCGACGCGCATGAACATGGCGATCAGTGCCGCACCGAG
The DNA here is from genome assembly GCF_040607345.1 of Streptomyces sp. NPDC005302. Taxonomy (NCBI): domain Bacteria; kingdom Bacillati; phylum Actinomycetota; class Actinomycetes; order Kitasatosporales; family Streptomycetaceae; genus Streptomyces; species Streptomyces sp. NPDC005302. The sequence goes on from NZ_JBEXGN010000001.1 coordinate 39,409, forward strand.
ACCGAAGCCCTCCAGGACCTTCGGCGCGTCGGCCGCGTACACGAGCACCACACAGGAGGCGCCCAGCAGACCGAGCCCCACCGTGAACATGCCGACGACGCCACCGGTACGGAAAGCGATCTTCATGGCTTTGTGCGAGACCGCGGTGAGATCCTTTTCGGGCTCACCCTCTGCCGGGGTCGCTTCCCGCGCGGCGGCGGCCACGCGGACATTGCTCCGAACGGCGAGCCACATACCGATATAGCCGGTGGTCGCCGAGAACGCCGCGCCGATCAAGAAGAAGATCGATCGGCCGGCGCGCTGATTCCAGTCGTCCGCGGGAAGCAGCATGAGCAGGAAGAACACCACGGCGGCGAATACGCCGAGCGTGCGCATCTGTCGTCCCAGGTAGGCATTGGCGCCCTCCTGGATCGCCTTCGCGATCTCCTTCATGCTGTCGGTTCCCTCGCCGGCCGCGAGAACCTGGCGCACCAGGATCCCCGCGACCACGAGCGCGGCCAGCGCGACGACGGCGATGACCACCACGATGAGGCGGTTGCCGTCCGTCAGGACCGCGGCTGCGAGGGTTGTGGGATGGCCAAACTGCTGAGGGGTAGAAAGCCCCGCCATTCGTCCTCCTTGACGCTTGGGCTGAGCTCAAGATGTGGACGGATTCTAGGTACCGGAACCTGATCAAAACAGTGGGCGGTAAGCGGAATTAATCTTGACGTACTCTTCAGCAAATGATCGCCGAGCGCCACAGGGCCCGAATGGAGTAATGCCTCTGAGGCATTGACGCGTGATCCAGATATCACGCCACTGATCGTGAATGAATTCACGAAAGGCCGTAAGCGATCACCCGTACAGCCGCCCTACAGGGCGCGTGCCGACGCGGCACATGCCTCGGACGTGGCGGAAGGGTCCTGAGGGAAACGGCGGACGCGGCGGAGCGGGGCGCCGCGCGGGACCCCGGACATGCCGAAGGGCCCCACCGAGTAGGGCCCTTCGGGGCAAGAAAAAAGAGGGGCGGTTGTCAGGTAAGAGCCACGGCCGGCGGCGTGGTGGGCCAGCTCATCCTGATCAGTCCGCCGTTCTCTCCGGCGATGACTTCCACGTCGTCCACGAGACCGCTGATGACCGCGAGGCCCATCTCGTCCTCTTCGGTCTCCACATCCGGGCCGCCGGAGGCGGCGCCGGACGCCGCTCCACCGGGCACCGAACCGGGCGCCTCGTCACCGACCTCGATGGAGAACTGCTTCTCCTCCTCGATCAGCGACACATGCACGGGAGCCGAGATGCCACCGCTCTGGTGCAGCCCGACGGCACGAGAGCAGGCCTCGCCGACAGCGAGCCTGACCTCGTCGAGTACGGCCTCGTCCACTCCGGCCCTGCGCGCCACCGCTGCCGCCACCAGTCGGGCGGTCCTGACGTGCTCGGGCAGCGCGCTGAAGCGGAGTTCAACGGTGGCCATGCATCCCCCTCTGAACTACGGGCGTGCTGTCAGGAGGCCGGGCCGCGGGCCCGGCCTCCCACTTCTCGAGCCCGGGCCGGAACCCGGGAGACCGGTGGTCAGTCGGTCGCGTTGACCGCCTCATCCACCGAGGTGTGAATCGGGAACACCTTGGTGAGACCGGTAATACGGAAGATTTTCAGAATGCGCTCCTGGTTGCAGACCAGACGCAGCGAGCCCTCGTGGGCACGGACGCGCTTCAGGCCGCCGACCAGCACGCCGAGACCGGTGGAGTCGAGGAAGTCCACGCCCTCCATGTCGACGACGAGGTGGAAGCTGCCGTCGTTCACCAGCTCGACCAGCTGCTCGCGCAGCTTGGGCGCGGTATATACATCGATTTCGCCGCCGACCTCGACGACCGTACGGTCGCCATTGGGGCCGGACACATTGCGAGTCGACAGGGACAGGTCCACGGATCCTCCAGCACCTTGCTATCGAGCGGTCGCCCCATGGGACACCTCGGCAGAGCCCCCGGGACGGTTCGCCAGCCGCGATGGCATTCAATCACTTACCGGCAGGCGTGCACGACGCCTTGGGTCCATTGTCCGTCACGCCAGTGACACACTCGATGCCGATGGCCAAGAATCACCGATCCGATCGATCCTCGACGGACACAGCTTCCCGCCCCTCGCCGAGTACGGTCCTGGACCGGCTCGCCTCGGGGCCGAGCCGGGCTTCGCGCATCACTCATACGGAGCACTTGCCCCCGCGAGCGGGTCGCCATGCCGTCTGGCCGGACCGGATCCGTTCGGAGGTCATCGCCGCGGTGCAGGCCGCGGGTATCGAACACCCGTGGGCCCACCAGGCCCGCGTCGCCGAGCACGCCCTGGACGGCGAATCGGTGATCGTCGCGACGGGCACCGCCTCCGGCAAGTCCCTGGCGTACCTCGTCCCGGTCCTCACAGCCCTCCTGGACGGCTCCGAGGCGCCGAACGGCCGTGGAGCCACCGCGCTGTACCTGGCGCCCACGAAGGCCCTCGCAGCCGATCAGCGGCGTTCCGTGAAGGAACTTTCACAACCGCTCGGCAATGCGATACGCCCGGCCGTGTACGACGGCGACACGCCGTTCGAAGAACGCGAGTGGGTTCGCCAGTACGCGAACTACGTCCTGACCAACCCCGACATGCTGCACCGCGGGATACTGCCCTCCCACCCCCGCTGGGCCTCCTTCCTGCGCTCCCTGCGCTACGTCGTCATCGACGAGTGCCACACCTACCGCGGTGTCTTCGGCTCCCACGTCGCCCAGGTGCTGCGCCGCCTGCGCCGCCTGTGCGCCCGCTACGGGGCCTCCCCCGTCTTCCTGCTGGCCTCCGCGACCGCCGCCGAACCCGCCGTCGCGGCCCGCCGTCTGACCGGCCTCCCGGTCGTCGAGGTCGCCGACGACGCCTCCCCTCGCGGAGAACTGGTGTTCGCCCTCTGGGAGCCCCCGCTCACCGAACTGCACGGTGAGAAAGGTGCACCCGTCCGGCGTACGGCAACCGCCGAAACGGCCGATCTCCTCACCGACCTCACCGTCCAGGGCATGCGCTCGATCGCCTTCGTACGGTCCCGGCGTGGCGCCGAGCTGGTCTCGGTCATCGCCCAGGAACGCCTCGCCGAGGTCGACCGCTCGCTCGCCCGGCGCGTCGCCGCCTACCGGGGCGGTTACCTCCCCGAGGAACGCCGCGCCCTGGAACGTGCCCTGCACTCCGGCGAACTCCTCGGCCTCGCCGCCACCACCGCCCTCGAACTAGGTGTCGACATCTCCGGCCTCGACGCCGTCGTCATCGCCGGCTATCCCGGCACCCGTGCCTCGCTCTGGCAGCAGGCGGGCCGCGCAGGCCGCTCCGGGCAGGGCGCGCTGGCCATCCTCGTCGCCCGCGACGACCCGCTGGACACCTTCCTCGTCCACCATCCCGAGGCTTTGTTCGACCAACCGGTCGAATCCACCGTCCTCGACCCCGACAACCCGTACGTCCTCGCCCCGCACCTGTGCGCCGCTGCGGCCGAGATCCCCCTGACCGACGCCGACCTCGAACTCTTCGGCCCCGCCACCGCCGATCTGCTGCCGCAGCTGGAGGCCGCGAAGCTGCTGCGCCGCCGGGCGACGGCCTGGCACTGGACGCGCCGCGAACGGGCCGCCGACCTGACCGACATCCGCGGCGGGGGCGGCACCCCGGTGCAGGTCGTCGAGTCCGGCACCGGGCGGCTGCTCGGCACGGTCGACGCGGGTGCCGCGCACACGGCGGTCCACGAGGGCGCGGTCCACCTGCACCAGGGCCGCACGTACCTGGTGCGCAAACTGGACCTTGAGGACTCCGTCGCCCTGGTCGAGGAGGCCAGCCCCCCGTATTCGACGGTCGCCCGCGACACCACCTCCATCGCCGTTCTCGAAACCGACATCGAAGTCCCCTGGGGCGACGGACGGTTGTGCTACGGCTCCGTCGAAGTCACCAACCAGGTCGTCTCCTTCCTCCGTCGCCGTGTCATCACCGGCGAGGTGCTCGGCGAGACGAAGCTCGACCTCCCTCCCCGCACACTCCGTACGCGCGCCGTCTGGTGGACGGTCACCGAGGACCAGCTGGACGCGGCGCGGATCAACCCGGAGATCCTCGGCGGCGCCCTGCACGCCGCCGAACACGCTTCCATCGGCATGCTGCCGCTCTTCGCCACCTGCGACCGCTGGGACATCGGCGGCGTCTCGGTCCCCCTCCACCCGGACACGCTCCTGCCCACCGTCTTCGTCTACGACGGCCACCCGGGCGGCGCCGGATTCGCCGAGCGCGCCTTCCACACGGCGCGCTCGTGGCTCATCGCCACCCGCCAGGCCATCGCCTCCTGCGAGTGCGAAGCCGGCTGCCCTTCCTGCATCCAGTCCCCCAAGTGCGGCAACGGCAACGACCCCCTGCACAAGCGAGGCGCCGTACGCCTCCTCACAGAACTCCTGCGGGCTGCGCCGGACGAGTGACGCCGCCCGCCCCGCGGCGCCCCGCCCCGCTCGGCTCGGCTCGGCTCGGCTCGGCTCGGCTCGGCTCAGCTCGGCTCGGCTCGGCTCGGCTCGGCTCGGCTCGTCAGGGTCTCGTGCGTCCCGCCACGAGCGCCGCATTTCCCATGGGCGCTCGCGAGGCCGGTGGCCGAGCAGGCCGCGCCGCCTCCGCCTCCGGAACGGGCAGCTGCACCGGCACCGGCACCGCGGGCGGTATCGACTACGAGTTCGTCGGGACCTTCCGCCCCGCAGGCACTTCCGCCCTCGTGGATGGCTGTTCCTCCGGCCCGGCTGCCGCTCTCTCCTCCGACTCCGCGGCAACCGCCGGCCCCAAGCGGGCCTCCCTCTCCTCGATCGCATCGGTTCCCGCGGATGGCTCCCCCCTCGGCGGTCGCCATGCCTCAGCCCGCGCAGAAGCCTCAGGTCCTCCGGAGGACTCCGTCCCCGGCGGTACCGATGCTTCGGTATCGGGTGGACCGGCGGCATCCGTCCCCGGCGGTCCCGCCCGCGCCCTGGCCTCGGACGTGAACAGTCCGTCCTCCGACGCCGCCGTCACATCCGAGATCTCCCCCTCGACCGCACACCGGACGAGCCGAGCGTTCTGCGCCCGGGCCACCCGGTCCGCGCGGGCGCACGCGGCCACGCTGCCGTCGCTCCAGTGGTCGGCCGCGGCGAGGGCCGCCAGATCGGCTGCCCCTGCCGCCCGGTGCCGCGCCACGGCGGCGTGTCCCATCACCAGCACCACACCGAACACGGCACAGAGTGCGGCCATCGCGCCGACCGTCCACACGGTGGCCGACCCTCGGTCGGAGGGCCTTCCCCTCCTCGCACTCTCCCGGGCCCTACCCCCGCTCTCGTCACCTCCCGTCTCGCTCCGTCCCCGGCGCCTGTCCCGCCAGGCGCTCCGCCTGCTCATCGTCCGCTCACCCCCACCGTCTCCTCCGCCAGCGCCACCGCCTCGTCGCCGACCCCCAGGGAGAGCGTCGTGGGGCCCGGCGTCCGCGCGTCGACCGTCACCCTGACCAGGTCCGTCTCACGGCTCACCGTGACCTTGGCGCCGGCGGGGGCTACTCGCCGAGCGGTCGCCACGACGGCTTCCTGCGAGTCCTGGCGTGCCGCCGCCCGGGCACCCGCCCTCGCCGCGTCCACGCACTGGATCTGCGCGGACGCGGCGAGCAGGGCCCAGACCAGCGAGATCCCGACCAGTACCAGTGAGGGCAGGACCACCGCCGCCTCGGCGGTCACGAAACCACCGTCCCTGCCGGCTCCGCTCTCCCTCAACAGGGCCGCGCGTTCCCCTCGTTCACGTCTGGCCATTGAGTGCCCGCCCCACGATGCCCTGCAGTTCCTCGCTGACCTGCCCGCTCGTCACCACCTTGTAGAGCACGGCGGCGAAGGCCACCGCCGCGATGACTCCGACCGCGTACTCGGACGTCACCATCCCCGCGTCCCTGCGCACCAGTCGTGCGAGCATCCACGCCCGCGTCCGCGTACGTCCTCGCCTCAGAACCCGTACCGTCCTGCGCATTTCCAACCCCCGTAAGGTCGAACCCTGTCTGTCGTGTGGTCCACGTGCCGCGGTCCACCTGTCTTCGTCAGTCACCACCTCCGTCCGTCAGCCGGCACCTCCTTTCAGCAGCCCGCCGGCCAGCCCGATCACCACGGGCAGTACGCCGATCGCGAGGAACGCGGGGAGAAAGCACAGCCCCACAGGCGCGGTGACCATGACGGCAGCCCGGCGTGCCCGTGCCGTCGCCGTGCGGCCCCACTCGGCGCGGGCCTCCGCCGCGAGCCTCCCGACCGGCACGGCCGCCGGCACGCCCGAGTCACCCGCCCGTTCCAGCAGCCGCGCCAGCCCCTGGGCACCCGGTATCGACGCCAACCTCCGCCACGCCTCGACCGGTTCACCCCCGAGCCGCACCTCCGCCGCACCTCGTGCCAGCCGCTCGCCCACCGGTCCGCCCAGGGCCTCACCCACCGCCTGCGCCGCCGTCACGGGACTCGCACCGGCCGCGATGCAAGCGGCCACCAAGTCTGCGGCGAGCGGGAGTTGCCGGGCCGCCACGGCTTCGTCGTACTCGACGGGATCCCCGGCCGCCTTCCGCAGCTTCCTCTCCCGCCACCACCGGATCCCGACGCCGGCCGCCAGGCCCACCACAGCCCCGACGAGACCGCCGACCAGGATCCAGCCCACACACACTGCGGCCGGCACGGACAGCCACCTGCGGCCGGAGCCGCCGAGGTCGAAACGCCGTCGCGGTGGAGGCGCCTCCAGGGCCAGCAGCACGGCCAGCCGTCCGCGCATCCTTCGCTCGCGCCGCACCGCCCCGATCCACCGGGCGGACGATCCGAGCAGGAGCACCCCGCACACCGCCGCCCCCAGCCTGTGGACAACGTCCAGACTCATGTCGCCTCCGCTCCTCGTACGATCCGCAGCGCCCACCACAGGCCCACGCCCTCCAACACCCCGCCGACCAGCAGGCACCCCAGCCCCGGACCCGTGTGCAGCAGCACGTGCAGCGGATCGGCGCCGAGCGCCGTGCCGAGCAGAAGACCGAGAACCGGAAGGCCCGCGAGCATCGAGGCCGTCGAACGGGAGCCCGCCAACTGCGCCCGCATGTCCGCTCTCTGATCACGCTCGGCACGCAGCGCACCCTCCAGCCGGTCCAGCCCCGCTGCGAGTCCCGCACCCCGGTCCACGGCGACGCGCCAGCACGCGGCGAGTCCCACCAGACCGTCGGCGCCGGGCTGACGAGCCGCCTCCGTGAGCGCACCCGGCACATCCCCTCCGAACCGGGCCGCCGCCAGCACCATCGGCTGCCCGCCACCGAGCCCGTCCGAGTCGCGCGCCGCTCCGAGCAACGCCTCACCCGGCTGCCGTCCAGCCCGCACCTCACCGGCGAGAGCACCGCACAGGGCGATCACCGCGTCGCCGCGCCGCTCCCTCTCCCGCCGCGCCTCCGACGCCCGCCTCACCCGGCCCAGCAACGGGACTCCGGCCGCCCCCAGGAGAAGAGGCACCAGCGAGGAGCCGATCACCGCGATCACCAACCCGGCCACGAGCGACCAGAGTTCAGGCCGCATCCGTGCCCGCAGGCGCCTCCACTCGGCGCCGGCCCGCTCCCGGTGGGGCGGACCGACCCCCTCGGCCACGCCGCCCGCCAGCAGCAGCCGCGCCCTGCGCGCTTCCGCGCCGCGCCCGCTCATCAGCCAGGCCGCGATCCCGGCACACGCCATGGCGGCACTCACGTGCACATTCGCCGTCTCACCGATCGCCATCCCACTCTCCGTCCGCCTCCCGGCCACCGGGCGCGGGTGCGCCCCCTTCTCGGCCCGTTGCCGCAGGGGCCCTAGCAGTTCTCGTAGCGCCCTCGACCCCGTGAACTCCCCGCGCGTCGATGCGAATCGGCCCCTGATGGGCTTGTCCGCCGTCCCGAAGCAGCCCCCGCAACCGCTCCCAGCCGCGCTCGTACGCGAAGGCCTCATCGCCCCACCGAAGGGCCGGCACGGTGAACACCAGCCCCGACGGGTCGCGTTCGAGGACGTGCACCTCGGCGATCCGGCGTCGGCCCGCCCGGTCCCGGACGAGGTGCAGCACCACGGACAACGCCGCCGCCAACTGGCTGTGCAGAGCCGCCCGGTCGAGCCCTGCCGCGGTACCCAGCGCCTCCAGGCGGGCCGGAACCTGCGCCGCCGCATTGGCGTGGACCGTGCCGCAGCCGCCCTCGTGACCCGTGTTCAGCGCCGCCAGCAGCGAGACGACCTCAGGGCCGCGCACCTCACCGACGACCAGCCGGTCCGGGCGCATCCGCAGGGCCTGTCGGACCAGGTCCTGGAGCGCGACGAGCCCGACGCCCTCCTGGTTGGCCGGACGCCCCTCCAGGCGCACCACATGCGGATGGTCGGGCCGCAGTTCCGCCGAGTCCTCGGCGAGCACGATCCGCTCACCGGGGCCCACGAGACCCAGCAGCGCGCTGAGCAAGGTCGTCTTGCCCGACCCCGTGCCTCCGCTGATGAGGAAGGACAACCGCGCGTCCAACAGCGCTCTGAGCACCCGGTCCCCTCCCGGTGGCACCGTCCCCGCCGCGACCAGTTCCTCGAGCGTGAACGCACGCGGCCGCACGACGCGCAGGGAGAGGCAGGTGGACCCGACGGCGACGGGTGGCAGCACCGCGTGCAGCCGTGTCCCGTCGGGCAGCCGGGCGTCCACCCACGGCCGGGCGTCATCGAGCCTTCGGCCCGCCACGGCCGCGAGCCGTTGCGCGAGACGTCGTACGGCTGCCGCGTCCGGGAAGGAGACGGATGTCAGCTCCAGGCCGCCACCCCGGTCCACCCACACCCGGTCGGGTGCCGACACCAGGACGTCGGTCACCGACGGGTCGGCGAGCAGCGGTTCGAGGGGGCCGCTGCCGACCAGCTCCGACCTCAACCGGTCAGCCGCACCGAGGACTTCGGCATCCCCGAGCACCCGGCCCTGCGCACGCAGTGCCTGCGCCACCCTCGCCGGGGTCGGTTCGGAACCGCTCTCGGCGAGCCACCGGCGCACTCCGTCCAGCAACTCGGCGGGCTCGTCGGCCACGGACCATGTGTCCCCCGGTGTTCCGAGCGCCTCTCCGGCCGCGGCCCACGCTTCCGCCCTGCCGGTCGGAAAGCCTCGGGGTAAGCCCCTCGCATCTGTCGTGCCGGCCATCCGACTCCCGTACGCCCCCGCGCCGTCCCCGGGTCGCGCACCCGATGTCCCCGTGGGCGACGCGTACGCAGGGCCGTCCCGCGCGTCCGTCCGCCCGTACGGCAAGCCCTGGCGCGGATCCAGCGGCCCCCTGCCCTGTCGACCTTCGAGGCCCGCTCCGCAGTCCATGCCTGTCGTCGCGTCCCAGCTCATACGCCCCCTCCTTCGACCGCAATCCGCTCCCAGAAGGCCGCACAGAACCGGGCCAGTGGCCCGCGGGCCACACTCCCGGGCGGCGGGCCGCCGTCCAACGGGAAGGGCTCTTCAGGCACTTCACCCACCAGGGGCAGGTCGAGCAGTCGAGCGACCTCGCGGTCGTCCAGCCCCGGGGCGAACGGGCCCCGCACCGCGACCCGCAGATCGCGCAGGACCATGCCGGCCGCGGACGCCATTCGCCCGGCCGCCGCGATGGCGCGCAGATCGCCCGGGACCACCAGCACCCCCACATCGAGCTGGGAGAGGACCTCGGCGACCCCCTCGTCGATGCGGCGGGGCAGGTCGACGACGACCGCGCCGCCACGTCGTCTGGCGGCGGCCAGTACCGCTCGTACGGCTCGCGGCGGGATGGTGACCGCGTCACCCCTGTCCCAGCTGAGGACCCGGAGGGCGTGCAGTTCGGGCAGAGACTCCTCCAGGGCCCCGCCGCCGACCCGGCCGCGGGAGGCGGCGAAGGCAGGCCAGCGCAGTCCCTCGGCCGCCTCTCCGCCCAGGAGTACATCGAGTCCGCCGCCCAGGGGATCCGCGTCCACGAGCAGGGTGCGCCTTCCCTGGCGCGCCGAGGTGAGGGCGAGTGCGCAGGCCAGCGTGGACGCGCCGGCACCGCCGCGGCCGCCGAGGACGCCGACGGTGAGGGCGGGCCTGCCGATGCCCTCGGTCACGTCGGCGATGCGGTCGACCAGCCACTGCTCGCCGTCCGGCAGCATCAGGACGTGGTCGGCCCCGATCTCGACGGCTCGTCGCCAGACTCCGGAATCGTCCTGATCCCGGCCGACAAGCACGACCCCCCTTCTCCGGGTGGCCCCGCGCACCCGCGGAGCGGCGTCGTCGCCCACCAGGACGAGGGGGGCCGCCTCCCAGCTGTCCCTGCGTTCCGGAATCCCGTGATGGACCTCGGGCCGTGCTCCCGCCGCCGCGCAAAGGCGCAACAGGTCGTCGAGCAGTTCGACGTCCTCGGTGACGATCAACGGTCCGCCCTGCCGCCCCTCGGCGGTGGGCGGCCGGTCGTGTGTGATGGTTCCCGCCACGATCTCCAGCCCCCTTCGCTGCTTCTTGCGCGGGGCCCTCCAGGACCCCGCGATTCACGCCCGTATGAAGAGCCGGCCGGCGGCCTCCATATGAACGGCCGATACGAACCGGCCGAACGCGTCCGACAAACGGAACCCGCCATGAACTGGCGGCGAGCGGAGCGCGTGGGAATCACGGTGCAGCGATCCCGGAAATCGTGTGGATCTTGGTCGAAAACTGTGGACAACTCAGTGGCTGTGAATATCGCCTTCACTCATACCGGTGAGCTCTCAATATCTTCCACAGAGCAGCCTCATGACTACACACAGTCATGAATCATGGACATGAAAAAAGCGCGGCCTGAACGGTGCCGAAGGGCTCCGAGGCCGCGCAGAAGAGGGAAGGAAAAGCATCCGGACATGCGACGACCCCCGCCGGGGGGGAGAGCGGGGGTCGTCCCCACGGCCGACTCGGGGGGGGAGGAGCCGGACCGGGTTAGCACGGTCGCGAACGATCCGTGACTTCCATGGTGTACCCGAGAGCCTTCTCAGGCAAACCCACGCGCCTCACCTTACGCCGAATGGTGGGCCCTATGCTCAACCTTGTGGAAAGCCACTCCTTGCCCCGTACAGCCGCCTTCTTTGACCTGGACAAGACGGTCATTGCGAAGTCGAGCACGCTCACGTTCAGCAAGTCGTTCTACCAAGGCGGACTGATCAACCGCAGGGCGGCCTTGCGCACCGCGTACATCCAGTTCGTGTTCCTGGCCGGTGGTGCCGACCACGACCAGATGGAACGTATGCGCAAGTACCTGTCGTCGATGTGCCGCGGCTGGAACGTCCAGCAGGTCAAGGAGATCGTCGCCGAGACGCTCCACGACCTCATCGACCCGATCATCTACGACGAGGCCGCCTCGCTCATCGAGGAGCACCACACCGCCGGACGCGACGTCGTGATCGTGTCCACGTCCGGGGCCGAGGTGGTCGAGCCGATCGGTGAACTGCTCGGCGCGGACCGCGTGGTGGCCACCCGCATGGTCGTGGGCGAGGACGGCTGTTTCACGGGCGAGGTGGAGTACTACGCGTACGGGCCGACGAAGGCCGACGCGATCAAGGACCTGGCCGCGTCCGAGGGCTACGACCTCTCCCGCTGCTACGCCTACAGCGACTCGGCGACCGACGTGCCGATGCTGGAGTCCGTCGGCCACCCGCACGCCGTGAATCCCGACCGCGCCCTGCGCCGTGAGGCGGTCGCCCGCTCCTGGCCGATCCTGGACTTCCACCGCCCCGTCCGCCTCAAGCAGCGGCTGCCCAACCTGTCCGTACCGCCCCGGCCGGCCCTGGTCGCGGCCGCGGCCATAGGAGCGGCGGCCGCCACGGCCGGGCTCGTCTGGTACGCGAGCCGGCGCCGCGCCGCGGTGGTGTGAACAACCCCGCCCCAGGGGGCGGGCACACACGTCTCGCGCGAGCCCCGAAGCGAGCGCCACGCGTGCGCGTGCAGCCCGCGAGCGCCCTTTTCCCACCCTTTGAACCTAAAAGTAAAGAAGTGTGGCCAGGGGTTCCGCTTCCTCCGGACCAGGAGTACAAAGGGGTTAACGGCCCGCGAGACCAAGGACATCCGCGAGGATCACCTTTGAACGCAACAAGGCCCCACGGACCGAGCATGGACATCGAGCACCCACGCGACGTCGACCCGTCGATTACGGGCCAGCCGCACCAGGTGACGGGCCGAAGTTCCCGACCTGATGGGCAACATCCGAGGACGCTTGGTAACCCGGTGAACATGCCAGCGGCGGTACGAGACCTCGTACCGCCGCAACCCTGTCCAGGGTGTGTCCCCTTCCCGGCCCGCGGACCGGGAAGCCTGTCACGCTAGGCCGCGCCTCGCTGAAGCGCCTCGCAGACCGCCGCGGACTCCCGCGCGCCCAGCTCGACAGCCTTGCCGCAGTGGGCGATCCACGCAGCCATGCCCTCCGGCGTGCCGGAGACATAGCCGTCCAGCGCCGCCAGATAGGCCGCGCGGCCCAGCTCCGCGTGACCGACCTCCACCGGACAGATCGACTTGGGGTCGAGACCACTGCCGATCAGCACGATGCGCTCGGCCGCGCGCGCGACCAGACCGTTGCGGGACGTGAAGGGGCGCACGGCGATCAGCTCACCGTGCACGACGGCCGCCGTGACCAGCGCGGGCGCGGAACCACCGGCGATGATCAGCTGCGAGAGGCCTTCGAGCCGGCCGGCGACCTCGTCCGCGTCCGGCAGCGGCAGCTCCACCAAGGGCTCGTCGACCCGCTCGCCGCGCTGCCGCGGCCGACCGGTGTCGTCACCCTGGTCCGCCGCCGCCACCAAATGCAGCCGGGCCAGTACCCGTAGGGGCGACTGCCGCCAGATGGACAGGAGTTGCCCCGCCTCGGCGGTCAGCCGCAGGGCCGCGCCGACTGTGCGCGCCTCGTCGTCCGAGCTGAAGTCGGTCCGTCGGCGCACCTCTTCGAGAGCCCAGTCGGCTCCGGACACCGCCGCCGAACCGCGCGCACCACGCAGCGCCGCCTCGGATGTGATCTCGTTGCTGCGGCGCCGCATGATGCGGTGCCCGTAGACCCGGTCCACGGCCTTGCGGACGGACTCAACGGATTCGGCCACCCCGGGAAGCGAGGCCAGCGCCGCGAGCGGATCGGCGGTCGCACCTGTCGTACTCATGAGTACGACCCTACGCACCTCACGGCCGCACCCCACGAAGGAGTGGTCTTCTTCACGCAGTGCGACCACAGAGTGCGATCAACGCACTACTCTTGGTGAACATGAAAATTGCTTTCGTCGGGAAGGGCGGCAGCGGCAAGACCACCCTGTCGTCGCTCTTCGTCCGTCACCTCGCCGCCTCAGGGGCTCCGGTCGTCGCCGTGGATGCCGATATCAACCAGCATCTCGGGCCCGCACTCGGCCTTGAGGAGACGGAGGCCGCGGCCCTCCCCGCCATGGGTGAGCGACTGCCCCTCATCAAGGACTACCTGCGCGGTTCCAATGCGCGCATCACCTCCGCCGAGACGATGATCAAGACAACCCCGCCCGGCCAGGGGTCGCGGCTGCTGCGGATCGACGAGACCAACCCGGTGTACGAAGCCTGCGCGCGACCGGTGGAACTCGACGGCGGCACGGTCCGTTTGATGGTCACCGGCCCGTTCACCGAGGCCGATCTGGGAGTTGCCTGCTACCACTCCAAGACCGGCGCGGTGGAGCTCTGCCTGAACCACCTCGTCGACGGCCCCGGCGAGTACGTCGTGGTCGACATGACGGCCGGCTCCGACTCCTTCGCGTCGGGACTCTTCACCCGCTTCGACATCACGTTCCTCGTCGCCGAGCCGACCCGGAAGGGGGTCTCCGTCTACCGCCAGTACAAGGAGTACGCCCAGGACTTCGGCGTCACCCTCAAGGTCGTCGGCAACAAGGTGCAGGGCCAGGACGACATCGACTTCCTGCGCGCGGAGGTCGGCGACGACCTCTTGGTGACGGTCGGACACTCCGACTGGGTGCGCGCCATGGAGAAGGGCCGGCCGCCCCGGTTCGAGCTCCTGGAGGAGGTCAACAGGCAGTCCCTCTCCCGCCTGAAGACCGCCGCCGACGCCACCTACGAGCTGCGCGACTGGGATCGGTACACGCGTCAGATGGTGCATTTCCACCTGAAGAACGCGGCCAGTTGGGGCAACACGAGGACCGGGGAGGACCTCACGGAGCAGGTCGACCCCGCCTTCGTGCTGGGTGAGAGCCCGCTGGCCACAGCCTGAGCAGCCGGACGGCCCCAGCTCCTCCGAAGAGGGGCGAGGGGCCGGTCCGGACGGGTGCGTCCCTACTGCTTGAGGGCCGGCGCGCCGGGGACGCCCTTCGGGGCCGGGGCGGGGCTTCCGGAGAGGAAGGACGCCCAACCCTGCCGAGGAGCCTCACCGACACCGAGGCCGCGGAGCTTGGCGACGGTGGCCGGGTCCTGGGCGTCGAGCCAGTCGGCGAGCTGCCGGAAGGAGACGCAGCGGACCTCGGCCTTGTTGCAGACCCCCTGGACGACCTCGTCGACGGCACGCATGTAGTTGCGGCCGTTCCAGGACTCGAAGTGGTTGCCGATCACCAGGGGCGCGCGGTTCCCGTCGTAGGCGCGCTCGAAGCCCTTGAGCAGGCCGTCACGCATCTGGTCGCCCCAGAGCTGCTGCTTGTCGGGGTCGCCCTGGGTCTGGGTGCCCGACTGGTTGACCATGAAGTTGTAGTCCATGGTCAACTGCTCGTAGGAGTGGCCGGGGAAGGGCACGAGCTGCATCGACAGATCCCACAGCCCCTCCTTCTTCTGCGGCCAGAGCTGGTCGTTGACGCCGCTGGTGTCGTAGCGGAAGCCCAGCTGGTGGGCGGCCTTCATGAAGTTCTCCCGTCCCTCCAGACAGGGAGTGCGGGCGCCGATGAGTTCCTTGTCGTAGTCGAACGGAAGCGCCGATTCCTTCTTGAGCCCCGTGTTGGTCTTCCAGGACTTCACGAACGACTTCGCCTGGGCGATCTCGCTCTTCCAGTCGGCGACCGACCACTGGCCGACCCCGCCCTCCGTGCCGCAGAAGTGGCCGTTGAAGTGGGTGCCGATCTCGTTGCCCTCCAGCCACGCGCCGCGCAGCTGCTTCACGGTGTCCTCGATGCCCTGCTGGTCGTTGAAACCGATCTCCGAGCTGCCGGCCGAGTGCTGGGGCGGCCGGTACAAATCGCGCTTCTCCTCCGGCAGCATGTACACGCCACTCAGGAAGTACGTCATGGTCGCGTTGTTGGCCTTGGAGATCTTCCGGAAGTGGGAGAAGAGCTTCTGGCTGTCCTCGCCGGCACCGTCCCAGGAGAAGACCACGAACTGCGGCGGCTTCTGGCCGGGCTTCAGGCGCTCGGGCCGGGGCAGATGCGGCTGCGCCCCGGTGTACGAGGTGGAGCCGTCGCCGATCAGACGGACCGCTGCCTTGGGGGCGGGCGCGCCTTCCGCCTTCTTCACGGTCTGCGTGGCGTGGGAAGAGGGTGTACCGCCCGCGCAACCGGCGAGCGCCATGGCGCAGGCCGCGGCGAGTGCTGCACCCGCGGCGATCCTCTGGGTGGCGGCCATCTCCGCCCTCCTTTTCCTCGGTCGGTCAACCCCTGGTCAGGGCGTCATGGGGTTGGTGTGCAGCCGTGTTGCCGACAGCGCCGCCAAGGTTTCACGGGACCGAGAAGGAATAAGTACGACAAGCCGATAAAAAGCTCCCTTCACTCCAGAGGGTGATTTACTGCCCCATTTGCTCCGATTTACCGCATGAGCGCTTTACCCTGCATTACGATCCGTTTACCGAGCGTTGAAAATCCCGCCGCTGCACGCCGTGACCCACGGCCGCGACCCGCCCCCCGCCGCAATCGGACGGGGGACCACCTGTTCCGCGACCGCGCTGCCCCGGAGGAGACGGGAACATGTCTGCCTGCGTCCCCACTCGCGCCGCCGATCCCACTCGGCCCGCCCACACCCACCAGCCTCACAGCCCCCCACCGACCCCACCCCGCCGATTCCGCATCGAGAGCGCGGACCTGTCGGCCGCCATCGCGGTCTTCCTGATCGCCCTCCCGTTGTCCCTCGGCATCGCCCTCGCCACCGGCGCCCCGCTCCAGGCCGGCCTCGTCGCCGCCGCTGTGGGCGGACTCGTGGCCGGGCGCGTCGGCGGTTCGGCGCTCCAGGTGAGCGGCCCCGCCGCCGGCCTGACGGTCGTCACCGCCGAGCTGATCCAGCACTACGGCTGGCGAGCGACCTGCGGCATCACCGTGCTCGCCGGCATCACCCAACTCGGCCTCGGCTGCCTGCGCGTCGCGCGGACGGCACTCGCGGTCAGCCCCGCGATCGTGCACGGCATGCTCGCCGGCATCGGCGTCACCATCGCCGTCGCCCAGTTGCACATCGTGCTCGGGGGCGTGCCG
The DNA here is from genome assembly GCF_040607345.1 of Streptomyces sp. NPDC005302. Lineage (NCBI taxonomy): Bacteria > Bacillati > Actinomycetota > Actinomycetes > Kitasatosporales > Streptomycetaceae > Streptomyces > Streptomyces sp. NPDC005302. Next base: position 55,761 of record NZ_JBEXGN010000001.1, read on the forward strand.
CAGAGCTCCGTCCTCGACAACCTCGTCGGCCTGCCGGACCAGGTGGCGCGCATGCAGCCCGCCGCGGTGTCCATGAGCGTGCTGACGCTGGTGCTCCTGTTCGCCTGGCCGCGCCTGCCCGGGCGAACCGGCCGAATGCTGCGCAAGGTGCCCGCCGCCCTGGTCGCCGTCGCCGGCGCCACCGCGACCGCCTCGCTCGCCGGACTGACCCTTCCCCGGGTCGACCTGCCCTCCTGGAGCAGCCACGCACTGGCCGGACTCCCCGAAGGCCCTGTACTCGGCATCGCCGCCGCCGTCCTCACCGTGACGCTGGTGTGCAGCGTGCAGTCGCTGCTCGGCGCCGTCGCGGTGGACAAGCTGGTGAGCGCCCGGCCTGAACTCCAGGCCCGCGTGGGCCGTTCCCGCCTCGACAGGGAACTCCTCGGCCAGGGCGCCGCCAACGTCGTCTCCGGCGCGCTCGGCGGACTGCCGGTCGCCGGTGTGGCCGTCCGCAGTTCCGCGAATGTCCAAGCGGGCGCCGTGAGCCGGAACTCCACGATGCTGCACGGCGTTTTCGTTGTAGTCGCCGCGCTGCTGATGGTCCCGATCCTGGAGCTGATCCCCCTCGCATCGCTCGCCGCCCTGGTGATGGCCGTCGGCATCCAGATGGTGTCCCTGCACCACATCCGCACGGTCACCCGCCACCGCGAAGTGCTGGTCTACGCCGTCACCACACTCGGCGTCGTGTTCCTCGGAGTCCTCGAGGGCGTGGCGCTCGGGGTCGCCGTGGCCGTCGGTGTCGCCCTGCACCGTCTCACCCGCACCCGCATCACGCACGAGGAGAAGGGAGGAGTCCATCACGTCCGCGTACGAGGGCAGTTGACGTTCCTGGCGGTGCCGCGACTCAGCCGCGCCCTCCACCTCATCCCGCGCGGGGCCGACACCGTCGTGGAGTTGGACGGCTCGTTCATGGACCACGCGGCGTACGAGTCACTGCAGGACTGGCAGAGCGGGCACAGCGCCCAGGGCGGCACGGTGGAGATCACCGGCCGGGCCGGGACCCGGATCGCCGAGCCGGCCGACTCCGCGCACTGCCGCTGCCGACCCTGGACGCCGTGGCGGAACCATCACTGCGAGGATCCCAGCGCCATGGGACCCACCTCCCGTTCCGACGGGGACGACCAGGAGGCCGGTGAGCCCCGGCCGAGCGGGCACCAACTGGCGCGCGGCATCAGCGCGTTCCAGCGGAACACCGCTCCCCTGGTGCGCGAGGAGCTGGCCAGGCTCGCGCGGGAAGGGCAGCGGCCGTCGCAGCTGTTCCTGACGTGTGCCGACTCCCGGCTCGTCACATCGATGATCACCTCCAGTGGTCCGGGTGACCTCTTCGTCGTGCGGAACGTGGGCAACCTCGTGCCGTTGCCCGGGGAGGAGAGCGGGGACGACTCGGTGGCCGCCGCCATCGAGTACGCCGTGGACGTGCTCAAGGTGCGGTCCATCACCGTGTGCGGGCACTCCGGATGCGGGGCCATGCAGGCGCTGCTGGCGTCGGAGCCCGGAGGGGCCCTCACGCCGCTCAAGCGGTGGCTGCGACACGGGCGGCCGAGCGTGGAGCGGATGACCGACGCGGACCGGCCGAAGCCGCGCCTCACCGGACGGGAACCCGCCGACACGGTGGAGCAGCTCTGCCTGACCAACGTGGTGCAGCAGTTGGAGCACCTGCGGGCGCACGACTCCGTCGCGCGGGCGCTGCGCGAGGGCGCGCTCGAACTGCACGGGATGTACTTCCACGTCGGTGAGGCCCAGGCGTATCTCTTGGCCGACGGGCTCGAGGCCGAGGTGTTCGGGCACGTGGGCGCGGCGGACGATCTGCGTCACCCCGCTTGAGCGACGCTGGTGCGCGGCCCCGGTCGACAGGGCCGCGCACCCCGCCTGCCACCTGATGACCCCCTTTCCCTTCCCTCGCTTTCCCTTCCCTTCCTCGGCGCTCTCCGCCGCACTCTCTCGATCTCCCTCCTCCGCCGTCGGCCCACCGCGACGGTGCGTCCGGCAGGTGGGAGAGGGGCGGCGGCGCCGGGCAGGGTGTTCCGTGAACCCGGTGTCCGCGTCGTCCGTGCATCAGAGTGTGGCCCCGCCCGCCAGGGCGTCCGCCCTCGTGTGATCTTGTGGGGGCCGGCCGGGCCGCACCCCGTGGCGAGGACGCGTCACAGGGCCGACGAGCCGGAGCGGCGACGGACGATAGGTCTAAACCAATTTGGGGCCGACCCTTGTCACCGAGCCCCCCGGTCTGATGAGCTGTGGCCTGGGACACAACGGACACCCTGGGAAAGGGAGATGTCGTGAGCAACGAAAGCCTGGCCAACCTGCTGAAGGAAGAGCGCAGGTTCGCGCCGCCCGCCGACCTGGCGGCGAACGCCAATGTCACCGCGGAGGCGTATGAGCAGGCCAAGGCTGACAGGCTCGGCTTCTGGGCCGAGCAGGCCCGCCGGCTGACCTGGGCCACCGAGCCGACCGAGACGCTGGACTGGTCGAACCCGCCGTTCGCGAAGTGGTTCGCCGACGGCAAGCTGAACGTCGCGTACAACTGCGTGGACCGGCACGTCGAGGCCGGCAACGGCGACCGCGTCGCCATCCACTTCGAGGGTGAGCCGGGCGACAGCCGTGCCATCACCTACGCCGAACTCAAGGACGAGGTCAGCCGGGCCGCCAACGCGCTGACCGAACTCGGTGTAGGCAAGGGCGACCGGGTCGCCGTCTACCTGCCGATGATCCCCGAGGCCGTCGTCGCGATGCTGGCCTGCGCCCGGATCGGCGCCGCGCACTCGGTGGTCTTCGGCGGCTTCTCCGCCGACGCGATCGCCACCCGCATCAAGGACGCCGACGCGAAGCTGGTCATCACCTCCGACGGCGGTTACCGCCGCGGCAAGCCCTCCGCCCTCAAGCCCGCCGTCGACGACGCGGTCAGCCGGGCCGACGGGGTCGACAAGGTGCTGGTCGTGCGCCGTACCGGCCAGGACGTCGCCTGGACCGAGGGCCGCGACGTGTGGTGGCACGACATCGTCGGCAAGCAGTCGGCCGAGCACACGCCGGAGGCGTTCGACGCCGAGCACCCCCTGTTCATCCTGTACACCTCCGGCACGACGGGGAAGCCCAAGGGCATCCTGCACACCTCCGGCGGCTACCTCACCCAGGCCTCGTACACGCACCACGCCGTGTTCGACCTGAAGCCGGAGAGCGACGTGTACTGGTGCACCGCCGACATCGGCTGGGTCACCGGACACTCGTACATCACCTACGGACCGCTCTCCAACGGCGCGACGCAGGTCATCTACGAGGGCACCCCGGACACCCCGCACCAGGGCCGGTTCTGGGAGATCGTGCAGAAGTACGGCGTGACGATCCTCTACACCGCACCCACCGCGATCCGCACGTTCATGAAGTGGGGCGACGACATCCCCGCGAAGTTCGACCTGTCCTCGCTGCGCGTCCTCGGCTCGGTCGGTGAACCGATCAACCCCGAGGCCTGGATGTGGTACCGCAAGCACATCGGATCCGACAAGACGCCGATCGTCGACACCTGGTGGCAGACCGAGACCGGCGCGATGATGATCGCTCCGCTGCCCGGCGTCACGGAGACCAAGCCCGGCTCTGCCCAGCGCGCACTGCCCGGAATCGCCGCCACCGTCGTCGACGACGAAGCCAACGAAGTACCGAACGGCGGCGGCGGCTACCTGGTGCTGACCGAGCCGTGGCCGTCGATGCTGCGCACCATCTGGGGCGACGACCAGCGCTTCCTCGACACGTACTGGTCGCGCTTCGAGGGCAAGTACTTCGCCGGTGACGGCGCGAAGAAGGACGACGACGGCGACATCTGGCTGCTGGGCCGCGTCGACGACGTGATGCTCGTGTCCGGCCACAACATCTCCACCACCGAGGTCGAATCCGCCCTCGTCTCCCACCCCTCGGTCGCCGAGGCCGCGGTCGTGGGCGCCGCGGACGAGACCACCGGACAGGCCATCGTCGCGTTCGTCATCCTGCGCGGCACCGCGTCCGCCGAGGACGAGAACCTCGTCGCCGACCTGCGCAACCACGTCGGCACCACCCTCGGCCCGATCGCCAAGCCCAAGCGGGTCCTCCCGGTCGCCGAACTGCCCAAGACCCGCTCCGGCAAGATCATGCGCCGCCTGCTGCGCGACGTCGCCGAGAACCGCGCGGTCGGTGACGTCACGACCCTCGCCGATTCCACGGTGATGGACCTGATCCAGGCCAAGTTGCCGGCAGCGCCCAGCGAGGACTGACGCGGGACTTTTTCCCCTAAGGCCGCCCAAAAGGGGTGGCGGGGCATCCGGTTTCCGGAGCTCCGCCACCCCTTCCGCGTCTTTCGGCACCTCTGGCTCGGTTACGAGCACCCCGGCTCGATTCCCGTGCCTCGCGGTCGGTTCCAGGCCCTGTCGGTCAGCTCCGGGCACCCGAGCGCGATCGGAGCGACCAGCGCGGCGTCACGCCGTCACGTGTCCGCTTTACCCGTAATGTGAAGACGCCCGGTGCCGACCCGGGCCGCACTTTGGGTACGGTAGTAAGCAAAACGTCAAAGACGCGACAAGATCCATCATGGTGTGCCGGGAAGTCTGGTCGGCGAGTGCTCAGTCCTGCCTGCCGACCGGAGGTCCTCACCGTGACCGCGCCCCGCACCAGCACCCGTAAGTTCTTCGGACGGATGTCCCTGCCCGAACGCAACTTCGTCGCGGAGGCGTTGCGCACCGAGACCGTCGGCGGCGTTCTCCTGCTGATCGCGGCGATCGTCGCGCTGATCTGGGCCAACACCCTGCAGGACAGCTACGCGAGCGTCTCGCACTACCACTTCGGACCCGCCGCGCTCGGACTCGACCTGTCCGTGGCGCACTGGGCGGCCGACGGCCTGCTCGCCGTGTTCTTCTTCGTCGCCGGAATCGAGCTGAAGCGCGAACTGGTCGCCGGGGACCTGCGCGACCCCAAGGCCGCACTGTTGCCCGTGGCCGCCGCGGTCTGCGGCATGGCCGTCCCCGCGGTCGTCTACACCCTGACCAACGTGGTCGGCGGCGGCTCCCTCGACGGCTGGGCCGTCCCCACCGCCACCGACATCGCCTTCGCGCTCGCCGTACTCGCCGTCATCGGGACGTCGTTGCCGTCCGCGCTGCGCGCCTTCCTGCTCACCCTCGCCGTCGTCGACGACCTGTTCGCGATCCTGATCATCGCGGTCTTCTTCACCGACTCCATCAACCTCCCCGCACTCGGCGGGGCCGTCGTCGGCCTCGGCGTCTTCTGGCTGCTGCTGCGCAAGGGCGTCCGCGGCTGGTACATCTACGTGCCGCTCGCCCTCGTCATCTGGGGGCTGATGTACAACAGCGGCATCCACGCCACCATCGCCGGTGTCGCGATGGGCCTGATGCTGCGCTGCCATCCGCTCGAAGGCGAGGACCACTCCCCCGGCGAGCACATCGAACACCTGGTGCGCCCGGTGTCGGCAGGCCTGGCCGTCCCCCTGTTCGCCCTGTTCAGCGCCGGCGTCTCGATCTCCGGCGGAGCCATCGGCGACGTCTTCACCCGGCCCGAGACCCTCGGCGTCGTGCTGGGACTCGTCGTCGGCAAGGCCGTCGGCATCTTCGGCGGCACGTGGCTGACGGCCCGGTTCACCCGCGCCTCGCTCAGCGACGACCTCGAATGGGCCGACGTCGGCGCCGTCGCCACCCTCGCCGGAATCGGCTTCACCGTCTCGCTGCTCATCGGCGAACTCGCCTTCGTCCGCAACACGGCCCTCACCGACGAGACCAAGGCGGCCGTGCTGATCGGCTCGCTCATCGCGGCCGTGTTCGCCACGGTTCTGCTGAAGATACGGAACGCCAAGTACCGTGCGCTGTGCGAGGCGGAGGAGCGCGACGAGGATCTCGACGGCATCCCCGACATCTACGAACAGGACAACCCGGCGTACCACCTGCGCATGGCCGAGATGTACGAGCGGAAGGCCGCGGAACACCGCAGGCTTGCCGAAGTGGCGGGTGGGGCAAGCGAGGGGAACGACGGTCCGGCATGATCTGACAGGACCGCACAAACACATGCAGAAGAGGGAGATCGCGATGAGTGCACCCGACGGCAGCCCGGTCGGCGCCGAACGCAGCATCGGCCAGTTGTTCGCCTCGGCGACGACCGAGATGTCCGCGCTGGTGCACGACGAGATCGCACTGGCGAAGGCGCAGCTCAAGCAGGACGTCAAGCGCGGAGCGGTCAGCGGCGGCGCGTTCTCCGCGGCCATCGGCGTGCTGATCTTCTCCCTGCCGATGCTCAGCTTCGCGCTCGCCTACGGCATCCGGACCTGGAGCGACTGGAACCTCGCGATCTGCTTCCTGCTGTCGTTCGCGGCGAACGTGCTGGTCGCGGCCGTCCTCGCACTGATCGGCCTGTTCTTCGCGAAGAAGGTCAAGAAGAGTCAGGGCCCGCAGAAGGTGGCCGCCTCCGTGAAGGAGACAGCGGGTGTCCTGCCGAACGCCAAGCCGCACCCCCGGCCCGCGCCGGTCGAGGACGCCGTCAAGGCTGTGGCACGCTCGTCCTCATGACGGACCCCGCCACACCTTCGGCCCAACCCGCCTCGGCCGTTCGGATCGAAATTCCCGGACGCACGGTGACCCATCGGGACGTGGCCGCCAACGGCGCGCGCTTCCACATCGCCGAGGTCGGCGACGGCCCGCTCGTCCTGCTGCTGCACGGCTTCCCGCAGTTCTGGTGGACCTGGCGGCACCAGCTGGGAGAGCTCGCCGACGCCGGGTTCCGGGCGGTCGCCATGGACCTGCGCGGCGTCGGCGGCAGCGACCGCACCCCGCGCGGCTACGACCCCGCCAACCTCGCCCTCGACATCACCGGGGTCATCCGGTCCCTGGGCGAGCCCGACGCCGCGCTGGTCGGGCACGACCTGGGCGGCTACCTGGCGTGGACCGCGGCCGTCATGCGGCCCAAGCTGGTCCGCCGGCTCGCCGTATCGTCCATGCCGCATCCACGGCGCTGGCGGTCCGCGATGCTCTCCGACGTCCGGCAGACCACGGCGGGCTCGTACATCTGGGGGTTCCAGCGTCCCTGGATCCCCGAGCGCCAACTCGTCGCCGACGAGGGCGCCCTGGTGGGCCGTCTGGTCCGGGAGTGGTCGGGTCCGCGGCAACCGGACGACGAAGCCGTGGAGACCTACCGTCGGGCCATGTGCATCCCGTCGACCGCGCACTGCTCCGTCGAGCCGTACCGCTGGATGGTGCGGTCCATGGCCCGCCCGGACGGCATCCAGTTCAACCGGCGCATGAAGCGGCCCGTGCGCGTGCCGACCCTGCATCTGCACGGCTCGCTCGATCCGGTGATGCGGACACGCAGCGCGGCGGGCTCCGGCCAGTACGTCGAAGCGCCGTACCGCTGGCGGCTGTTCGACGGGCTCGGGCACTTCCCGCACGAGGAGGATCCGGTCGCCTTCTCCACCGAACTGATCAACTGGCTGAAGGATCCGGAACCCGATCGGTGACCTGAGAGTCACCCCTGCGGAACCGTCCGGACACGGGCCGTATCGCGCCGGTCGCGGGGACGGTGAACACCTGTCCTTCGAACAGCCAATTGCCTGACGCATAGGCCAATTGAGGGCTCCGCGCGAGGTTATGGACCTTGGGGCCCGGGCAGACGTCGGGGTATGGGCTGGACGCACGACTACAGTGACGCAGCACGCAATCGCCGCTCGGCCTCGGGTCTGAGCTCCCATCAGAGGGGCACCCCGCAGCTGACGGGTGTCGATCCTCGCGTGGGGATTCCGCACATTCTGCGCCGCCGGGCCCGCTGGGTCTCGGTACGGCTCCGCCATCCCCGCGGCTGACGCCCCGACCGTCGGTCAGAGCGCGCAGCTGTCGCTGTCCACCTGCTGATTGGCCGTCCGCCCCTTGGCGATGTCCTTCTGGATCTCGTCCGCGGTGAGCGCGTAGCCGGTGTCGGCGTCGTCCAGCGACTTGGCGAAGACCACTCCGTACACCTTGCCCTCGGGTGTCAGCAGCGGTCCGCCGGAGTTGCCCTGACGGACCGTCGCGTACAGCGAGTAGACGTCGCGGCGCACCGTCTTGCGGTGGTAGATGTCCGGCCCGTTGGCCGTGATGCGGCCCCGCACGCGCGCCGGCTGCACGTTGTACGAGCCGTTCTGCGGGAAGCCCGCCACGATCGCGCTGTCCCCGCTGCTCGCGTCCTCGGTGCTGAACCGCAGGGCGGGCGCCTTCAGGTCCGGTACGTCGAGGACGGCGATGTCGCGCTCCCAGTCGTACAGGACGACCTTCGCGTCGTACTTCCGGCCCTCTCCGCCTATCTGGACCGTCGGCTCGTCGACCCCGCCGACCACGTGCGCGTTGGTCATCACCCGGCGGTCGCCGAAGACGAATCCGGTGCCTTCGAGGACCTTGCCGCAACTCTGGGCGGTCCCCATGACCTTGACGATGGAGCGCTGCGAGCGCGCGGCCACGGGGCTGGCGGCGAGCGCCGGGTCCGGGGGCCGGACCTCCGTGATGGGTTCGTTGGCGAAGGGGCTGAACACCTGCGGGAAGCCGTTCTGCGCGAGGACCGAGGAGAAGTCGGCGAACCAGGTGTTGGCCTGTGAGGGCAGCGCCCGGGACACGCCGAGGAGCACCTTGGAGCTGCGGACCTCCTTGCCGAGCGTCGGCAGCGTCGTGCCCGCGAGGGCCGAACCGATCAGCCAGGCCACCAGGAGCATCGCCAGGACGTTCACGAGGGCGCCGCCCGTCGCGTCCAGGGCGCGGGCCGGGGACCAGGTGATGTACCGGCGGAGCTTGTTGCCGAGATGGGTGGTGAGCGCCTGGCCGACGGAGGCGCAGACGATCACGACCACCACGGCGACGACGGCCGCGCTCGTGCTCACCTTGCTGTCCGCGGTCGCCCAGCCCCAGATCACCGGGAGCAGATAGACGGCGACGAGGCCGCCGCCCAGGAAGCCGATCACCGACAGGATGCCGACGACGAAGCCCTGGCGATAGCCCACGATCGCGAACCACACGGCGGCGACCAGCAACAGGATGTCCAGCACATTCACGGAGGTCACCTTGTCATGCGCGCCAGTCGAGCGGGACCTGCTTCTCGCGGTCCCACGGGCGCTCCCAGCCCGCGTAATGCAGGATCTTGTCGATCACCCCGGCCGTGAAGCCCCAGACCAGGGCCGATTCGACCAGAAATGCGGGGCCTCGGTGTCCGCTGGGGTGCACGGTGGTCGCACGGTTGGCCGGGTCCGTGAGATCCGCCACGGGGACCGTGAAGACGCGGGCCGTCTCACCCGGGTCGACGACTCCGACCGGCGTCGGCCGGCGCCACCACCCGAGGACCGGGGTCACCACGAAGTGGCTCACCGGGATGTACAGCTTCGGCAGGACGCCGAAGAGCTGGACACCGCTCGGGTCGAGGCCTGTCTCCTCCTCGGCTTCGCGCAGGGCGGCGCGCAGCGCGCCCTCGCCCGCCGGGTCGCCGTCCTCGGGGTCGAGGGCGCCGCCGGGGAACGACGGCTGCCCGGCGTGTGATCTGAGGGTGCCGGCGCGCTCCATGAGCAGCAGCTCGGGGCCGCGCGCGCCCTCGCCGAACAGGATGAGCACGGCGGACTGGCGCCCCGTGCCGTTCGTCGGCGGCAGGAAGCGGCTCAGCTGGAGCGGTTCGACCGTCTCCGCGGCGTGCGCGACCGGATCCAGCCAGTCGGGCAGTCCTTCTCTGGAGAGCTGCACCTGTCCGTCCTGCGTGTTGCTCGCGTCCCGTGTGTTGCCCGTGCGCGTCATCGCCACCCCCGTTCTGCTGTTCCCAACGCCCGCCGGGGCCGAGTTCGTTCCGTCATCCGGCGCCCAGTGGGGGTGCGGGGATGCCTCCCGCGTCCAGATAGGACTGCGGGGGGTTGAGCCGCTGGCCGGGGAAGCCGCCCTTCTCGTACTTCAGGAGCTTCCTGGCCTTCTCCGGATCGGTCTCGCCCTCCCCGTACGCCGGGCAGAGCGGGGCGATGGGGCAGGCGCCGCAGGCCGGCTTGCGGGCGTGGCAGATGCGGCGGCCGTGGAAGATCACGTGGTGCGACAGCATCGTCCACTCGCTCTTCGGGAAGAGCTCGCCGACGGCGGCCTCGATCTTGTCCGGCTCGGTCTGCTCGGTCCACTGCCAGCGCCGCACCAGCCGCTGGAAGTGGGTGTCCACGGTGATCCCGGGCCGCCCGAACGCGTTGCCGAGCACGACGAAGGCGGTCTTGCGGCCCACTCCGGGCAGCTTCACGAGGTCTTCGAGCCGTCCGGGCACCTCTCCCCCGAAGTCGTCCCGCAGGGCCTTGGAGAGCCCTATGACCGACCTGGTCTTGGCCCGGAAGAACCCGGTCGGGCGCAGGATCTCCTCGACCTCCTCCGGGTTGGCCTCGGCGAGGTCCTCGGGTGTCGGGTACTTGGCGAAGAGCGTCGGCGTCGTCTGGTTCACCCGGAGGTCGGTGGTCTGTGCGGACAGCACGGTGGCCACGATCAGCTGAAAGGGATTCTGGAAGTCCAGCTCCGGGTGGGCGTACGGATACACCTCGGCGAGCTCGCGGTTGATCCGGCGGGCCCGGCGCACGAGAGCGGTGTGCGACTCGTCGCGCGGCGGCGCGGCGACGGCGGGCTGCCCGGGCGGGGCCTTCTTGGCGGCGGCTTTCTTGGCTGCGGTCTTCGCGGGCGCGGTCTTCTTCGCCGCGGCCTTCACGGGCGCGGCCTTCGTTCCGCCGGTGCTCGCAACCGCCGCCTTCTTGGCTGCGGCGGACGCGGTCTTCGCGGGCGCGGTCTTCTTGGCCGCCGCCTTCGCGGCCGCCGCCTTCTTGGCTACGGCTTTGTCGGGCGCCGCCTTCTTCGAAGCGGACTTCTTGGACGCGGCCCCTGACGAGGCGGCCTTCTTGGCAGCACTCCCCAGGGAAGCTGATTTCTTGGCGGCACCCCTCGCGGCGGCAGCCGTCTTGGCGGCCGCACTCCCCGCGGGAGCGGCCTTCCCGGAGACATCCTCCACAGGAGCACCCTTCTTGGAGACCGCCTTCTTGGAGGCTGTCTTAGTGGCCGTCACCTTCTTGACGGCCTCTTTCACCGGTGTCCGCTTCGCCCTTTTTGTCGGCTCTTTGGTTCCGTCGGGGATCTGTTCGCCCACAGCGGAATCACGACGTACAACCATCCGCTCAGCCCCCTAGGCCTGTGCTCTCACCGGCGATTTGGACACCCGGCCAGCCTAGAGCCCGGCACCGACATCCGCCCCGGACCCTGAAGATCGGCCCCCAATTGGCCCCCTGCCGCACTCGTTGGGACGCCAGTGCGGCAGACTTGTGACTGATCACACTGTTTGGACCGTCCGGCAAGATGGGGAACACGGTCCCCTGGTACCAAGGGGGAACAAGATCCCCTGAGCAGGTCGACAAGGAGAGAACTCGTGGACGACGTTCTGCGGCGCGCCCCGCTCTTCGCGGCGCTCGATGACGAGCAGGCCGCGGAGCTCCGCGCCTCCATGAGTGAGGTGACGCTCGCGCGCGGCGATGCTCTCTTCCATGAAGGGGACCCCGGAGACCGCCTCTACGTGGTCACCGAGGGCAAGGTGAAGCTGCACCGCACCTCCCCCGACGGACGCGAGAACATGCTGGCCGTGCTCGGCCCCGGTGAGCTGATCGGCGAGCTGTCGCTGTTCGACCCGGGCCCGCGTACGGCGACCGCCAGCGCCCTCACCGAGGTCAAGCTGCTCGGCCTCGGCCACGGCGACCTCCAGCCGTGGCTCAACGCACGCCCCGAGGTGGCCGCCGCCCTGCTGCGCGCCGTCGCCCGGCGCCTGCGCAAGACCAACGACCAGATGTCCGACCTGGTCTTCTCCGACGTGCCCGGCCGTGTCGCCCGCGCCCTCCTCGACCTCTCGCGCCGCTTCGGCGTGCAGTCGGAAGAGGGCATCCACGTGGTGCACGACCTCACGCAGGAGGAGTTGGCCCAGCTGGTCGGCGCCTCCCGAGAGACCGTCAACAAGGCACTCGCCGACTTCGCGGGCCGCGGCTGGCTCCGCCTGGAGGCCCGCGCGGTGATCCTGCTCGACGTGGAGCGGCTCGCCAAGCGCTCGCGCTGACGCCTTTGCCCGTACGTCTACGGGGCCCGTCTCTACCGGAGACCGGGCCCCGTTGCCGTTGGGGAGTCCCCAGCCGTTGAGGAGTCCTAGATGAGCCCGTGCTCCCGCAGGTACTCCATCTGCGCCCGGACCGAGAGTTCGGCGGCGGGCCACAGGGAGCGGTCCACGTCCGCGTAGACGTGCGCGACGACCGCTTCCGGGGAGCGGTGTCCGTCCTCGACCGCCGTCTCCACCTGGGCGAGCCGATGGGCGCGGTGGGCGAGATAGAACTCGACCGCCCCTTGCGCGTCCTCCAGGACGGGCCCGTGCCCGGGCAGCACCGTGTGGACGCCGTCGTCGACCGTGAGGGACCGGAGCCGGCGCAGCGAGTCGAGATAGTCGCCCAGGCGGCCGTCGGGATGGGCCACCAGCGTCGTCCCCCGACCCAGGACGGTGTCCCCGGTCAGCACGGCCTGATCGGCCGGGAGATGGAAGCACAGCGAGTCGGCGGTGTGCCCCGGCGTGGCGACGACGACGAGTTCGAGCCCGCCGACGCCGATCACCTCGCCCGGAGCGAGCCCCTCGTCGCCCAGCCGCAACGCCGGGTCCAGGGCCCGCACCTTCGTGCCGGTCAGCTCGGCGAACCGCCCGGCGCCCTCCGCGTGGTCGGGGTGTCCGTGCGTCAGGAGGGTCAGCGCGACGCGTTTTCCGGCCTTCTCGGCCGTGTCCAGCACGTTCCGCAGGTGGACGTCGTCCAGGGGGCCCGGGTCGATGACCACCGCGAGCTCGGAGTCCGGCTCGGACACGATCCACGTGTTCGTGCCGTCCAGGGTCATCGCGGAGGCGTTGGGGGCGAGGACGTTCACCGCGCGCGCGGTGGCGGAGCCCGAGAGGACACCGCCTCTGGGCTGTCCGGGGAGGGCGGCTGCGTCGGTCATGCGGAGGCTCCGCCCGTCGGGATGTGCTTGGTGAACTCGTCGTGCCCGGGCCACGAGAGGACGACCTCACCGTCCTCCAGGCGCGCCTGGGCCAGGACGGGGGTCATGTCGCGTTCCGCCGCCGCGGCGAGGGCGTCGGCGGCGCTCTCGCGCTCCACGACGCCCCGCAGCGTCGCGATGGTGGGCGGCATCATCAGGAGCTCGCCCTTGTCGTATCCGGCGGCCGCGTCGGCGGGGCGGATCCACACGGTCCGGTCGGCTTCCGTCGAGGCGTTGCGCGTGCGCTGACCCTCCGGGAGGACGGCCACGAAGAACCACGTGTCGTAACGCCGGGACTCGAACTCGGGGGTGATCCACCGGGCCCAGGCCCCGAGCAGGTCCGAGCGGAGCACGAGGCCCCTGCGGTCGAGGAACTCGGCGAAGGACAGGTCCCTGGCGACCAGGGCGGCCCGGTCCGCCTCCCAGTCGTCACCTGTCGTGTCCCCGACCACGGTGTCCGGGCCGGGTCCTGCGAGCAGGACGCCCGCCTCCTCGTACGTCTCGCGTACGGCCGCGCAGACGATGGCCTGCGCCGAGGCCTCGTCCACTCCGAGTCGCTGCGCCCACCACGCGCGCGTGGGGCCCGCCCAGCGGATCTGCTGCTCGTCGTCGCGGGGGTCCACGCCGCCGCCCGGATACGCGTAGGCGCCTCCGGCGAAGGCCATGGAGGCGCGTCTGCGCAGCATGTGCACCACAGGGCCGCTCTGGCTGTCCTTGACCAGGATCACGGTGGCCGCGCGCCGGGGTGTGACCGGCGTCAGCGTGCCCTCGGTGAGAGCCCGGATCCGATCCGGCCACTCCGCCGGAAACCACTGCCCATTCCCCATGGCCGGAGGCTATCCCGAGCCGGGCGGATGTTCGAGACCCCACCGCCCCACGAGCACTTTTCGCCCCCTGGGCCCCCATCCCCGGGGCTCCGCCCCGGACCGCGCACCTCAGACACCGGAGGGGCGGGGTCCGGGGCGTACAGGCGCGGCCCCGATCCGCTGAGCGGACCGGGGCCGCAAGCGCACCCTCGCAACACCTGGAGGGCTACGCGTGCGTGAGTTCCACCTGGATCTCGACCTCGACCGGCGCGTCCAGCGGCAGCACGGCCACCCCGACCGCGCTCCGGGCGTGCACGCCCTTCTCGCCGAGCACCGCGCCCAGCAGCTCGCTCGCGCCGTTCAGCACGCCCGGCTGCCCGGTGAAGTCCGCCGCGGAGGCGACGAAGCCCACGACCTTCACGACCCGCGCGATGCGGTCCAGGTCGCCCACGACCGACTTCACGGCCGCCAGGGCGTTCAGCGCGCACGTCCGGGCCAGCTCCTTGGCCTCCTCGGCCGTGACCTCGGCGCCCACCTTCCCGGTGACCGGCAGCTTTCCGTCCACCATCGGAAGCTGGCCGGCGGTGTACACGTACACGCCCGACTGCACGGCCGGCTGGTAGGCCGCCAGCGGCGGGACGACGCCGGGCAGCTTCAGGCCGAGCTCGGCGAGCTTCGCCTCGACCGCCCCGCTCATGCGGACTTCTCGCGCTTCAGGTAGGCCACCAGCTGCTCGGGGTTGTTCGGCCCGGGCACGACCTGGACGAGCTCCCAGCCGTCCTCGCCCCAGGTGTCCAGAATCTGCTTCGTGGCATGGACGAGCAGCGGCACGGTTGCGTATTCCCACTTGGTCATATGGCCGACTGTAGCCGCTGCCGAGGACCACCCACCGCCCCAGGCGACCCACCACATCCGGCCACATCGCCCCGTTCCGCGCGCAGCTTGTCCACAGCCTCCTGCTTACTCCGGCCGCGGACTGGTTAGGCTCGAATACGTGAGCAGGCTCCAGGTCGTCAGCGGCAAGGGCGGTACCGGCAAGACCACGGTGGCCGCAGCCCTAGCGCTCGCCCTCGCGACAGAGGGCAAGCGCACCCTCGTCGTGGAGGTCGAGGGCAGACAGGGCATCGCGCAGCTATTCGAGACGGAGGCGCTGCCCTACGAGGAGCGGAAGATCGCCGTCGCTCCGGGCGGCGGGGAGGTGTACGCCCTCGCCATCGACGCGGAACTGGCGCTGCTGGACTACCTCCAGATGTTCTACAAACTGGGCGGCGCCGGCCGGGCCCTCAAGAAGCTCGGCGCGATCGACTTCGCGACCACCATCGCGCCCGGTGTGCGGGACGTCCTCCTCACCGGCAAGGCCTGCGAGGCGGTGCGGCGCAAGGAGAAGAGCGGCCGCTTCACGTACGACTACGTGGTGATGGACGCGCCCCCGACGGGCCGCATCACCCGCTTCCTGAACGTGAACGACGAGGTCGCCGGACTCGCGAAGATCGGCCCGATACACAACCAGGCCCAGGCCGTCATGCGGGTTCTCAAGTCTCCGGAGACGGCGGTCCACCTGGTGACGCTGCTGGAGGAGATGCCCGTACAGGAGACCGCGGACGGGATCGCGGAACTGCGCGCCGCGAAACTCCCCGTGGGCCGGATCGTCATGAACATGGTGCGCCCCGCGCTCCTCGACGGCACCGATCTGGCCCTCGTGGAGACCGCGCCGCGCACGGCGATCGCCAAGTCGCTCTCGTCGGCCGGCCTCGGCGGTGCGCGCCGCGGCGGACTGGCCGAGCGGCTGGTGGACCCGCTGCTCGAACAGGCGGAGGAGTACGCCGAGCGGCACGCCCTGGAGACCGAGCAGCGCAGCGTGCTGGCCGAGCAGGGTCTGCCCCTGCACGAACTGCCGCTGCTCGCCGAGGGCATGGACCTGGCCGGCCTGTACCAACTGGCCGCACAGCTGCGGAAGCAAGGGATGTCATGAGTCTGGACCCCGCTCGTGTCCTCGACCTCGACCCGCTGCTCGACGACCCCACGACCCGCATCGTGGTGTGCTGCGGCTCGGGCGGCGTCGGCAAGACGACCACGGCGGCGGCTCTCGGCCTGCGTGCCGCGGAGCGCGGCCGCAAGGTCGTCGTCCTCACCATCGACCCCGCGCGCAGGCTGGCGCAGTCCATGGGCATCGACTCGCTCGACAACACCCCGCGCCGGGTGAAGGGCGTCGAGGGCAGCGGAGAGCTGCACGCGATGATGCTCGACATGAAGCGGACGTTCGACGAGATCGTCGAGGCGCACGCGGACGGCGAGCGGGCGACCGCCATCCTGAACAACCCCTTCTACCAGTCGCTTTCGGCGGGCTTCGCGGGCACGCAGGAGTACATGGCGATGGAGAAACTCGGCCAGTTGCGGGCGCGCGACGAGTGGGACCTGATCGTGGTCGACACCCCGCCGTCCCGCTCCGCGCTGGACTTCCTGGACGCCCCGAAGCGCCTCGGTTCCTTCCTGGACGGGCGGCTGATCCGGCTGCTGACGGCGCCGGCGAAGCTGGGTGGCCGGGCGGGCATGAAGTTCCTGAACGTCGGGATGTCGATGATGACCGGCACCCTGGGCAAGCTCCTCGGGGGCCAACTCCTCAAGGACGTACAGACGTTCGTGTCCGCGATGGACACCACCTTCGGCGGATTCCGCACCCGCGCGGACGCCACGTACAAGCTGCTCCAGGCGCCCGGCACGGCCTTCCTCGTGGTGGCGGCTCCGGAGCGGGACGCTTTGCGGGAGGCGGCGTACTTCGTCCAGCGGCTGGCCGCCGAGGACATGCCGTTCGCGGGTCTGGTGCTCAACCGCGTGCACGGGAGCGGAGCGGCCCGGTTGTCCGCCGAGCGGGCGCTCGCCGCCGCGGAGGATCTTGATTCGGCCGTGTCGGAGGACGAGGAATCCGCCACCGCGGAAAATCTTGACGCGGCCCGCATTGTCGATCAGGGGGACGGGAAAGCTGGACTTCGTAACTCTCCCGACACGTACGGCAGTTCAGATTCCACGGCTTCCGAGACAGCAGCTCCTGACGAAGGCTCCCCCGACGCCCCGCCCAGGACGGCCGCCACGGACAGCACCCCCGACACGGACGGGACCGCCGCCACGGACCCCGAGCGCTCCGTCGACCAGCTCACCGCAGGCCTGTTGAGGCTGCATGCCGAGCGCATGCAGCTGCTCTCCCGCGAGCAGCGCACGCGGGACCGCTTCACCGCGCGCCACCCCGAGGTGGCGGTGGCGGAAGTGGCGGCGCTGCCCGGCGATGTACACGATCTGGCGGGACTGCGGGACATCGGGAACCGGCTCGCGGCCCACAAGCCGGAGCTGCCCGAGAGTTGAGCAGGCGGCAACCGTCGCCTTCAGGGCGCTCGAAGCAGGACGCGTAGAGCACCTTGGCCCCCCACGGCGCTGCGGATTGCCGAAGGGTGCTCCGGACGCCCGGACGGACCCCGGGCAGCCTGACCGCACCGCGCACTTCGCCCGGTCGGCACGCCTCAGCGGCGCGAGGGGCGAAGGGTGGCACATCCCACCCCGCGCGCCCGGACCTTCCCGCCCGGACACGCACCGTCTCGGCTCGGCACCGCGAACACTCCACGGTCACCTCGGCGTCTCGGACACCGCAGCGCCCCGGCCGTCTCGACGTCTCCTGCGGGGCACCTCGGGATCCGGTCGCCCGGCGGGCGACCGCGAACGGCCCTCAGCCCACCGCCGCGTAGCGCTCGTACACCTCTTCCTCGTCCAGAGGGAGCAGGCCCGCCCCGCGCTCGTACTCGGTACGCGCGGTCTCCAGCAGGCGACGCCACGAGGTGACCGTCGGCCGGCGGCGCAGCAACGCGCGGCGCTCCCGCTCGGTCATGCCACCCCACACGCCGAATTCGACGCGGTTGTCGAGCGCATCGGCGAGGCACTCCGTGCGTACCGGACATCCGGTGCACACTGCCTTGGCCCTGTTCTGCGCTGCTCCTTGAACGAACAGTTCATCCGGATCGGTAGTGCGGCAGGCCGCCTGCGCACTCCAGTCGGTTACCCAGCCCATACCGGCGCCGTCCTCTCCCGAATCGAGGCTCCCCCACGGCGGCAGCGGCATATTCACCGCCGCCAGTTGAGGACGTTACGGAAGGCGGGCACAGCGCAACACCCCCTTCGGGCCCAATCTTGAATGGCCCGAACGGACTATGCGTAAGCGGCAGATCACCCGGGGGAGTGAGCTGAGGACATGCCTGACTATCCCGGCAAACCGGGACAGTTCAGTTGAGTCACAACGGACGCCGGGTGACACACAAGGCTGATTCGGACACGCCCTCCACAGAAATCGTGGAACCTCCGGAACGATTCGGGGTCGCCGGACGTATTGATACGTAGCCGCACTGCTGTGACAGTTGAGAGCAGCTTAGGCCAAGGCATATACGCGTGTCCGGCGAATGAGAACGTAGGCTGCCCTCATGCCAAAGAAGCGCTCGGGCGGTGGTCTGTCCCCTACGCAGCAGGCCGCCAAGTTCCTCGGTGTCAGCGTGCTCGCGGGCGCCGTCATGGCCGGAATCGCCCTGCCCGCCGCCGGCGCGCTCGGCCTCGCGGCCAAGGGTTCCGTCCAGGGGTTCGACGACATTCCGGACAACCTGAAGAGTCCCGCGCTGAGCCAGCGGACCACGATCCTGGACAGCAAGGGCGGTCAGATCGCGACGGTCTACTCGCGCGACCGCACGGTGGTCGACCTCAAGGACATGTCGCCGTACATGCAGAAGGCGATCGTCGCGATCGAGGACTCGCGCTTCTACCAGCACGGCGCCGTCGACCTGAAGGGCATCCTGCGCGCGGTCAACCAGAACGCGCAGAACGGCGGAGTGGCCCAGGGCGCCTCCACCCTGACCCAGCAGCTGGTGAAGAACTACTTCGTGGAGGAGGCCGGCGACGACCCGACGAAGGTCGCGCAGGCCACCCAGCAGACCATCGGCCGCAAGATCCGCGAGCTGAAGTATGCGATCCAGCTGGAAGAGAAGCTGGGCAAGAAGAAGATCCTCGAGAACTACCTGAACATCACGTTCTTCGGGGAGCAGGCCTACGGAGTCGAGGCCGCCGCCCAGCGCTACTTCTCCAAGCACGCCAAGGACCTGAACCTCCAGGAGTCGGCGCTCCTCGCGGGCATCGTCCAGTCGCCCAGCCGGTACGACCCGGTCAACGACGAGGAAGAGGCCACCAAGCGCCGCAACACCGTCCTGGAGCGCATGGCCGAGGTGCACGACATCTCCCAGGAAGAGGCCGACAAGGCCAAGGCGGCCAAGCTCGGGCTGCACGTCAGCGAGCCGAAGAACGGCTGCATCACGGCGGTCGCGGGCGCCAGCTTCTTCTGCAAGTACGTGGAGAACGTCTTCAAGAGCGACCCGGTCTTCGGCAAGACGCGGGAGGCCCGCGCCAAGGTCTGGAACCAGGGCGGCCTGACGATCCGTACGACGCTCGACCCGCAGGCCCAGGAGTCGATCCAGACCTCGATAAAGGATCACGTCAACAAGTCCGACAAGGTCGCGGCGGCGGGCACCCTGGTCGAGCCGGGCACCGGCAAGATCCTCGGGATGGGCCAGTCGAAGCCGTACGGCTACGGGAAGAACGAGACCGAGTACAACTACTCGGTGAACTACGGCATGGGCGGCTCGAACTTCGGCTTCCCGACCGGTTCGACGTTCAAGCCGTTCGTGGCCGCGGCGGCGCTGGAGCAGGGCAAGCCGGCGACGCAGCAGTACTCGTCACCGAACAAGATGCCGTACCCCAGCCCCGTGCAGACCTGCGGCAGCAAGCCGTGGACGAACCAGTCGAACGAGGTCGTCCCGAACGAGAGCGCCTCCGAGGTCGGTCCCTACCGGCTGAAGGAGGCGATGGCGAAGTCGGTCAACACCTACTTCGTGCAGATGATCTCCGACATCGGCCTGTGCCCGGTGATCAACCAGATCGACAAGCTCGGCGTCGTGCAGGGCAACGGCGACAAGCTCCCCCAGGTGCCGTCCATCGCCCTGGGCGCCAAGGGCATCTCGCCGCTCACGATGGCCACGGCGTACGCCGCCTTCGCGTCCCGCGGCATGTACTGCACGCCGGTCGCCATCGAGTCGATCAGTCAGCAGATCGGTGAGCGCGAGAAGTCCCTCGAAGTACCCAAGTCGACGTGCTCGCGGGCCATGTCGGAGAAGACCGCGGACACCGTCAGCACCCTGCTGAGCGGCGTGATCGACTCCGGTACGGGCCAGCAGGCCGGCCTCACGGACCGCGCCAACGCCGGTAAGACGGGTACCACCGACGAGCGCAAGAACGCCTGGTTCGTCGGCTACACGCCGAACCTGTCCGGCGCCGTCTGGGTCGGCAGCGCCTCCCAGCGGGTCCACATGGTGGGCATCTCGATCGGCGGCGTCTACCACGACAAGGTCTACGGCGGTGAGGTCCCCGGACCGATCTGGCGGGACCTGATGACGGGCGCGCTCGTCGGCAAGGAAGCCCCCTCCTTCAACAAGGTCGACATCCCCGACCTCGACAAGGACAAGGACAAGAACCGGGACAAGGGCGGCGACGACGGCAACAACGGGAACCCTAACGGCAATACGGGCGGCAACGCCAACGGCGGGGCCACTTTCGGGAACACCATCAGCGGCCAGAGCGACGGTGGCGGGACGATCCCGACGCCTTCCTTCTCCATCCCCGAGGGATTCATCCAGGGGAACAGCAACAGCGGTACCGGGAACGGCGGCAACGGAGACGGCGGCCAACGCTGACCCGTACGCCCTGACGTTCAGGCGTCCCGACGTCCCGGCTTCGGTCATGGAAAAGGGCACCTTCGCGGCGGAGGAAGCGGCACACGCGCTTCCCGCTCCGCCTCGAAGGTGCCCTTTTCCGCTGCCGTACCCACGGTCGCCGCTCGTCCCTCATCCAGGACGAGGACGCCCGCGAAGGCGCGGACCCGTGAAGGATCAGCCCGCGAGCAGCTGCTTCACGATGGCGGCGACGCGGCCGCCCTCGGCCTGACCGGCCACCTTCGGGTTCACGATCTTCATGACCTGGCCCATGGCACGCGGCCCCTCGGCGCCCGCCGCCTTCGCCTCCTCGACCGCCTGGGCGACGATCTGCTGAAGCTCCTCGTCGGACAGCTGCTTGGGCAGGTACGCGGCGAGCACCACACCCTCCGCCCGCTCCCGCTCGGCCGACTCGGCACGCCCGCCCTGCGCGAAGGCCTCGGCCGCCTCACGGCGCTTCTTCGCCTCGCGCGTGATCACCTTCTGCACTTCGTCGTCGGAGAGCTCGCGCTTGGTCTTGCCCGCGACCTCCTCGTTGGTGATCGCGGAGAGGGTGAGCCGGAGCGTCGAGGAGCGCAGCTCGTCGCGCCCCTTGATCGCGGCGTTGAGGTCTTCCTGCAACTTCGACTTGAGCGTGGTCATGCCGCCAAGTGTCGCAGGTGCGGTGAGGTGGCCGCCCGTTGATTTCGCCGCGCGCCCGAAGGGCACCCAACGCCCGGCGGGCGGAAGCCGCAGGGTTTCGTACGGGGTTGTCCACAGGGGGGCACGCGGACTTGGCGGGGTCTGACACGATGGACGTATGCGCGCGCGATACGGAGTACCCCTGGGAATCACGGCGGTGGGCGCCGCCGGTCTGCTCTACTCGGCAGGGTTCGAGGCCCGTTCCTTCCGCCTCCGGCGGGTGACGGTCCCGGTCCTGCCGCCGGGCATGCGACCGCTGCGCGTCCTGCAGGTCTCCGACATCCACATGGTGAGCGGGCAGCGCAAGAAGCAGCGCTGGCTGCGTTCCCTGGCCGGCCTGCGCCCCGACTTCGTGATCAACACCGGGGACAACCTGTCGGACCCCGAGGGCGTGCCCGAGGTCCTGGACGCGCTGGGCCCCCTGATGGAGTTCCCGGGGGCGTACGTCTTCGGTTCGAACGACTACTACGGCCCCAAACTTCGCAACCCCGCCCGGTACTTGTTCGAGAAGGCCCAGGGCCGTCACGGGCTGAACGGCAACAAGCCGGCGGTGAGCGCCATCCACAACCCGTGGGAGGACCTGCGGGACGGCTTCGACACCGCGGGCTGGCTGAACCTGACGAACACCCGGGGCACGCTGAAGATAGAGGGCTCGGCGATCGAGCTGACGGGCCTCGACGACCCGCACATCAAGCGCGACCGGTACGCGCGCGTGGCCGGCGGCCCGTCCGAGTCCGCCGACTTCTCGATGGGCGTCGTGCACGCCCCGTACCTGCGCACCCTGGACGCGTTCACCGCCGACGGCTACCCCCTGGTCCTGGCGGGCCACACCCACGGCGGCCAGCTCTGCCTCCCCTTCTACGGCGCCTTCGTGACCAACTGCGACCTCGACACGGACCGCGTCAAGGGTCTCTCCACCCACACGGCAGAGGGGCGGACCTCGTACATGCACGTCTCAGCCGGCTGCGGCACGAACCGCTACACCCCGGTCCGCTTCGCGTGCCCGCCTGAGGCGTCGCTGCTCACGTTGGTGGAGCGGAAGTAGCGGGGCGGAGGTAGCGGGGCGCAAGTAGGAGACGCGGGGGACCATCAAGGTCCGGCCGGGCATCCCCGAGAGGGCGGTCAGGCGCGTCCGCGCCGGAGTCCGGGCGGCCCCGGCGCGTCCGTGCCGGAGTACGGACGGACCGGGCCCCTCGGACCGGAGCCCGCTCGGACCGGAGCCCCCTTCGCTCCACCCCCCGACACCCACTCGCCGCATCCCATATCGCCCGATTCGACCCATCCGCTTAGCGTGGGGCCATGATCACCCCCATGCCCCGGGACATACCCGATCTCCCCGCGATACCGGGTATCTCTCCGCCGATCGTCTCCTTCGTCCCGGCGACGGCGGTCGTCACGCCCACGCGCCGCCTCTTCACGGCGGTCTTCCGCATCCTCGTGGCCCTGGCGGCGGTGGCCGGCGTGGCCATCGACGTGAAGCTGGGCACCCCGGTCCGGGTGCTGAGCTATTTCACGATCCAGACCAACCTGCTCGTCGCCGTGGTCTTCGTGGCGTCGGCCCACCGCGCCTGGTCGGCCCGCCGCCCCCTGCCCGGAGTACTGACGGGCGGCACGCTGATCTACATCTCGATCACGGGCCTGGTGTACCACCTGCTCCTGGCGAACGAGTCCACTCCGTTCTCCATGACCGGAGGCGTCGACACCCTCTCCGGCTGGCACGCGGTGGCGAACCACCTCCTGCACACGGTGACGCCGGTTGCCGTGGCGCTCGACTGGCTGCTGCTGACACGGCCCGCCCCGCTGGCGTTCCGGAACGCGGTGACCTGGCTGCTCTACCCGCTCGCCTACCTGGTGTTCTGCCTGGTCCGCGGGGCGGTTATGTCGCCGGGGAGCCCGGCGCGCTATCTCTACCCGTTCGTCGACGTGGACCGCCACGGTTACACCGGGGTCCTCGGCAATACCGCCATCCTCGGCGTCGCCTTCTACGCCCTGGCCCTGCTGATCGTCGCGGTCGACCACGTCCGCCCGGACCCGGTCCGACGCCGCGCACGAAGCCTCGGAAACCGGATTTCGTCTCCCGGCGCCAGTGGGCTAAAGTAAACGACGTCGCCGCGAGAGCAGCGACGATCGGGGTGTAGCGCAGCTTGGCAGCGCGCTTCGTTCGGGACGAAGAGGTCGTGGGTTCAAATCCCGCCACCCCGACAGCTAAATCGCAGGTCAGGCCCGGTGCTGAGAAATCAGCACCGGGCCTGTCTCGTTCTCCAGGGGCTCTGGAGAAATCCGGGAGAAGATCTTGGAATACCGGCCCCAGCAGCACCGGTTGCCACGGCCTTGAGCCTCGCCCCAAGAAGTCGTGGAGCGCGACGCTCAGCGCCGGGTGACTCATCGCCAACGAGCCATCGGCCAAGCCCGTTCAGCCGGGCCCAGAGCTCGCCAGGGGGACTGGGGTACGAGCTGCACCTCACCGCGCGCGCCCCGTCGGCGCCGCGAGGTGCCAGGCGCCGCTCGCGTGCGAGGTCTACGACGCCATGTACGCGCGGGAGATGCCGGCGTGGCTGGGCCCGTAGGGTCGCGTCCGCTCCCTGAGGAAATCCTGTGCGGCCGTGAACTCTTCGCGGGGCAGCGGGGAACAACGGGTGACACGCTCGACCCCACCCGCTGACGGAGGACCCGTGACCGGACCACCGGCGCTCGATCCCGGTGACGAACGCGACGGCCATGTCATCGCGCAGTCCCTGGAACATCCGGAGCTGTTCGCCCGGCTCTACGACCGGTACGCACCCGACATCCACCGGTACGCGGCCCGGCGTCTCGGCGACCACGCGGCGGACGACGTCACGGCCGACACGTTCCTGACCGCGTTCCGGGTGCGTGCCCGCTGCGACGCCTCGCGGGCCAGCGCCCG
The DNA here is from genome assembly GCF_040607345.1 of Streptomyces sp. NPDC005302. Taxonomy (NCBI): domain Bacteria; kingdom Bacillati; phylum Actinomycetota; class Actinomycetes; order Kitasatosporales; family Streptomycetaceae; genus Streptomyces; species Streptomyces sp. NPDC005302. The sequence continues at coordinate 80,005 of NZ_JBEXGN010000001.1, forward strand.
GCCCTGGCTGTACGGGATCGCCGCGCACCTCATCGGCAAGCAGCGCCGGAAGGAAGTACGCGGTCTGCGTGCGCTGGCCAGGACCGGCCACGACCCCGTCGCGGCCGGCTGGGTCGAGGACACCGCGGACCTGGTCGCCGACCGCGCCCCGCTCGCGGACGCGCTCGCCGCGCTGTCCGCCGCCGACCGGCATGTGCTGCTGCTCGTGGCCTGGGCCGACCTGCCCTACCAGGAGGTCGCCGAGGCGCTCGGCATACCCGTCGGGACCGTGCGGTCCCGGCTCAACCGGGCCCGCCGCAAGGTACGGGCCGCGCTGGGTGCCGACCCGGCGTTTCGGGGCGAAGTGGCGGAGGTGGTCCGGCCGTGAACGTGGACGAGATGAAGGACGTACGCGAGTTCCGGGCCGGGGCGCCGAAGCCCGACCGGGCACGGCTCGCCAAGGGTCGGGACCGGCTGAGCAGTGCCGCGGAGCGTGGCCGGGGACGCAGGCTGCGGGCCGACTGGCGGCTCGCAGCGGTCGGAGCCGCCGCCGCGCTCACCGCGGTGGCCGTGCTGGCCTACGGCCTCGGAGGGGGCGGTCACAGTGGTGCGGAGCGCACGGTGCCGGCTACGACGCGGACGGTGCCTGGTTCGGTGAAGGAGGTGCTGGAGCGGGCCGCCTCCACGCTGGAGCGGGCCGATCCGGGGCCCACACCGCACGCGGGCCAGTGGATCTACGAGAAGGAGCTCTCGGCCACTCCCGGAATGTGGCCCAAGAGCACCACCCAGCCCGAGCCGGAGCCAAAACCCCGGGAGCGCTGGGTGCGGTACGCGGACCCGCGCTTCGAGAACGGCAAGGAGGGCGACGACCGCTCCATGCGCGAACGCCTCCGCTTCCTCGACGAGCTGCCGGACGACCCGGCCGCAGTCCTGAAGAAGGTCCGCGCCTACTACCCGTCCGGGAAAGGCAGCACCCAGTCCGAGGGGGAGCAGGACATGAGTGGGCTGCGTGTGCTGTTCGCGTCCCAGCCCATCCCGCCACAGACGCTCGCCAAGATGTACCGCGCGCTGGCCACGGTCCCCGGCGCCGAGGTCACCGACCACCTCGTGCGGGACCTCGCCGGCCGGGACGCCATCGCAGTCGGGCACGACGACAAGGGACAGAAGATCCGCCGCGAGATCCTGATCGACCCGCACACCTACCAGTACCTCGGCGACCGGTGGGTCGTGGTCAAGGACCACAAAGTTTCGTTCCCGGGCGCCGACGACATCCCTGACCGGCCCTGGAAGGCGGGCGACCTCATGTTCCAGAACGCGCTCCTGGCCGCGGGAGTCGTCGACCACAAGGGCGACCGCCCCTGACATCCGGCGGGGGCGCCGAAGCCGTTCGGCAGCAGTTCAGAGGGCCCTTACCGGGTAGGTAGGGGCCCTCTGACGTTGTCGCGTGTCCTTCCGGGCGGCCGGCCCTCCGCGGCGCGGCCGGAGCTCACCCCCTCAAGCCTCCAGCCAGGCCCTCCGGTGCCGGGCGACGCTGTGGATCCTGGTGACCTGGGAGGGGGTCCAGATGCCGGTCAGGGGGGCCAGGGCTGAGACTTCGCGTTCTCGGTAGACCCTCACCTTGAGTTGGGTCGCCTCGACCTTCAGGTCGGTGATGCCGACGAAGACGAGGACCGGCTCGACCGGGACGGGGAATCCGCAGTAGTGGCCGAGGACGCGTTGGACGCGCTCCGCTTCGGAACGGCTCGTGCGGGCGTACGGCCGGGGGTCGCCGTTGTCGACCTTCACGGCGTCGTCGCCGACCCAGACCGGCTTGCCCGGATGGTTCTTGGTGTTGATGCTGAAGACCCCGCCGGGCCCGATCAGGAGGTGGTCGAGATCCACGTCCCCGGGCAACGGGATGGAGTGCAGGACGTGCCATCCGTGCCGCCGCAGCCGGTCGAGTTCGGCGCCGACGCGGCGTCCGCCCTCCGCGCCCTTGCGCCACGAGTCCCCGTCGGCCGGGCGCCCGAGTATGCGGGCCAGGGCCCGTGTCACGGGACCGGCCGCGGACTCGTCGGTCCTCGGCCGAAGCGCCGTGCCAGGGGCGTTCTCCGCCAGGTCGTCGGGTGGGGTCAGGGGTGGCAGGAGGGGGGTCGGGTGGTGGGGGGTCGGGTGGTGCGGGGTCGGGTGGTGCGGGGTCGGGCGGTGGGGGGTCGCCGCCACTGCCTGCGGTGCCTCCGATGCCTGCGCTGCCCGGGCTGCCTCCGATGCAGGCGCTGTTTCCGGTGCCTGCGCCGGCTTCGATGCCGGCGCCGCCTCCGGGGCCGGACCTCTGTGCAGGCCGCCTTGGAGCCGGCGGATGTCCGGCGCCGCCCGGCGGGACGATGGCCCCTCACGGAACGGTGCTCCCGCGTGCGACGGTGCCCCCTCACGAGACGGGGCCCCCGCGTGCGACGGTGCCGGTGACTCCTGCCTTCCCGGTAAGTGCGGTGCGAGTACGGACGTCACCGGCTCCAGGTACTCCGTGCGCAGGACGGTGATCGTGCCCGTCGTGCAGTCGGCCCAGCCCACTGCCGTGCCGTCGGGAAGATTGGCGTAGAGACGGTCGTGCCCGAACCGCCTCCATCGAACGACTGTGAGCTGAAGCATGGTTGCCCCCTCTGACCTCGTCGGTGCCGATGTCGACATGGCAGCAGCGTGAGGACGGCACGCACAAGGGCGCGCTGGGGGCGGGCGGTTCCTCGCCCGTCGAACGAATCGTGAGGGCCGGGCGAGAAGGTGCTGGGCAGAGGCCCCGTCACACGATGGCGACCGGGCCCCCGCCGTGCCCCCCTCAGGCGAACTGGCCCGGGCGGTAGCTGCCCGCCGGCTGCTGGACCATGACGTTGCCCCGGTTGAAGGCGTTGATGAGAGAGATGACGCAGACCAGGGTGGCGAGTTGCTCCTCGTCGTAGTACTTGGCGGCGTTCGCCCAGCACTCGTCCGTGACCCCGCCCGCCGCGTCGGCGATGCGGGTGGCCTGCTCCGTCAGCTCCAGGGCCGCGCGCTCGGCGTCGGTGAACACCGTGGCCTCACGCCAGGCCGCGACGAGGTTGAGGCGTACCGACGTCTCCCCGGCGTGCTCGGCGTCCTTGGTGTGCATGTCGGTGCAGAAACCGCAGCCGTTGATCTGGCTGGCGCGGAGCTTCACCAGTTCCTGCGTCGCGGCCGGCACGGTGGAGTCCGCGAGCGCCCTGCCCGCCGCGGTGAGGTGCTTTCCGAACTTCGCGGCGACCGGGCTGGCGAACAGGTTCAGACGGGCTTCCATGGCTTCTCCTAGGTCACGTGTGCCGCACATGCGGTGGCTTCCGTGGTGCTTCGACCCCTTGGACGGAACGGACCCCGTCCGTTGTGACATCGCCGCCTGTGACCCGCGTCCCGCCCCGGCGGACCGAGCGACGACGGGCGGATCTCATCCGGCACTGGAACCGCCTGGGCCAGTGCGGCAGTCTTCTCTCCCGTGGTGAACCTTCCGTCTCCGAGCGCCTCGCCCGACACCGCCGCCGCTCACATGGTGGTGGCCGGTGACGACGCCCTGGCGCACCGGCTGGCCGCCGAGTTGCGCGGGGTCTACGGCGAACAGGTCACCCTCGTCGTACCGCCCGCGCAGCGGAGTGTGCGACCGCCGGTGGTGGGCCGGACACGGGCCACAGCGCTTTTCGACCGCGTCTCCGCAGCCGTCAACAGGGCCTCCGGGAACGGGAATGGGACCGGGAACGGGAACGGTGGCGGGGACGGCACCGCCCTCGCCGGTGGGCGCGCGGGCGAGCCCACCGGTTCCGAACGGGTCGTGGAGGCCGCCGAGCTGACCGAAGAGGTGCTCGGCGAGGCCGGGGTGGAGCGGGCCGCCGCGCTGGCTCTCGTGTACGACGACGACGAGACCAACATCCGTGCCGCCCTTACCGCGCGGCGGCTCAACCCACGGATCCGGCTCGTCCTGCGGCTCTACAACCGACGCCTCGGGCAGCACATCGAAGCCCTCCTCGACCAGGCCTCCGCCCTCGCCGGTGTCCCGCTCCGCGCCGGGGCTCCCGGCTCCGGGGCCCCAGGAGACGCCACCGGTCCCGGCGACCCCGGCCGTGACGTCTCCGACGCGTCCACCACCGTCCTGTCCGACGCCGACACCGCCGCGCCCGCCCTGGCCGCCACGGCCGTGGCCGGTACCAGCAAGGTCGTACAGACCGACGGGCTGATGCTCCGCGCGGTCGAGCGTCCGCCACCGGGACCGGGCGAGGTCGCCGATCCCGGCCTGTGCACCCTCGCGTTGCTGTCCGCCACGACCAACGACCCCGCGGGCGCGGACGGTTCGGAGGGCAGTGGCTCCCAGGGGCCTCAACTGCTGCCCGACGCAGGGGCGGTGGCCGCGGCAACCGGGCGCGGCACCGTCGTCCTGGAGAACGTTTCGTACACCGGTCCGGAACTCTCCTCCGGACTCGGCGTCGTGCCGTCCTTCGGTTCGCTGTTCTCGCGGCGGCTGCGCTGGTCGTTCGCCGGTCTCGTCGCGTGCGTGGTCGGACTCGCCGTGGCGTCGATGCTGGTCACCGGCGAGAAACCGCTCCAGGCCACCTATCTGACGCTGCTCGACCTGTTCGCCATCAACGACCCGGCCACCGGTCAGCCGCTGGGGCGCCAGATCCTCCAACTCTGTTCCGGCATGGTCGGGTTGCTGCTGCTACCGGTGCTGCTTGCCGCCGTACTGGAGGCGCTGGGCACGTTCCGCAGCGGGTCCGCGCTGCGCAAGCCGCCGCGAGGTCTGTCCGGGCACGTGGTGCTGCTCGGCGTCGGCAAGATCGGCACCCGGGTGCTGGCCCGGCTGCGCGAGCTGCACATCCCCGTGGTGTGCGTCGAGGCCGACCCGGAGGCGCGCGGGCTGGCGCTCGCCCGGCGACTGCGCGTGCCGGTCGTGCTGGGAGACGTGACGCAGGAAGGTGTGCTGGAGGCCGCCAAGATCCGCCGGGCCCACGCACTGCTCGCGCTGACCAGCGCGGACACCACGAACCTGGAGGCCGTGCTGTACGCCCGCAGCGTGCAGCCCGATCTGCGCGTGGTCCTGCGGCTGTACGACGACGACTTCGCGACCGCGGTGTACCGCACCCTGCGGGCCGCGCATCCCGGCGCGCTCACCCGGAGCCGCAGCGTGTCCCATCTGGCCGCGCCGGCGTTCGCCGGGGCGATGATGGGGCGGCAGATCCTCGGGGCGATTCCGGTCGAGCGCCGGGTGCTGCTGTTCGCCGCGGTCGACGTGGGCGGCCATCCGCAGTTGGAGGGGCGCACGGTGGGTGAGGCGTTCCGTGCCGGGTCGTGGCGGGTGCTCGCCCTCGACACCGCGTCGCGAGGACAACGCCGGGCGGCCTCGGCGGCGGCCTCGCGCGGCCCCAGCTTGGTGTGGGACCTGCCCGCCACGCACGTCCTTAAGTCCGAGGACCGCGTGGTGCTCGCGGCGACCCGACGCGGGCTCGCCGAACTGCTCGGACGACAGCCCCAGCAGCGGGCCGGCAGCAGCTGACCCGGCCGGCGGCCGGGACGGAGGCCGGGACGGAGTCCGGTACGCGCCGCCCAGCACGCTCCCTCGCCCCGGCCGACCCGCCCCGGCCACCCGCCCCGCAGCGCCTAAGCGGTAGCTGTGGCAGCAGCGGTAGCGATAGCAGTTACGGCTACCGCTACAGCCGCAGCTGAGGTCCGATCCGCCGCAACCGCCACCGCAACCCGATCTACTTCCCCAAGTACCTCTCCGCGAAGTCCAGTTCCAGGCGGACCTGCTTGATGCGTTCGTCGACGACCAGGGAGCCGTGGCCCGCGTCGTACCGATACACCTCGTGAGGGGCTTGGCGGGCGGCGAGGCGGGTGACGTAGTTGTCGATCTGGCGGATGGGGCAGCGGGGGTCGTTCACGCCGGCCGAGATGTAGACGGGGGCCTTCACCGCGTCGACGTAGGTCAGCGGGGAGGACGCCTCGAAGCGCTCGGGGACCTCTTCCGGGGTGCCGCCGAGCAGCGTGCGGTCCATCGCCTTCAGTGCCTCCATCTCGTCGTGGTACGCCGTGACGTAGTCGGCGACCGGCACGGCGGCGATGCCGAGGGTCCACGCGTCGGGCCGGGTGCCGAGGCCGAGCAGGGTGAGGTAGCCGCCCCAGGATCCGCCGGTGAGGATCAGCCGCTCGGGGTCGGCCAGACCGGAGTCCACCGCCCAGGCGCGGACCGCCTCGATGTCCTCCAGCTCGATGAGGCCGACGCGGTGCTTGAGCGCGTCCGTCCACGCGCGGCCGTAACCCGTGGAGCCACGGTAGTTGACCCGGACCACCGCGTAGCCGTGGTCGACCCAGGCCGCCGGGCCCGCCGCGAACGAGTCGCTGTCGTGCCAGGTCGGACCGCCGTGGATGTCGAAGACGGTGGGGAGCGGACCGGTGGTGCCGGCCGGCTTCTGGATCAGGGCGTGGATGCGGCCACCGGGCCCCTCGACCCAGACGTCCTCCACGGGGACCGACCCCGGGGACTTCAGGCCGGGCGGGTCCAGGACGACCGTGCCGGCCGTGGAGCGGACCACCGAGGGCTCGGCCGCCGAGGACCACAGGTACTCCACCGTGCCGTCCGGGCGGGCCGTCGCTCCGGAGACCGTGCCCGGCGGGGTCGGGACCTCGGTCAGCTCGCCGGAGGCGAGGTCGTAGCGCCAGAGGTCGCTGCGGGCCTCGAAGCCGTGGGCGACGAGGAGGGCCGAGCCGTCCGGATACCACTCGGCGGCCACGTCACCGGGGAGGTCGAGCGCCAGGTCCGTCTGCTCGCCGGTCGACACGTCCCACACCAGGGGCTCCCAGCGGCCCCGCCGCTGATGCCCGATGAGCAGCCGGCTGTCCCCGTCCACCGGTGCGAAGCCCAGCACTTCGAGGCCCAGCTCGACGGTGCCGCCCTCGGTGTCGTCGAGCTCGGCGACCGAGGAACCGTCCGGGCGCAGCACCCGCAGCGCGGAGTGCATCGCGTCGCCGTGCTCGGTGTGCTCGATCGCGATCAGCGAGCCGTCGTGCGCGAGGTCGCCGACGCCGGCGGACTCGCGGTGCCGGTAGATCTCCACCGGGGGCTCGCCGGCCCGCGCCAGGTGGATCGTCGAACCGTCGTCGTCCGTCGAGCGGCCGACCACGGCCGTCCGTCCGTCGCGGCCGATGGCCAGGCCCGCGGGGTAGGAGGCGTCGAGACCGGGGACGGCCGGTTCATCGGTCTCGCCGTCGGCCAGGGCGGCTTCGAAGGGGCGGCGGCGCCAGATGCCGAACTCGTCGCCGTCCTTGTCGTCGAACCACCAGATCCACGCGCCGTCGGGCGACAGCACGCCGTCCGTCGTACCGTTCGTCCGGTGGGTGACCTGGCGCTGGTCCCCCGTCGCACGGTCCCAGGCGTACAGCTCGTACGTCCCTGTCGCGTTCGAGACGAACAGGGAGCGGTGCGGGGCGTCCTCCGCCCAGTCCGGCAGCGACACCCGGGGGGCCCGGAAGCGCTTCTCCCAGTCGGGCATGTCTGCCTGCTGCTGCTCGATGGACCTGCTGCTGTCAGTCATGGCCCCATAGTGCCTGGCCCGGGCCGCAGCGCGCCGACGGGATCCCGAGCCTGTGGACAACTCCCCCGCCGGTGGGCGTCACGCCTCCCGCAGGCGGGCCGGAGCACACCCGGCGGGCACGGTGTCCGCGCAGGTCGGACCGTGTGTCAGTGGCGGGGTGCAGACTTTCCGCATGACCGATCTGCGCTCCACCGTCGAGAGCTACTGGGCAGCCGCCGACGCCCGGGACTGGGACGCGTTCGCGGGCCTGCTCGCCGAGGACGTCGTCTACACCCTGCCGCAGACGCGGGAGCGCATCAGCGGCAGAGAGCGGTACGTCGCGTTCAACCGCGAGTATCCGGGGGACTGGCGCGTACGGATCGAGCGGATCGTGGCCGAGCCGGGTCACGCGGTCTCTTGGATCCTTCTGGCCGTGGGCCTGGAGGAGACGCAGGCGATCACGTTCTTCACGGCCGACGAGGACGGCAGGATCACCGCGGTCACCGACTTCTGGCCCGAGCCGTACGAGCCGCCGGCGGGCCGGGAGCGTCTCGTGGAGCGCTACTGAGCGGGCCCCACGGCCGAGCCCCGTGGGGCGGCACCGTACCGTGGACGATGTGTACCGGTTCCTGCTGACGCCCCGCTGGTGGGGGATCAACGTCTTCGTGCTGTTGGCCATCCCCTTCTGCATCTTCATGGGGTCATGGCAGTTGGGGCGCTTCGAGGACCGAGTGCAGGACCACCGGACGGCGGACGAGGCCGCCTCGGCGGCCAAGACGGACCCCGCCAGGCCGCTGGCCGGCATGCTGCCCGTGACCACCCAGACGTCCGGCAAGCAGACCATCGCGACGGGCCGGTACGGCAAGCAGCTCCTCGTGCCCGACCGCGAACTCGACGGCAGGCAGGGGTTCTACGTCCTGACGCTGCTGCGCGTCGACGGCGGCAGGGCGCTGCCCGTGGTCCGCGGATGGCTGCCCGGGGACGCCGACCCGGCGAAGGCCCCGGCCGCCCCCGGCGGCGAGGTCACCGTCACGGGCGCGCTCCAGGCCTCCGAGAGCCCCGGGTCGAACGGTGTCAGCACGGCCGGTGGACTTCCCCCGGGGCAGACCGCCGCGATCAGCGCCGCGTCGCTGGTGAACCTGGTGCCGTACACCCCGTACGACGCCTGGATCACGCTCGAAAAGGCCGACGCCGGCATGAAGGCCGTGCCGCCGGCCGCGCCGCAGAACACGGGCCTCGACCTCAAGGCGTTCCAGAACCTCGGCTACACCGGTGAGTGGTTCGTCTTCGCGGGCTTCGTCGTCTTCATGTGGTTCCGGCTGCTGCGCCGCGAGGTGGAGTTCGCCCGCGACGCCGAGCTGGGCCTGTTCCCGGACGCCGGCCCCGAGGAGCCCAGCGCTTCCGGATCCGTGTCCGCCCCCGGGACGGGCGACCGCGGGACCAAGGACGACCGCGGGACCAATGACGACAGCGACAGCGACAGCGGCGAAGTCAACGCCGGCGCTGACGCGACACCCTCCACCACCGCCTAGCGACCCCGGCGGCCTCCCGGCCGCTCAGCCGCCCAGCCGCCTCCGGCAATCGCGACGGCCCCGACCGGCCACCGTCCGGCGAACGCGAAGGCCCTTCGCGCATCCGCCGCCGGGGCGGGCGCAAAGGGCCGTCCGTGCCACCGGCGCCCACCAGGGTGCCGGGACCGTCCGCCGACGAGCGGCGGTTTCCGCGCTGTCCAGCCGCTGCCGGTGGTGGCGGCGGCCGGTCAGGCGGACGTCAGGCGGACGTCAGGATGCCGGTGTGGATGACCGTGCCGGCGCAGGCGTTGGCCACGTCCACCGAGGCACCCGCACCCCCCGTGGCCGCCGTGCTGGACACGAGGACACTGCCGTCCTGCACACCGTCCTCGACGTAGAGCTGCGGAGCCGCACCGACCCCCTCCGACGCTGTGCCGCCGCTGTCGGTGGCGCCCTCGGTGGGCGTCGGGTCCGGGGACGGCGGGATGGTCGGGCAGGTCTCCGAGGGCACCCAGGCGAACTTCACCACGTACGAGCCGCCCGGCTGCAGGACCAGGGAGGTCACCTCCGTCGAGGGATCGGGCAGTCCGCCGGCCGCGTCGCCCGCGACATGGCTCGCCACACCGATCTTGGCCTGCTCCGCCGCGCCCTGGGCCGAGGCGTTGAAGCTGCCCGCGCCGGTGACCGTGCAGGCGGTGGTGGAGACGTTCGAGACGGTGAAGGAGCCGTAGACCGCGCCCGTGGAGTCCGGGCCGGCGGCGGTGCCGGTGGCTCCGCCGAGCTGCTCCGTCGTGCACGCGGCCGCGTTCAGGGCCGACGCCGACGGACCGGCACCGCCCGTGGCGGCACCGCTGCCCGCGCCATGGCCCTTGCCCGGCTTCTCGGTCCGGCCTCCGGTGTCCTTGCCCTTGGACGTGCCGCCCGAGCCGCCGGCCTCCTTGCCGTCGCCGGTGCCCGTGCCCTTGTCCTGGTTCGCGCCGCCCTGGGCGGCGGAGCTGTTGGCCGCGATGGACGGGTTGGCGTTCGCCCCGGAGGAGTTGGAGACGTGGACGAACGCCGGGATCGCCGTGCCCATGAAGAGCGCGGCGGCGGCCATGCCGACCACGGCCTGGCGCTTGCGGGCCCGCCGGGCCGGTACGGCGCGGCGCAGGTGGGCCAGGGTGCCGTCGGTGGGTTCGATGGTGTCGACGGCCTGGTGCAGCAGTCGGCGCAGCGCCAGCTCGTCCGAGCCGAACCCCTCGGCTTCCGGTCCGTCCTGCCCGTGGATGTCGGGCTGTTCGTCTGGGCCGTGGTTCACAGTTCCGTTCCCAGCGTGCGATTGCTTGTGCTCAGGTTCCGGGCGCCCCGGGTCGCCGGGACGCCCCCGATCGTCGGAGGTGCTCATGCCGACGCCTCCATGGCGACGCGCAGCGCGGCGATACCGCGCGAGCCGTACGCCTTGACCGAGCCCAGGGAGACGCCGAGTGTCTCGGCGACCTGGGCCTCCGTCATGTCCGCGAAGTAGCGCAGGACGAGGACCTCGCGCTGGCGGCGCTGGAGTCCCTTCATCGCCTTGATCAGCGCGTCGCGCTCCAACTGGTCGTAGGCGCCTTCCTCGGCGCTCGCCATGTCGGGCATCGGCTTCGAAAGGAGCTTGAGGCCGAGGATGCGACGGCGCAGGGCCGAGCGCGAGAGGTTGACGACGGTCTGCCTCAGGTAGGCGAGCGTCTTCTCCGGGTCACGCACGCGCTTGCGCGCCGAGTGCACCCGGATGAAGGCCTCCTGGACGACGTCCTCGCAGGAGGCGGTGTCGTCCAGCAGGAGTGCCGCCAGGCCGAGGAGCGAGCGGTAGTGCGCCCGGTACGTCTCGGTCAGGTGGTCGACGGTCGTGCCCGCCGCCGCGATGTCCTCGGCGCCGTCACGCTGGTCCGGAATGCGGGTAGGCCGCGTCGCAGGCATGGGCGCGATCACCGGCATGCCGCCGGGCGAGCCGGGGCTGCGGGGTCGGCGGGGTGGACGCAGGGCGGTGCCCCTCGTCTGTACCGCGGTGAATTCGAGTACCTCTGCCACGCCAGTTGGACACACGTCCCCCCTGGAGGGTTGTACGCGACGGTCGTCACATTCGCGCCGGACGCCACATTCGCCTGAACACCGCCCTCCGGTACGCCCGTTGGACCGCCCGCCGGAACGCCGTACGGCGCGTGCGGCGATGCACTAGATGCCCTCATGCGTACCAGCTCTTCCCCTGTGCCCCATATGACTGCTGCCCCCGTCGCCCCTGAACGGCGACCGCAAAGACGCTCCCCGCCCTCCGCGCGGTTGCGGAGAGCGGGGAGGGAAATCTTCGGACGCCGACGTGGGTCGATTCAAGTGGTCCGGACCATTAAATTGATCACTGAACCAACACAGATCTTACAAAGGTCTCTCCGAACAGCCACCAAGATTCCGGCTGGTGGACGCGCGGAGCGCAGAACCTGCGGGACGACACGGGTCCCGACGTCCGCGGTTACGCGCCGGCGATCTCCGCCGCCACCAGCTCCGCGATCTGAGCGGTGTTCAACGCAGCACCCTTGCGCAGGTTGTCACCGCACACAAACAGTTCGAGGGCAGTCGAATCGTCGAGGGAGCGGCGGACCCGACCCACCCAGGTCGGGTCGGTTCCGACGACGTCGGCGGGAGTGGGGAACTCACCGGCGGCGGGGTTGTCGAACAGCACGACACCGGGCGCGGTGGCCAGGATCTCCCGTGCCTTGTCGACGGTGACCTCGCCCTGGAAGCGGGCGTGGACGGTCAGCGAGTGCGTGGTGACGACGGGGACGCGGACGCAGGTCACGGCGACCTTCAGCTGGGGCAGCGCGAGGATCTTGCGCGTCTCGTTGCGGACCTTCATCTCCTCCGAGGACCAGCCGTCCTCGGCGAGCGACCCGGCCCACGGCACCACGTTCAGCGCGACCGGCTCCGGGAAGGGGCCCGTGTCGTCACCGACGGCCCGGCGTACGTCACCGGGGCTGGTGCCCAGTTCCGTACCGGCGACCAGGGACATCTGCCGGCGCAGGGTCTCGACACCGGAACGGCCGGCGCCGCTGACGGCCTGGTAGGAGGAGACGACGAGTTCGCGCAGCCCGAACTCGGCGTGCAGGGCGCCGAGCGCCACGATCATCGAGAGGGTGGTGCAGTTCGGGTTCGAGACGATCCCGCGGGGGCGCACGCGTGCGGCGTGCGGATTGACCTCGGGGACGACGAGGGGCACTTCCGGGTCCATCCGGAAGGCGCCCGAGTTGTCGACGACGACCGCGCCCTTCGCGGCGGCGATCGGCGCCCACTGGGCGGCCACCTCGTCCGGTACGTCGAACATGGCGACGTCGACCCCGTCGAAGGACTCCTCCGACAGGGCCACCACCTCGACCTCCTCACCGCGCACGGCCAGCTTGCGGCCGACGGAGCGCGGCGAGGCGATCAGACGGATCTCGCCCCAGATGTCCGCGTGCTGGGACAGGATCTGGAGCATGACCGAGCCGACGGCTCCGGTCGCACCCACGACCGCGAGCGTCGGTCGTCCGGTCATCGCCCGGTGCCCCCGTAGACGACGGCCTCGTCGCTGTCGGAGTCGAGTCCGAAGGCGCTGTGCACGGCGCGGACGGCTTCGTTGACGTCGTCGGCGCGGGTGACCACCGAGATGCGGATCTCGGAGGTCGAGATCAGCTCGATGTTGACGCCGGCGTCGGTGAGGGCCTCGAAGAAGCCCGCCGTGACTCCCGGGTTCGTCTTCATGCCGGCGCCGACGAGGGAGATCTTGCCGATCTGGTCGTCGTAGCGCAGCGACTCGAAGCCGATCACGCCCTTCGCCTTCTCCAGGGCGTCGATGGCCTTGCGACCCTCGGTCTTGGGGAGTGTGAAGGAGATGTCCGTCAGGCCCGTGGTGGCCGCCGACACGTTCTGCACGATCATGTCGATGTTGATCTCGGCATTGGCGATGGCGCGGAAGATCGCGGCGGCCTCGCCCGGCTTGTCCGGGACGCCCACGACCGTGACCTTGGCCTCGGAGGTGTCGTGAGCGACACCGGAGATGATGGCCTGCTCCACCTTCTGGTCCCCTTGCTGGTTCTGTGCGCTGCTGACCCAGGTGCCCTGGAGCCCGCTGAAGGACGAGCGCACGTGGATCGGGATGTTGTAGCGGCGGGCGTACTCCACACAGCGGTGGAGGAGCACCTTGGAGCCGGAGGCGGCGAGCTCCAGCATGTCCTCGAAGGCGATCCGGTCGATCTTCTTCGCCTTCTTCACCACCCGCGGGTCGGCGGTGAACACGCCGTCCACGTCGGTGTAGATCTCGCACACCTCGGCGTCGAGCGCCGCGGCCAGCGCGACGGCCGTGGTGTCGGACCCGCCGCGGCCCAGCGTGGTGATGTCCTTCTTGTCCTGCGAGACGCCCTGGAACCCGGCGACGATGGCGATGTTGCCCTCGTCGAGCGCCGTACGGATACGGCCGGGGGTGACGTCGATGATCCGGGCTTTGTTGTGGACCGAGTCGGTGATGACGCCTGCCTGGCTGCCGGTGAAGCTCTGGGCGCTGTGGCCCAGGTTCTTGATCGCCATCGCCAGCAGGGCCATGGAGATCCGCTCTCCGGCGGTCAGCAGCATGTCGAACTCTCGTCCGCTGGGCATCGGAGATACCTGCTCGGCGAGATCGATCAGCTCGTCCGTCGTGTCGCCCATCGCGGAAACGACCACGACCACCTGGTGGCCGTTCTTCTTCGCTTCCACGATTCGCTTGGCGACGCGCTTGATGCCCTCGGCATCGGCTACGGAGGAACCTCCGTACTTCTGCACGACAAGGCCCACGTGCGCTCCTCGCTCAATCCGTCTCTGCACCGCACAACTGCGGTCGGCTCAGTCTAACGAGCGGCCGGATTTCCCTTCCGAGGTATCGCATCGTGAGATGTCCCGCTCACGACGTGATCACTCGGGATGTCAGGTCAGCAAGGGACATCCGGCCGCTCCGAGACGGCACCTGCCCGTCCTTCGGCCGGGCCACTCCGAAAGTGCCCGGTGTCACATCCCGCGACACCGGGCCGTTGGGCGGACGGGCCGGCTACTTGACGGTGCGCAGGCCGAGCGGGCCGGCGATCTCCTGGGCCATGACCTGGCCCGCCTCCTCCGCGAGGGCGTCCTCGCCGAGGTCCTGGTCGGTGTCGAGTCCGTTCAGGTCGTCCAGGGGCTGGTTCAGCCGGACGTGCGCCACCAGCGACTGGAGGGCGCGCAGGGCCCCGGAGGCGGTGGAGCCCCAGTTCGAGAAGTAGGAGAACTGCCACCACCACATGGCTTCCGTGGTGCGGCCGGCCCGGTAGTGGGCCATGCCGTGGCGCAGGTCGGCCATGACGTCGGCGAGGTCGTCGGAGATACGGCAGGCGACCGGTGCCTTGCGGGGCTCGTAGGGGTCGAACACCTCGGAGTAGACGTCGATCGGTTCGAGCATCACCGCGAGCCGCTCGCGCAGGATGTCGACGTCCGGTTCGGGACCCAGGTCGGGCTCGTACCGCTCGTCGGGGACGATGTCCTCGTGCGCGCCGAGACGGCCGCCCGCCAGGAGGAGCTGGGACACCTCCAGGAGGAGGAAGGGCACGGCCGAATCCGGCTCGTCGCCCTTGGCCACCTCGGTGACGGCGACCAGGAAGCTCTCCACCTGGTCGGCGATCTGGACCGAGAAGTCGTCGGGGTCGGGGCTCGTCGCGTGAAGCGTGGCGTCAGACATCTAGGAGTCGTCTCCCCTCGAAGGCACGGCCGAGCGTGACCTCGTCCGCGTATTCCAGGTCGCCGCCCACCGGGAGGCCGCTGGCCAGGCGGGTGACCTTGAGGCCCATGGGCTTGATCATGCGGGCGAGGTACGTGGCCGTGGCCTCGCCCTCCAGGTTCGGGTCCGTCGCCAGGATCAGCTCCGTGACCGTGCCGTCGGCGAGACGGGTCAGGAGTTCCCTTATCCGCAGGTCGTCCGGGCCGACGCCCTCGATCGGACTGATCGCGCCGCCGAGGACGTGGTACTTGCCCCGGAACTCACGTGTCCGCTCGACCGCGACGACGTCCTTCGGCTCCTCGACCACACAGATCACCGTGAGGTCGCGGCGCGGATCGCGGCAGATGTTGCAGAGCTCCTCCTGCGCGACGTTGCCGCAGGTCGCGCAGAAGCGGACCTTCGCCTTGACCTCCATGAGGCACTGCGCGAGCCGGCGGACGTCCGTCGGCTCCGCCTGGAGGATGTGGAAGGCGATCCGCTGCGCGCTCTTGGGACCGACGCCGGGGAGCCGCCCCAGTTCGTCGATGAGGTCCTGAACCACGCCTTCGTACAACGGACTGCCTTTCCGAGTGCTTCGGTACCGCCTGGTTCCGTCTTCCGTCTTTCCTTGTGCGTACGGTAGTTGGCCGCCGCCGGTCTTAGAAAGGCAGACCGGGAATGCCGCTGCCGCCGCCGAGCCCCTGGGTGAGCGGGCCGAGCTTCTGCTGCTGGAGCGCCTGAGCGTTCTCGTTGGCCGCCTGGACGGCCGCGACGACGAGGTCGGCGAGCGTCTCGGTGTCCTCGGGGTCGACCGCCTTCGGGTCGATCACCAGACCGCGGAGCTCTCCGGAACCCGTCACGGTCGCCCGGACCAGACCGCCTCCCGCCTGGCCTTCGACCTCCGTCCGCGCCAGTTCCTCCTGGGCGTTCGCCAGGTCCTGCTGCATCTTCTGGGCCTGCTGCAGCAACTGCTGCATATTGGGCTGGCCACCACCGGGAATCACGATCAGCTCCTGGTTTCGAGTACGGCTGTACGGACCGTTTTTCCTGTCCAGCACGAGCCTACGTGGTCGACCGGCCCGTCGCCCAAGCACTCTTTCGAGTGAGACCGTCTTGACGCCTATACCTGATCAAGGGCCTCTTCCGGGCGGAAAAGCGGGGAAACCCGGGCCATCGCCACCCATTGGGCGGTAGGAAGGGGGCGGCGCTTGCGTACCACGCGTCACACGGCATCACCACAGGGTCAGTGCCGTCGGCTGCGCGGGCGCGATCCGTCGGCGCCGTCCGCGCGGGCGCCCGCCGTCTTCTGGTGCCATCCGTTCCGTTGTCGTCACCGTCGTCAGTGAGGAGTGCCGGGTGAGTCAGCCGGAGATGCAGCCCGAGGGTCCGCCCCAGGAGGGGCGGAGCGAGGGGGCGGGGCTGCGGCCGGGCGATCTGACGGGCCGGCCATTTCCGCTCGGCGACTGGGGGGAGCCCGCCGACCGGCTCCACGAGCTGTACCGCTGGGTGGAACAGGGGGCCCTCGACACGGCGACCTGGTATCTCGGCGACCGTACGGGCAAGCGGTGGGGGGCGCGGCTGCTGCGGTGCGGGGCCGCGGTCGGCGCCGTCGCCGGGGCCGCGCTGCCGCTGCTCGACCTGACCGGATCGGTGGGCGGGGTGGCGCCCTGGGGATATCTGGCGCTGTTGCTCGCCGTCGCCTGTGTGGCCGTCGACCGGTTCTTCGGGGTGACCTCCGGGTGGATAAGGGACGTGGCCACCGCGCAGGCGGTGCAGCGGCGCCTTCAGGTGCTCCAGTTCGACTGGGCGTCGGAGAGCGTGCGGGAGGTCCTCGGCCCCACCGACGGGACGGCCGGCGAGGCGGCCGAGCGGTGCCTCGGGGTGCTGCGGAAGTTCACGGAGGACGTCACGGAGCTGGTGCGCACCGAGACGGCGGACTGGATGGTGGAGTTCCGCACGGGTCCGGCGCCGCTCGGCATCCAGTCCTCGGCGGTCGGCGCGCCCCGGGTCGACGGGGGCCATCTCAACGGACGCGTCCCGCTGCCGCCGGGCACCCGCCCGAACATGCCCCGCCAGCGCCCGCCGGAGCCCCGTTGAGGAGGGTCCGCCGGGCTCGGTGAGGCAGGGGGCGGCGCGCGAGCGTCAGCCCGCGCCGCAGATCTTCAGCCCGACCGGCGTCCCGCACGGCAGGTGGCCGTGGGTGCGGACGACGTCCTGGCCGCTGCCCCGGCCGACGTAGGACAGGAAGCTGGAGGCGAGCGAGTCGGCGGGCGGCTGCCCGTAGGTGTAGGCGTACTCGATCTCCCGGTACGGGTAGTCCGAGGTGCCGTGTTCCAGGTCCTCGACGGAGGCGGTGTGGCCGTCGAGGCCCAGCCGGTGCAGCCCCTGGTGCCCGATGGCGTTGTTGAGTTCGCTGTAGCCGATCGCGCCGGGCAGCCGGGCGACCGTGTTCAGCACCTGGTCGGTGGAGTCGAGCTCGCAGCGCACGAGCGGCGCCGTCGCGTCGTCCTTGTGGACGCAGTCCAGTGAGGAGTTGGCGATCTCGCCGCGCCCGAGCACGCGCCGCTGGAACACCTGCCGGGTACCGGAGTTGGCGTCCCGGCTGACGAGCAGGACCGGCCGGTCGGGTCCACCGAGCTGCTTCCAGTTCCTGATCTCGCCCCGGTACAGCCGCCGTACGTCCGTCAGCGACAGGTTCTTGAGCGGGATGTCGTCGTTGGCGACCAGCGCGAAGACCGAGACCGCGACCCGGTTCTCCCGCAGCCTGGGGAAGTCGCCCGGCTTGGGCCCGTCGGAGAGGGCGACGACGGCCGGTGATCCGTTCTTCGACTCCTGCCCCGCCGCGTCGAGTTCGCGCACCCCGGCGGTGCTGCCGTGGGCGTCGACGGTGATGGTGGAGCCCGCGCAGTCCTCCTCGTACTTCTCGGCGAGTTCGCGCATCACGGGCTCGAAGGCGGTGGAGCCGGTGACCGTGAGGGTGCCCCGCGCGCAGCCGATCGGGGGCGGGGAGTCGTCGCGCAGCACGACGATCAGCGCGAGGGTGACGACGCACACCGTGAGCAGCACGGTGATCAGCCGGGCGGCGCGGCTGAACAGCGGCGGCTGGTCGTCCGGTGTCGTACTGCGGTTGGGCCGCACCTCGCCGTCGCGGATGCCGCCGATGATCCGTATCGGGCATCCCACGTCACCGCCGGACAGCAGCACGAGCAGCTTGAAGTGCTCGCCCCGGTTGAGCGGAACGCGCGGGATGCGCAGGGTGCCGTCCGCGTAGCCGAGGCCGGCCGCCACGGTGAAGTGGTCCATCAGGTGGTCGGTGCCGGGCGGCTGGGTCACGGACACGCCGCGGATGGTGCGGTCGGTGAACACCGCGGTCAGGCCGTACCGTTCGCGGCTCGTGTAGTCGTCCCCGGCGATGCTCTGCGAGCCGTCGTTCTCGATCCGCAGCAGGACGAGGGTGGCGTCGGACATGCCGGGGGTCTCGTCGAACAGACCGAGCCGTACGTTCGCGCGCCCCGAGCGGACGTCGTCGCCGATGGGGTTGTCCATCTGCACGCGGTAGCCCAGCCGTTTCCGGCGGGGCACCCTGCGTTCGTACCAGACCATCACGGCGGAGGCGACGACACCGATGACGGCGGTTCCGACGGCCACGACGTTCTCTGCGCTCAGCCACTCCACTGCGCGTCACTCCCCCGGGCACTGCGGTCCGGTCACCGTACGGCGTCGGCCGGAAACAGCCGTCATACACGAGGTGAACTTCAACAGCCTTCAGGAGACGGGGAGTTGGCGTGGTCCGCCGCCGGTCAGCGGGGGTGCCGTCCGCGGACCGCTCAGCCGCTCTTCTCGTAGGTCAGCGCCTCGCCCGAGGTCGTGTTCACCCTGCGCAGGCCGCCGTCCGACAGGAGGGTGATCTCGGACGCGGAGCCCGGGGAGCAGGAGGACAGCGGTTCGCCGGAGGTGACCTGGGAGGGGCCGATCTCCAGCGTGCCGCCGGCCGGGGCGCTGCTGAGGGTGGCCCGGAAGACGCAGTGGTAGGTGCCGCTGCCGGCCGGGCCGTCGGCGGTGAGCGTGAGGACGGGGTCGCCGACCTCGCCCTGCTCGATGGTCAGCCGGCGGGTGTTGTGGCCGGTGGCGTTGTCGATGGTGGTGTCCCAGGTGCCGAGGAAGGCCTCGGGGACGGTGCCCGCGGCCGAGGTCCCGGCGCTCGGGGAGGGAGACGCGGCGGACGGCGCCTGCGAGGCGCTCCCGTCCGGTGACGCGGGACCGGCGGAGGCCGCGGGTGACGCCTTGGAGTCGTCGTCGCCGCCGCTGCCGCCGCCCTTCATCAGCGCGTACACACTGCCGCCCGCGCCGAGCGCGACGACCAGGGCCACCACGACGAGGAAGGCGGTGGACCGGCCGCTGCGGCGCGCGGGTTCGGGCCCGGCCGGGACGGCCGCGGGACCGTAGGGCGGGGTCGGGCCGTAGGGCGGGGTCGGGCCGCCGGGACCGTAGGGGGTGGCGGCACCCGGGCCGTACGGGGGCGTCGAGCCGTACGGCGCCGGCGGGCCGCCCCAGCCCGCCTGCGGATAGCCGTACGCGGCCTGGGCCGGGCCCTGTCCGGTGGGCTGCGGGTGCTGCTGCGGATAGCCGTACGCGGGGTGCGGGCCGGCGGGCGCCGGCGGAGGCATGCTTCCCGCGCCGGCGACGAGCGTGGGGAGATGGTTCACCGGGCCGGGGCCGCCCGGCGCGGGCGGGGCCGCCCCGTCCTCGGGCGGGGCGGGAGCGTGCTCCGGGGACGCCTCGGCGGACGCGCCGGGCGTCGCGGAGGAGGCGGAGGGCGACGGCGAAGAGGAGGGGGGCGGGCCGGCGGGGACGGGCGGGGCGGCCGGCGGCTTGGACAAGTCCGGTGTGGGAGCCGGACGTTCGGGTGAGGGCGGCAGGGCCGGGCGGACCGGAGCGGCGGCGACGGCCGGGGCCTGCCGCTCGTCAGGGTCCTCGGCGTCCAGCAACTGCACCGCGTGACGGCCGAGTTGGGCGACCAGTGCGCTGGGCAGCCAGGGGTCGCGGGTGCGGCCGTCGGCGACGGTGTCCTCCGCGCCGGTGCGCGCCAGGATCTCGTCGAGGCCGGGCCGGGCCGCCGGGTCCTTGCGCAGGCAGGCGCGCACGAGGTCGGACAGGCTCTCGGGCACCCCCGACAGATCGGGTTCCTCCTGCGCGATGCGGAACATCATCGCGTGCACACCGCTGTTGGACGCGCCGAACGGCAGGGCGCCGGTGGCGGCGTACGAGAGGACCGAGCCGAAGCAGAAGATGTCGCAGGCGGGGGTGACGCGGTCGCCGCGCACCTGCTCGGGGGCCATGAAGCCGGGCGAGCCGACGAGCGCGCCGGTGCGGGTGAGGCCGCCGTCGGTCACCGTCTCCAGGGCGCGGGCGATACCGAAGTCGATGACCCGCGGGCCGTCGATGGTGACCAGCACGTTCGACGGCTTGAGGTCGCGGTGGATGAGACCCGCGGCGTGGATGTCCTGGAGCGCGTGCGCGAGTCCGGCGGCGAGGATGCGCACGGACCGCTCGGGCAGCGCGCCGTGGTCGTGCCCGACGACGGTCTGCAGCGAGGGCCCGGCGACGTAACCGGTGGCCACCCACGGGATCACGGCCTCGGTGTCGGCGTCCAGGACGGGCGCGGTCCAGTACCCGCCGACGCGCCGCGCGGCCTGCACCTCCTGGCGGAACCGGGCCCGGAACTCCTCCTGTTCGGCGAGTTCCTCACGGACGAGCTTGACGGCGACGGTACGTCCCCGGTCGGACCGGGCGAGATAGACGTGCCCCATTCCGCCGGCGCCGAGCCGTGCCAGCAGCCGGTACGCCCCGATCTGCCGCGGATCCCCCGCGCCCAGTTTCTCCATGGCAGCGCCCACCCTCCCCCGTGTGTGTGCAACAGCCCGAGGATAGTGCGACCCCACAGGCCCGCGGGTGGGCCACTGTCTACGGTTCCGTCACGGATCGTGCCGGTTCGGTAACGGGAAGCGGGGGTTCCGCGAGGTCCTCCGCGGCGAGGGAGTCGAGGACGGCGGAGAGGCGCTCCAGGACCTGGACGGTCTCGGCGAGCGCGTCCGGGCCGAGGGCTTCGGCGACCCGGTCCGCATAGACGGCGTGACCGGGGCCGATCGCGGCGATGGCGGCGCGGCCCTGTTCGGTCGGGGCGAGAAGCTTGGCGCGCCGGTGGGCGGGGTTGGGCCGGTACGCGGCGAGGCCCTTCTCGACGAGCAGGTCCGCGACGCGCTGCACGCTCTGCCGGGTGATGCCCATGACGCGGGCGATCCCGGAGACGGGCAGGGGTTCGCCGAGGACGGCGCCGAGGACCTGCCACCAGGCGGCGGTGATGCCGGCCGGCCGGGCCAGGTCCTCGGCCACGGAGAGGTACTGCCCGTTGAGCCGGAACACCGCGAGCGCGCTGCGGCTGAACAGGTCCTGGCGCTGCCGGCTCACCGGCCCGCCTTCTCCAGCACGGCGTAGGCCGCGGCGTCGGAGTCGTGGAACAGCCGGTACCAGGCGTCCAGGACCTCTCCCTCGTGGACCCCGAGGAGACCCAGGACCTCGCGGGCGAAGGCGACGGGTTCGGTGGGTCCCGCGGTGACGAGGAGCCCGTCGGTGACGGCGTCCGTGTCGACGTACCGCTCGCCGCCCCCGTAGCCCGTGGCGGCCAGGTAGAAGGAGACCGCGCTGGTGTGGGCCCGGTCGTCGAGCAGGCCCTCGCGGGCGAGGCCGGCGGTCGCCCCGCAGATCGCGGCGACGGGCACTCCGGCGTCGAGGAACGCGCGGGCGGTGCGGGCGAAGGGGGCGAGGTCACCGGAGGTGTCCCAGAGGGAGGCGCCGGTGAGGACGAGCAGCGAGCTGCCCTCGGGGCGCAGCTCGTCGAGCGCGAGGTCGGGCAGCACGCGCAGGCCGCCCATGGTGGTGACCGGCTCGCGGCCGGGGCCGACGGTGCGGACCGTGTACCCGGCGCGGGCGAGGTGGGCCGTCGTGTGGCCCGTCTCCCAGTCGGCGAAGGTGTCGTACACGGCGAGGTGGACGGGCTTGCAGGGCGTGGTGCCCGCGGCGGTGTCCGTGGTGGCGTTCATGTCGGTCACTCCTCCTCGACGGACGGAAGCCTGTGCAAGCATGCTGTCAATTCGACAGCATGCTGTCAATAGGAGGAGCGTGTCGGCCGGACACGCCGTGGGGTGTCCGCGAAGCCCGACAGACTGTCGCGGAAAGCCCCCGTCCACAGACAGGACGCCGATACCGCGTCCGGTCCGTGGACATTTACGCTGCGCGCATGACCCCTCAGCCCAACCCCCAGGCCGGCGCCGCAGTGAAGGCCGCGGACCGCGCGCACGTGTTCCACTCCTGGTCAGCGCAGGAGCTCATCGACCCGCTCGCCGTCGCAGGCGCGGAGGGGTCGTACTTCTGGGACTACGAAGGCAAGCGGTATCTGGACTTCACCAGCGGGCTCGTCTTCACCAACATCGGCTACCAGCACCCGAAGGTCGTCGCCGCGATCCAGGAACAGGCCGCGACCCTGACCACGTTCGCGCCCGCCTTCGCCGTCGAGGCCCGCTCGGAGGCCGCCCGGCTGATCGCCGAGCGGACCCCCGGCGACCTGGACAAGATCTTCTTCACCAACGGCGGCGCGGAGGCCGTCGAGAACGCCACCCGGATGGCCCGGCTGCACACCGGCCGCCCGAAGGTGCTCTCCGCCTACCGCTCGTACCACGGCGCCACCTCCACCGCGATCAACCTCACCGGCGACCCCCGGCGCTGGCCGAACGACAACGGATCGTCCGGCGTCGTCCGCTTCTGGGCGCCGTTCCTGTACCGCAGCCCCTTCCACTCGGACAGCGAGCGGCAGGAGTGCGAGCGCGCCCTGACGCACCTGGAGGACACGATCGCCTTCGAGGGGCCGGGGACCATAGCGGCCCTCATCCTGGAGACGATCCCCGGCACGGCCGGCATCATGACGCCGCCGCCCGGCTACCTCGCCGGGGTGCGCGAGATCTGCGACCGCTACGGGATCGTCTTCATCCTGGACGAGGTCATGGCCGGGTTCGGGCGCACCGGCAAGTGGTTCGCGGCCGACCACTTCGACGTGACGCCGGACCTGATGACCTTCGCCAAGGGCGTGAACTCCGGCTACGTCCCGCTGGGCGGCGTGGCGATCTCCGCCGAGATCGCCGAGACCTTCGCCAGGCGGCCCTACCCCGGCGGGCTCACCTACTCGGGTCACCCGCTGGCCTGCGCCGCCGCCGTCGCGACGATCAACGTCATGGAGGAGGAGGGGATCGTCGGCCAGGCCGCCACCATCGGCGAGACCGTCATCGGACCGGGCCTGCGCGAGCTGGCGGAACGGCACCCGAGCATCGGCGAGGTGCGCGGCACGGGCGTCTTCTGGGCGCTGGAGCTGGTGAAGGACCGGGAGACCCGGGAGCCGCTGGTCCCGTACAACGCGGCGGGCGAGGCGAACGCGCCGATGGCCGCGTTCGGGGCGGCGGCCAAGGCCCGCGGTCTGTGGCCCTTCATCAACATGAACCGCACGCACGTCGTGCCGCCGTGCAACGTCACCGAGGCCGAGGCCAAGGAAGGGCTCGCGGTGCTGGACGAGGCGCTGTCCGTCGCGGACGAGCACACGGTCTGAGGCCGTAGCGGTTCCCGCCCCTGTGCCCCCGCCCGGCCCGCCCCTCCCCGTCAGGGGCGCGGGTGCGGGCGGGTGGGGCCCGGTCGCGCGGCTCCCCGCGCCGCTACGGGCGGCGGGACCCGCCCGCCGAATCCCACCGCGTATGGTGTCCTGCTCGGGGAGACACGCGACGGGGAGTGAGACCACCACCATGGCCGGCACCGGCCGCGCGGGCGGCGTAACCCGCAGCACCCTGCGCCAGCAGATCGCGGACGCGCTCCGCGACGAGGTGCTCGGGGGCCGGCTCCAGCCGGGCCAGGAGTTCACGGTCAAGGAGATCGCCGAGCAGTACGGCGTCTCCGCCACCCCCGTCCGCGAGGCCCTGGTCGACCTGTCGGCCCAGGGGCTGCTGGACGCGGACCAGCACCGCGGCTTCCGGGTGCACGAGTACTCCGCCGCCGACTACCGCGGCATGATCGAGGCGCGCGGCCTGGTCACCGAGGGCATGTTCCAGGCCCTGGTGGCCGGCGGCATGCGGCAGTTCGACGATCCGCGCGCGGTCGCCCTCCTCGCCGGTGTCCGGCGCCGCGGCGAGGAGGCCCAGCGCGCGGCCTCGGCCGGCGACCTGAACATCCTCATCGGGTACGACCTGCGGTTCTGGCGCGAACTCAGCAGCCTCTACGGCAACCCCTACCTCGGCGACTTCCTGCACCGGCTGCGGGTCCAGTCCTGGGTCTGCACGGTCCAGCACCTGCGCCATGTCGCGGACCTCAGGGGTCACCTGTGGTCGGCCCACACGGAGCTGGTGGACGCCCTCGCCCGCCGCGACCCCGGGACGGCTCGGGCGATCGTGACGGCGTACAACGAGCACGCGCTCGGCCTCATCGAACACCTCGACGCGGAATGAACCCACGGGTCCGCCGGGTACGGACTTGCGTACGGCCCCCTTCACAGGACCGCCACGCGCACTACGCTGCCCTGACCACCGTGCACCCCAAGGAGCAAGAGGAGCCGTCTGTTGGCCTGTGACCTGTGGTTGGTCCCGCTCGTCGACGTGCTGTGCCACACCCCCGACAACCCCTTCGCCGAGGAACTCGCGCTCTACGACAAGGTGCTCGCCGAGGCCGGACTCCCACCCGTCCCGGTGTACGCGTACATGCCGGGCCTCTCGGGTGACGTCGCCCCGGTCGCCGGCTTCGACTACGACGCGCTGCACTTCCTGCGCCGCGCCTACCTCCTCCAGATGTGCGGGCTCGCCGTCACACCCGTCGACGAACTGGGCGGCGACTACGAGCAGTTGCTGGAGATGTTCGAGACGAACGCCCAGCAGTCCCATCTGGTCTGGCACTACGACCACGCGGGCGCCTACGTCCCGGTCGACTTCCCGCATCCGCTGGCCAACGACGAACTCCTCGCGGGCGGCGGCCCCCTGGGCTCCTCCCACGCCCTGCTGCGCGAACTCGAGTTCGTGGCCCCCGCCATCGGCATCGACCCGGCCAACCCGCCGGCCCCGCCGCAGCCCCCCAGCGCTCCCACCGAGCTGGAGGAGCCGGCCGCCCCCGCCCCCTACGACGCCAGCCCCTTCGCCCGCGAACGCCATGTCTGGCTGGGCCTGCACGCCGCGGCGACCCGCAGCCTCGCCCAGGGCTCGATGATCATCTTCAGCTGACCGGGGATTCCCGGCGCCGAGGAACGCGGCGGCCCAGCCCTCGCCCCGTCGGGTGAGGCCTGGGCCGCGCTTCTCGTGAGGTCAGGCGCGCTGGGCGGCGGCGAGCCTCTTCGCGGACGCGCGTCGGCGCGGCTGGAGCGGGTCGACCAGCACTCCGGACCCGAGGCCGGGCGTCTGCGTCCAGTGGCGGATCTTGTCGGCGACCTCGGTGAGGCGGGGGTCGGACGGTGCCACGTCGATGGAGAAGAGGGACTCGTCGGGAGTTCGCCGGTCGTCGCCGCCCCAGCGGACCACGCCCTCGCAGTCGGCGAGGATGTCCCGGATGACCAGTTCCTCCAGGGGGTAGAAACCGCCGCGGACCCCTGAGGGGTAGGAGCCGGGGCGGATCTGGAGGGCGGTGCCGGACGCCTGGTTGGACTCGGACAGGCCACGGCGCACGGAGTCCGGGGTGCGCCAGCCGACGACGTCGCCCTTGCGCAGCGCGTCGATCTCGTAGTGGAACCGGTGCACGACGTGGACGAGCACGGTCTCGACGTCGCCCATGCGGACCTGGACGTCGACAGGCGTGCCGGGCACGGGTCTCGTGTAGACGTTCCCGCGGTCGTCGACGACCTTCTCCATCGTCCAGCCGTTCCTGGACTTGATACCGCTCTCCACCCGGGCCTTGCGTGCCGCGGCCCGCGCCTGGGCCTTCCTCAGGGAGGCGCGGAGCGCGGCCGGGTCCGGGCGGCCGTCCGCCGCGTAGCCGGGTGTGCTGAACAGGGGGGAGGCGAGGGTGGCGCCTGCGGCCAGGAAAGCGGCACGGCGCAGCACGGTGCGGCGCGGGATGTTCGCCGTCATGAGACTTCCTCCTTGCGTCGGGCGAGCGCGATGGCGGCGAGGGTGAGCGCGACGGCGCCCGCCCCCAGCACGGCCACCGCCGGGTTGATGTACGACGGGACGACCGCTTCGAAGGTGTGCCCGTCGCTGGTGCGACAGCCGAAGTGCAGGGGGATGAACGAGGGTTCGTAGCCGGTGAGCCGCCGGGAGCCGATCGCCGTGTCGCACGCCTGGGACCGGTCCGCGTCGTCGAAGAAGAAGAGGTGCAGCAGACCCCAGGTGTACATGCCGGCCGCGGCGGCCCAGACGAGGGACCTCGTGGCCTTGAGGGCCGTCCTGTCGGTCCGGGCCCTCCGGGCGGGCAGGAGCAGCCGGATCCCGTGGACGACGAGCCACGGGGTGGCGACGAGTCCGGCCAGGGTCAGCAGGAGGACGGCCACGGAGTTGTGGCCAGCGTACGGCTGGTCTCCAGACATCACGCGCTGTCGCTTCCTGTCACAGGTTCCGGGAGATGGAGTTGTACTTCTCCATCACGTAGTACAGCCCCACCCGCTTCTTGGCCTCGGTGAACGCCGGTTCGGCCGGACCCTGGTAGCGCCGCAGGACGTCGTAGATCTCGGAGTCGTTGTAGTCCAGACGCGGTGAACGCATGGCGGGCGAGTCGTCGTCGCCGCCGATCTTCCCGTCGATGTCCCACATGTCGATCACGAAGACGCTGGTCAGCGCGAACTCCTCGTCGTCGTGCGCCTTCTTCCAGATCGAGTACTTGTCGTCGTCGCTGGAGGCGTCGAGGATCGGACGGCCGGTCACGTAACCGGCGTTGAGGCAGTAGTTCCAGGCACCGACGAGGGTGAGGGCGCGCTGCTTGGCGATCCCGGTGGACGAGTCCTTGATGAACTGTCCCGTCGTGTTGTACGCCAGGATCGTGGCTTCCCACGCCGCCTCGTCGAGGGGCTCGATGTGCCGCATCTCCCAGTACGCCGAGGTCTGGACGAGCGCTTTGCGGATGCCGTACTTGTTCGACAGGCTCGTGATGAGCTCGTCGTGGTCGACGACGGTGGACTGGAAACACTTCCAGTGCTGGTAGCTCCGGGTGCCGCCGTCGAGCGGATAGCCGAGGGACTCCATGTACTTGCCGACGTCCGTCTGCATGGCGGTGAGCACGGAGTCGTCGAGGCGGGTGTCGTTCTTGAGCGTCCGCGGCGCGTCGAAGGAGCCCTGCCCGGTGTCGCGCCCCGAGGCGATGTTGTTGTCGATCTCGATCGCGCCGTCGCCGGAGCCGACGGTACGCGTGACGACCTGGTCGTAGGCCCAGTTGCCGGGCAGTGGGTATCCGAAGTTCCCGGAGAAGCCGGAGGACAGGTCCGAGACGAACGAGGCGCCCGCGTGGCCCGCTTCGGAGACCCGGGTGCACACGTTGCGCGGCCCGTAGACGCCGATCGCGAAGCGGTTGCCGTCGTCCGCGATCGCGTCCTCTATGCCCTTGAAGTGCGGCAGGACGCTGTCGGTCACGTCCTGGTCGAGGGCGTCGAAGTCGACGGCGAAGAAGATCCGGGTGCCGGACCTGAAGCCGTGGTCCAGGGCGGCGTTCACCGCGGCCTGTCCGGCGGTGCGGCCCGCGATGTAGGTGAAGTCGGAGGCGTCCCGGCCGTACGTCTGGTAGATCGGGAAGCAGCGCAGCCCGGCGGCGGCGATGGCGGCCAGTTCACCCTCCTGGATGGCCTTCTCGTAGGGCTTTCCGCCGGTCGGGTTGGTGAGATAGCGCCCGAGGTACTTGATGCCGTCCGCCTTGAGCGCGGCGGCCCGGGCCGGCGTGACGCGGGTGACGCCGTCGCAGGCCTCGCCCTTGCGGGACTGGTCGCCGTAGGAGACGAGCAGCGACGCCCAGGTGGAGAAGTCGCCCTTGCCGGTGGCGGGGAGGGCCGCGAAGGACTGGAACGAGGAGACCGCCGAGGACAGGGCACTGGTGAAACTCGAAGTGAAGGTGACCGGGCGCTGGTTGAGGATCATCGCGCCCGAGAACAGCTGCACCCAGGGTCCCGAGTCGCCGGTGGTGACGGTGTGGCTCTTCAGGCCGCTCTGGGTGCCGGGGCCGAAGACGCCGTTGGCCGTGCCGTCGGCCATGCCTATCTCGTACTGGACGGCGAACAGAACCGACTTGGCGACGTCGCGCGAGTGATGGCCGTCGGCCGGAATGATGGTGAAGTCACGGCGGGACACATAGGTGCCGTTGAGCCATCTCTGCACGGCTCTGATGCTCTCCGAGCCGCCGTTGACGGTGACGTAGGCGTCCATGTTCAGCAGACCCTTGAACACCTTCGGCACCAGGTCGCCGCCGGGATAGGTGAAGTCGACGCCCATGTCCTGCTTGAGCTTGGCCATCGACGCCTGCACACGTGAGCTGTAGAGGCCGTCGATGTCACCCCCGTCGTATCCCTTGCAGTACAGGCCGGACTGGATGATCCGCGCGAAGTTCGCGGAGGGGACGGTGGCGCTGTTGAGGCTCGGGTACTTCGACGCGAGCGTTGACAGCGTTGTCGGACCGAAGGTGTCCGACAGGCTCGTGATGCCCAGCTCGTACTGGAGGGCACGGGTCAGGCCGAACATCGTCGGCCAGCCGGTGACTCCGGTCTCGGGAATGCGGTCGATGCCGAGCTTGCCTTCATAGGCGCCATTGATGAACGCCTGCGCTCTGCGCACCATCTCGTCGGCCACGGGGGCTCCTGTTCCGTTGCGGAGGACTCGTACTCGGTCGAGCGGTCGGTCGGAATCGATCGGTCGAGCAGTCGAACAACGTCTGGTGGCCGCCGGGCGTGTGATCACCATAGGCAGAGCGTGATCAGCAACTGCAAGTAAAATCGGGGGAGTTGACGGACATTGGCGTGAAAACAACACCGCCGCCGCCACCCTCCGGGGAGGAGGAGGGAGGCGGCGGCGGAGTGCTGGGCGGGGTTTCCGCGGGGTGGTCAGAAGACCGGGGTGCCGTCCTGGGTCAGCCGCCAGTTGGCGGCGGCGAAGTCCGCCGGGTCCAGGGAGCCCTTGGCCGTCACGTAGTCGATCATCAGCTGGCGGATCTCGTTGGTGGAGCTGTAGGCGATGTCGGCGGCGGCGATGTGCGGGTAGCCGCTGCCGCCGTTGGCCCGGTAGTTGTTGACGGCGACGACGAAGACCTGGCCGTCGGCGACCGGGGTGCCGGCGTAGGAGAGGTTCTTGATCCTGGACCCTTCCGGCTGCGCGATGTCGATGTCGTACGAGACGCCCGCCGCCGTGTCGTACATGTAGTCCCAGAAGCTGTTGGCGTTGGTGAGGGTCGCGGTGTCGACCTTCGTACCGGCCGGGACCTGGTGGTAGTACTTCGCCGCGTACTCCAGGTAGTCCTTGAGCTGCGCGCCCGTGAGCTTCTTGCCGTACAGGGTGTTGTCGTAGATGTAGAGCCCGGCCACGTCGCGGATGGTGACGTCGCCCTGCGGGATGTCGGCCGTCCTGCTGAAGGGCGCGGCCACGGAGATGAGCGGCAGGGCCGCGTCGGCCGTCGACAGGCCGGTGGCGACGGTCGCCAACTGGACCTGGTGGATGAAGTCCATGACGGGGACGTCCTTCCAGCACGCCTCCGCCGCGGAGAGGTCGGCGGTGCACGTGCCGACCGGGGTGTTGACGTACTTCACCACCAGCTCGTGGTCCGCCGTGAGGAGCCCGGTGATCTCGGCGTCCTCCTCGACGGTGTTGCTGTTGAGGGTCTGCGCCTTCGTGCTCGTCACCTTCCACTGCCCGTGGACGAGTTCGAGCTCGAAGTCGAAGACGGTCAGCCGCATGCCGTAGCAGTACGGCTCGGAGAGGACGACGTCCTTGCCGGTCCCGGTGTTCGTCACCGTGTAGGAGGAGACCTCGGTGTGGGTGTGACCGACGAGGATCGCGTCGATACCGGGGACCTGCTGGGCGACGAGGTTGGAGGCGTTCTCCACGTAGGGCAGTTCGTCGCCGTACGACGAACTGCCGTCCAGACCCGAGTGGTCGGTGAGGAAGACCACGTCGCAGCCGAGCGCCCGCATCCGCGGCACGTACTTCTTCGCCTGCTCGACGAGCCCGGTGAACGCCATCTTCCCGGCGACGTTGTCCTTGTCCCACAGGGCGATTCCGGGGTTGGTCAGGCCGAGGATGCCGACCTTGATGTCCGGGGCGCCGGGGACGCGAACGCGCTTCACGGTGTACGGCTGGAAGGCCGGCCGCAGGGTCTTCGCGTCGAGCGCGTTGGCGCCGAGCAGCGGGAAGTGGCACTGCTCCTCGAAGCGGCGCAGCGTCTCGATGCCGTAGTTGAACTCGTGGTTGCCGAGCGCGGCGGCGTCGTACCGCATGGCGTTCATCGCGATCGCCATCGGGTGCTTGGGGCCCCGCTTGCCGCCGGTGCCGACGATGGGGTCGACGCGCGCGTAGTAGTACGCCAGCGAGGTGCCCTGGATGATGTCACCGGCGTCGACGAGCAGGACGCGGTCCTCGCCCTTGGCGGCGCGCTGCTGCTTGACGAGGGTCGCGACGCGGGCGACACCGACCGAGTTGCCCTTGCTGTCCTGGTAGGCCGCGTCCGTGTAGTAGTCCCAGTCGAAGACGTGGCTGTGCAGGTCGGTGGTGCCGAGGATCGAGAACGACCAGGTGCGCGGCGGCTTCGGCGGCTTGCGGTGGGCCGCCTGCGCGGGCGTCGCCGCGACCGTGCCCGCGACGGCCACGGCCGCACCGGTGACGGCGGACTTCTTGACGAACTCCCGGCGGTTCAGGGGAGGGACGGGCATGGAGGACACTCCTGGGACGAGGGCGAGGGGGCGGGCGTACGAGCCCGTGCGGGGTCTTCGAGGTCTGCGAGCCGTGCGGGACTACACGCGTAGAGCGTGGTCGCCGACGGGCCCCTCGGGAACCAGGAGCACCCCATCTCCCGGTCAAGTAACGGTCAGTTCGCGCCGCCCCGGGACACCCCGCCCCCTGCCTTCAGGACGCGTTCACCTCCCCGGCGGACCCCGGGCACGGCAGCGCCCCCGGCCGGAGATCCGGCCGGGGGCGCTGGTCCGCCTGAGGTCCCGTACTAGATGAACGAGTTGATCTCGATCGTCTCGTCACGGCCCGGGCCGACGCCGATCGCGGAGATCGGGGCGCCGGACATCTCCTCCAGGGCCCTGACGTACGCCTGGGCGTTCTTCGGGAGGTCCGCGAAGGTCTTGGCCTTGGTGATGTCCTCGGACCAGCCGGGAAGCGTCTCGTAGATCGGCTTCGCGTGGTGGAAGTCGGTCTGCGAGTACGGGAGTTCCTCGACGCGCTTGCCGTCGATCTCGTACGCCACGCAGACCGGGATCTCCTCCCAGCCGGTCAGGACGTCCAGCTTGGTGAGGAAGAAGTCCGTCAGGCCGTTCACGCGGGTCGCGTAGCGGGCGATGACGGCGTCGAACCAGCCGCAGCGCCGGTCACGGCCGGTCGTCACACCGCGCTCGCCGCCGATGCGCCGCAGCGCCTCGCCGTCCGCGTCCAGCAGCTCGGTCGGGAACGGACCCGAGCCGACCCGGGTCGTGTACGCCTTGAGGATGCCGATGACCCGGCTGATCCTGGTCGGGCCGACACCGGCACCCGTGCAGGCGCCGCCCGCGGTCGGGTTCGACGACGTCACGAACGGATACGTGCCGTGGTCGATGTCCAGGAGCGTGCCCTGGCCGCCCTCGAAGAGCACGACCTTGTCCTGCTCCAGCGCCTGGTTCAGCACGAGCACGGTGTCCGCGACGTACGGCTGGAGCCGGTCCGCGTAGGCCAGCAGCTCCTCGACGACCTGGTTCACCTCGATGGCGCGCCGGTTGTAGAGCTTGGTGAGCAGCTGGTTCTTGACCTCCAGCGCCGCCTCGACCTTCTGGATGAGGATCGACTCGTCGTAGAGGTCCTGGATGCGGATGCCGACGCGGTTGATCTTGTCCGCGTAGGTCGGACCGATGCCGCGTCCGGTGGTGCCGATCTTCCGCTTACCGAGGAAGCGTTCCGTCACCTTGTCCACGGTGACGTTGTACGGCGTGATGATGTGAGCGTTTCCGCTGATCAGGAGCTTGGAGGTGTCGACACCGCGCTCGTTCAGTCCGTTCAGCTCGGAGAACAGGACCGACGGGTCGATGACGACTCCGTTGCCGATCACCGGAGTGCACTCCGGCGTGAGGATTCCGGAAGGGAGGAGGTGGAGGGCGTATTTCTGATCGCCCACGACTACCGTATGGCCGGCGTTGTTGCCGCCCTGGTAGCGCACCACATAGTCCACGGATCCACCGAGCAGGTCGGTGGCCTTTCCCTTGCCTTCGTCACCCCACTGAGCACCGAGCAGCACAAGTGCGGGCACAGGCGTACACCCCTTCCGGGCGGGGCATGTCCAAGGTCGGGGACGTACGCGGCTGCTTCGTGACACAGCTGAGTACGCCGGCGACCACCTTTGGCCGCGACCGTCGGACCGGATGCCCCGGAATAGACGAAGCCCCTGGCGCAATAGCGCAAGGGGCTCTTGCACAAAGATGCTACCCGAGGAAGCGAGGCAGGACCGAGGTGGCGGCTTCCGACCAGCTTCTGGTGGTCATCGACCCGGTCGCCCGACGGACGGACGGCGAGTCCGTGCGCATCGCGAAAGACGTGCTCAGCGCGGGTGCGGCGACCAAAGTGTGTCTTCCGGAGGGACCCGAGGAATTCGCCCGGGCGCTGCTCCGACGGGGTGCGCGGCGCCCCGTCGTGATCGGGGACGACGGCGCCCTGCTGCGGGCGGTGGCCCTGCTCCACCGGCAGCGCGAGCTGGCCGGGTGCGGGCTGTCCCTCGTGCCCGTGGGCGGCGTGCTGGCGCTGTCCCGCGCGCTCGGTGTGCCGACGGGCGCCGTCGCGGCGGCGCGGACCGTCCTCGACGGCGCCGAGCGCCGCCTCGACCTGCTCGTGGACGACAGCGACGGCGTGGTGCTCGGCGCGCTGCGCATCCCGTCCCTGCCCGCCCGGCCGGCCGCCGCGCTGGGCACGGTCCCGACCGGGGAGCCGGGAGAGGACGGCGCCCACCCCTGGCTGCGCACCTGCCAGTCGCTGGTGCGCACGCTCGCCTCCCGTCCCGCCCGACCGGCCGTGGGCCCCGCCCACAGTCCCTCCCGGCTGCGGATCGAGGTCGACGGCGTGTGCGTGGTGGACCTGGACCAGCCCGTGGAGGCCGTGTCGGTGACCCCCGGGGCGTCGGGGACCGGCGCCGTGATCGAGGTCCGTCCGGTGTCCGTGGGCGCCGAGGCCGCCCCGCTCCGGCTGATCGGACACCGGGTCACGGTCTCCGGTGCCGACTTCCGCTACCGCGCGGACTCCGTGGTGAGCGGCCCGGTACGGACCCGGACGTGGACGGTGCGGGAGTCGGCCTGGGGGCTGACGCTGCCCACGCCGCGCTGAGGGGCCCTTCCGCCGGCGCGGAGGCCGTCACACCTCACACCTCGACCTTCAGGCCCTCCAGACCGCGGATCACGAAGCCCGGCTTGCGGACCGGCTCCTCGGTGAGCCGGAGCCCGGGAGCCCTGGTCAGGAGCGCGCTCATGGACGCGGCCAGCTCGATGCGGGCCAGCGGGGCGCCGATGCAGTAGTGGATGCCCGCGCTGAAGGAGATGTGCGGGTTCTCCGCCCGGGACAGGTCCAGCGTGTCCGGGGAGGCGAACACCTCGGCGTCACGGTTCGCCGAACCGAAGAGCAGCGCGATCTCCGCGCCCCGCGGCACCGTCGTCCCGTCGATCTCGATGTCGTCGAGGACCCAGCGCTCGAACAACTGGAGCGGGGTGTCGTAGCGGAGCAGTTCCTCGACCGCCGACGGGATCAGCGTGTGATCGGCCCGCAGATCGGCCAGCTGCGCGGGGTGCCGGAACAGGTTCCACCAGCCGGTGACCGTGGAGTTGACCGTCGCCTCGTGCCCCGCGTTCAGCAGCAGGACGCAGGTGGAGATCATCTCCTGCTCGGTGAGCCGGTCGCCCGCGTCGTGCGCCGCGATCAGCCCCGAGATCAGGTCGTCCGCCGGTTCCTTGCGCCGGGCCTCGATCAGCACCCGCAGATACTCGGTGAACTCCACCGACGCGCGGACCGCCCGCGTCGCGACCTCCTCGGACGGGTTCAGCTCGTACATCCCGCAGATGTCCGCCGACCAGGGCCGCAGCGGCGCGCGGTCGGACTCCGGGATGCCCAGCATCTCCGCGATCACGGCCACCGGCAGCGGCTCCGCCACGTCGGTCAGCAGATCGCCGCCGCCCGCCTCCACCAGCCGGCCGACCAGCTCACCGGCCAGCCCCTCCACGTACGGCTTCAGCCGCTCCACCGTGCGAGGGGTGAACGCCTTCGACACCAGCCGGCGGATCCGGGTGTGGTCCGGGGGCTCCAGGTCCAGCATCCCGTGGTCGTTGAGCGTGTGGAACGGCTCCTGCTCCGGCGGCGGCGCCGTCCGGCCGAAGTCCTCGTGCGTGAACCGGTGCTGGTAGGTCCGGCCGAGCCTGCGGTCCCGCAGCAGGGCCGACACGTCCGCGTGATGCGGCACCAGCCACTGGTTCGTCGGCTCGTAGTGGTGCACCCGGCCCCGCGCGCGCAGTTCCTCGTACGCCGGGTACGGATCCGCCACGAACGCCGGGTCCCACGGGTCGAAGGCCCCCGGGGCCGGACTCTTCGAGGCGGACGTCTCCAAAGCTGCCATGACCGGACGCTAGCCCGAGGCGACCCCCGCTGAACAGGGGTGACCGGGGCGAGGTGCCCGGCGGCGGACGGGCCGGGTCGGGCCGGGGGGCGTCAGCGCGGGGTGACCAGGCGGGCCTCGTACGCGAACACGGCCGCCTGCGTACGGTCCCGCAGGCCCAGCTTCACCAGGATGCGGCTGACATGGGTCTTGATCGTCGACTCCGCCACGACGAGCCGCCCGGCGATCTCCGCGTTCGACAGTCCCTGCGCGATCAGCACCAGCACCTCCGTCTCCCGGTCGGTCAGGTCCCCGTAGGCCGCGTGCGCCGTCGCCGACATCCGGGGAGTGTCCGCCAGCTTGGAGAACTCCGTGATCAGCCGCCGGGTGACCGAGGGGGCGAGGAGCGCCTCCCCGGCCGCCACCACCCGTACGCCGTCCGCGAGTTGGCGTGCCGACGCGTCCTTCAGCAGGAAGCCGGACGCTCCCGCGCGCAGCGCCTGGTACACGTACTCGTCGAGGTCGAACGTCGTCAGCACCAGGACCTTCGCGGCGCCGTCCGCCGCGACGATCTCCCGGGTCGCCTCGATGCCGTTCATCTCCGGCATGCGGATGTCCATCAGGACGACGTCCGGGGCCAGTTCGCGGACCTGGTCCACCGCCTCGCGGCCGTTGACCGCCTCGCCCACCACCTCGATGTCCGGCATCGCGCCGAGCAGCACCGAGAAGCCCTCACGGACCATCATCTGGTCGTCGGCGATCAGTACCCGGATCGTGCCGCCGTCCGTGCCGCCGCCGAGCGTGTCCCGCGTCATGCCGTCTCCTCCGCCGACGGCACCGGCAGGAACACCGCCACCTCGTAGCCCCCGTCGTCCGTCACCCCCGCCGTCATCTCGCCGTCCAGCATCGTGACCCGCTCGCGCATGCCGGTGATGCCGTGCCCAGCGCCGTGCGAGGACTTCTCCAGCGACGTCACCGGCGCGGGGCCGTTGACTATCCGCAGGCCGAGCCCGCCGAGGACGTAACCGATCTCCACCCGGGCCGGCGCGCCCGGCGCGTGCCGCAGGGCGTTGCTCAGCGCCTCCTGGACGATCCGGTACGCCGACAGCTCGACGCCCTGCGGCAGCTCGCGCACCGCTCCGGTGACCGCCTTCTCCACGGTCAGGCCCGCCTCCCTCACGTTGGCGAGGAGCGCGTCCAGGTCGGCGAGCGTGGGCTGCGGGGCGTCCGGGGCCTCGTAGTCCTCGGCCCGCACCACGCCCAGCACCCGGCGCAGTTCGGTGAGCGCGGCGACGGCGTTCTCGCGGATCGTGACGAACGCCTGCTCCAGCTCGGGAGGGGGGTTCTGCACCCGGTAGGGCGCCGCCTCCGCCTGGATGGCGACCACCGACATGTGGTGCGCGACGACGTCGTGCAGCTCGCGGGCGATCGTCGTGCGCTCCTCCAGCAGGGTGCGCCGGGAACGCTCCTGCGCCGTCTCCGACTGGTGCGCGGTCACCTCCTGCTCCGCCGCGCGGCGGATGTTGCGGACGGTGACGACGAGCAGGGCCAGTGCGGAGACGAACAGCAGCGGGAACGTGTTGGAGCCGTAGTAGCCGCCTCCGAACAGGGCCTCGGAGAACATGCCGTACGCCGCCGTCAGCAGCCACATCCACACGGCGACGCGGGGGCGGCTGCGCAGTGCCACGACGGTCATCACCGTCACCTGCGCGACGAAGCTCCCCGGCGCCCACGGCCAGTCGCCCATGACGCCGCCGAACAGCGCGACGACCGGGGCCGCCGCGATCGAGAGCCAGAACGCGCCGATCGGGCGGGTCAGCGTGGCCAGCACGGGGAGCAGGGCGAGGAGGCCGCAGAACAGGGGCCCGAAGCCGCTGTCGCCGTCGGCGGCGGTGTAGCCCGCGGCCATCGCGATCAGGCCGGCCGCCACCACCGCCGCGTGCGGGGTCCAGGCGGCACAGGCGCGCAGGGTCCCGGAGAGACGGCGGGTGAGGGGGCCGTCCGTGCGCATCGGGGGCAGCGGACGGTAGGCGAAGACGTCGCGGAACATGTCCTGCCGCAGGTCCGCGACGAGGCGGTACTCCGGGCCGGGGTGGCTGGTGTCGGTCACGTTCGAAACGGTAGGCGGCGGGCGGCCCCCGGTCGTCACCTCCGAGGAGGGTCCTTCGGGGTCCGTCTCAGGTACTACACGCCCCGGGACCAGGAGCGGACACGCGATTTCCAGCCCCTCCGGCGTTTGAGGAGCGGGGCCGTGGAACGGGGCCGTGATTTCCAGCCCCTCCGGCGTTTGAGGAACGGGGCCGTGGAACGGGGCCGTGATTTCCAGCCCCTCCGGCGTTTGAGGAACGGGGTCCGGGGCGGAGCCCCGGGGACGGGAAGGGCAGGGGCGGAGGGGGCGAAGAAAGTCTGTGCCCGACAGGGCAGGGCCGACGAGCCGCCCGGTGTCAACTGGGCTGCTTACCAGGCCAGTTGGGCGATCTCCTCGGCAACCACCGCACAGGCGTCGGCAGCCGGATCGATGAGAGGGAAGTGACCGACGTCCTCCAGGAGCGTCAGGCCGACCACCTCACCCGCCTTGGCCGCCGCATCGGCATACGCCTCGGCGACAGCCTGCGGCACCACGACATCGTTCCGCCCCTGGACCAGGGTGGTGGCGATCCCGGTGGGCAACAGCCGGACGGGGTCGGCGTACGGCAGACGCTCGTCGAACCCGGCCTCCCCGCCGAGCAACTGCCGAGCCGCCCCGCCACAGACACCCAGCTTCTCCGCGACCTCGAAGTCCGCGATCGGAGCGAGCGCCACGACCCCGCGCAACGGCGCGGGGCGCTCGATGTGCCAGGGCGCGTCGGCGGGCAGCAGGTGACGCGCCGCGGCCCACAGGGCGAGGTGCCCGCCCGCCGAGTGCCCGACGACCACCAGGCGGCGGGGGTCGGCCCCCGG
Organism: Streptomyces sp. NPDC005302; assembly: GCF_040607345.1. Taxonomy (NCBI): domain Bacteria; kingdom Bacillati; phylum Actinomycetota; class Actinomycetes; order Kitasatosporales; family Streptomycetaceae; genus Streptomyces; species Streptomyces sp. NPDC005302. The sequence continues at coordinate 117,513 of NZ_JBEXGN010000001.1, forward strand.
CACCGCCTCACGCACGAGCGCCGGCAGCGCGTCCAGCGCGGCGGCCACGTCGTCGAAGGTGTCGGGCCAGCGTCCGGCGACCGGACCCGCGGGGTCCACCGGCCCGCCCTGCGCGGGGATCGGGCCACCCGACGCGGGCGCCGGAGCCTCGCCGCGCCGGTACTCGACGTTCGCCACGGCGAAGCCGCGCCGGGTCAGGAAGTCCGCGAACGGGGTGACATGCCGGCGGTCGTACGGAGCCCGCCACGCGCCGCCGTGCAGGAGGACCACGAGGGGCGTGGGGATCGCCGGGTCGGGGTCGCGCGGGGCGTAGAAGTCGATCACCTGGTCGGGGTGGTCGCCGTACGCCACCGTGACGTCGGGGTCCACGGCCGGGTGGGAGAAGGCCGACGCCTCTTCGGCGTCGGAGCCGTCCTGGGGTGCGGCGTCGTCCTGCATGCTCCAACCTCTCAGCGGTGAAACGGATTTGGCGGACCAGGGAAGAATTCGGCCGTTGGCCGGGACGGTATCAGGCCGGTGACGTGCGTCGACACGGGGTTGTGACGCTCGGTGAGGGTTAAACGGTTCTGCTGTTTCGTTACGCTGGCGGTCGGCACCCCTGCCGTCCGTACGTGATCCGCGAAGGAGACCGACATGTCCGCCGAGCCCGGCACCGTACGTCCCGGCGGCCGCACCGCACGTGTCCGCGCGGCCGTCCTCAGTGCCGCCGGGGACGTGCTCGCCGAGGAGGGTTTCGCGCACCTCGACCTCGCCGACGTCGCCCGGCGGGCCGAGGTCGGCAAGACGACCGTCTACCGCCGGTGGGGCTCCGTGACGGCCCTGGTCGCCGACCTGCTCGGCGACATGGCCGAGCAGTCGCTTCCCCGCGCGGACACCGGCAGCGTGCTCGGAGACCTGCGCGCCAACGCCGACCTCGTACGGCGGACGCTCGCCGATCCCCGGCAGGGGCCGCTGTTCCGGGCGGTGATCGCCGCCGGAGCGTGCGACGCGCGGACGGCGGAGGCGTTGCGCCGGTTCTACGAGGTGCGGGTCGCCGAGTGGGCGCCCTGCGTCGAACAGGGTGTGTCCCGGGGTGAGTTGCCGGTGGGAACGGACGCGGGAGCGGTCGTGCGGGCTGTTTCGGCGCCGTTGTACTACGGGCTGCTCACCGGTGGGGCGGTGCCGAGTGCCGCCGATGCCGAGCGGGCCGCCGGCGCGGCGGTGGCCGCCGCGGCGGCGGGGGCGTTCGTCGTCGCCGGGTGACCCCTCGCGCCCGGGGGGGGTGCGACTTCTCCCGCGGGCCGGTGGGGCGGGCGGACGGGTCCTCGCCCCCTCCGCCCCTGCCCGTCCCCGGGGCTCCGCCCCGGACCCGGTTCCTCGAACGCCGGAGAGCTGCCCCCCCCCCCCCCCCCGCCCCTCGGCTGCTAGGCCAGGACCTCCGCCAGGACGCGGGCCGCCCTCTCCGTCTCCGCGAAGCCCACGTACAACGGGGTGAAGCCGAAGCGGAGGATGTCCGGGTGGCGGAAGTCGCCGACGACGCCCCGGTCGATCAGCCGCTTCATGACCGGGCCCGCGTCGGCGCAGCGCAGCGCCACCTGGCTGCCCCGCTCCGCGTGGGCGGCCGGGGTCACCGACTCGACGCGGCCCTCGGGGGTGTAGGCCGCGACGCACTCCAGGAAGAAGTCCGTCAGGGCGAGGGACTTGGCGCGGACCGAGTCGACCGAGACGCCGTCCCACACCTCCAGGGCCGCTTCGAGAGCCAGCATCGAGAGGATGTCCGGCGTGCCGACGCGGCCCCGCAGCGCACCCGGCGCGGGCGCGTACGACGGGCTCATGCCGAAGGGCTCCGCGTGCGAGTTCCAGCCGGGCAGCGGGGAGTCGAAGCGGTCCTGGAGGCCGGAGCGGACGTACAGGTACGCGGGCGAACCGGGGCCGCCGTTCAGGTACTTGTAGGTGCAGCCGATCGCCAGGTCCACGCCGTGCTCGTCCAGCCCGACGGGCAGGGCGCCCGCGCTGTGGCACAGGTCCCACACCGCGAGCGCGCCCGCCGCGTGGATCGCGCCGGTCAGGGCGGGGAGGTCGTACTGCCGGCCCGTGCGGTAGTCGACGTGGTTGAGCAGGACGGCCGCCGTGCGCGGGGAGAGCGCCGAGGGCACCTCGGCCGGTTCGACCGGGCGCAGTTCGCACCCGGTCAGACGGGCGGCCGAGGCCGCGATGTACCCGTCGGTCGGGAACGTCGTCGCGTCGACCAGGATCTCGTCCCGGCCCTCGGGGGCGAGCCGGACCGCTCCCACCAGGGCCTTGAAGACGTTGACGCTGGTCGAGTCGCCGACCACGATCTGCCCGGACGCGGCGCCGACGAGCGGGGCGATGCGGTCGCCGATCCGCTCGGGCGCGGTCCACCACCCGCTCTCCTCCCAGGAGCGGATGCGCAGTTCGCCCCACTGACGGCGGACGACGTCCTCGACCCGGCCGGGGACGTCGACCGGCAGCGCGCCGAGCGAGTTCCCGTCCAGGTACACCACGTCGTCGAGAACGAACCGCTCGCGCAGCTTGCCGAGTTCGTCGGCGGCGTCCAGCTCCGCCGCCCGCTCGGCCAGGGACTCGGGGGCTCGCTCAGACATAGGACCTCGCCGTCCACAGCTCGGGGAACACGTTCTTCTGCGCGCGCTTCTCCAGCCAGGCCACCCCGGCGGAGCCGCCGGTGCCGGTCTTCGAGCCCATCGCCCGCCGGGTGGCGACGAGGTGGTCGTTGCGCCAGCGCCACACCAGTTCGGCCACGTCGGTCAGCGCCTCGCCGAGACGCGCCAGCTCGTCGTTCTCGTCACCGGCGTACAGCGCCGTCCAGGTCGCCTCGACCTCGGGCGACGGCTCGTAGCGCCGCGACACGTCACGCTCCAGCACGGCGGCCGGGATCGCGTGCCCACGGCGCGCGAGGAGCCGCAGCACCTCGTCGTACAGGCTCGGCTCGTGCAGGGCCTTCTCCAGCTCGGCGTGCACACGCGTCGCGCCCCGGTGCGGGACGAGCATGGACGCGGACTTCTCGCCGAGCAGGAACTCCATGCGCCGGTACATCGCCGACTGGAAGCCGGACCCCTCGCCGAGGGCCGAGCGGTAGGAGTTGAACTGCGCGGGGGTGAGCTGTCCGAGCGGGCGCCAGGACGCGTTGAGCGCCTCCAGCTGCCGTACGGAACGCTTCAGCGCGGCCACCGCGACGGGGATGTCGTCCGAGCGCAGCGCCTTGGCCGCCGTCTCCCACTCGTGGACGATGACCGTGAACCACAGCTCCATGACCTGGGTCGTCACCAGGAAGACCATCTCTCCGGGGTCGTCGGAGAGGGTGTGCTGGAGGTGGGTGAGCACGTCGGCCTGTACGTAGTCCTCGTACGGCGTCGTGCCCTGGAAGTCGAGATGCGGGGTCTCGGGCTCCTGAGCCTGCGTGGGCTGAGCCTGGTGGGACATCGCTGTCTCCTGCGTTGTGCTCCGGGTAGCGGTCCGCCCCTGCCGTTACCGACACGGGGGCCCCGGTCCCCACCGGGCATCCTCCACAATCGTCCCCCGAAACCGCAAGGTCCGCCTGGTCACACCAGGCGGACCCGCGTCGGAGCCCCCGGGCAGGGCTCCCGTTGCTAGCCCAGCGTCTGGGCCGCAGTCGGCGAGGAGTCCTTCAGGAACGAGCTGCAGCGCTCGTACTCCTCCTGCTCGCCGATCGCCTGCGCGGCGCGGGCGAGGGCGTGCAGGGCGCGCAGGAAGCCGCGGTTCGGCTCGTGCTCCCACGGCACCGGGCCGTGGCCCTTCCAGCCGCTGCGGCGCAGGGAGTCCAGACCGCGGTGGTAGCCCGTACGGGCGTAGGCGTACGACTCGACGACGCTGCCCCGCTCGAACGCCTCGTCGGCGAGCTGCGCCCAGGCGAGTGAGGAGGTGGGGTACTTGGCGGCGACATCGGCGGGGGCCGTGCCGTTCGCGAGGAGCTCGCGCGGCTCCGGGTCGTCGGGGAGATGGGTCGGGGGCGGTCCCCCGAGGAGGTTCTCGTGAATCGTCATGGGTTCCAGTCTGGCGCATGCCCGCGCTCCGCCCACCGCCCGGCGGAGCGGCAACGGCACCTTTCCGGGCGGGGCGCGGTCGGGGGCTTCGCGCGGGCCCGGGCGCGGTCAGGGTGTCGGGCCGTCGCCGGAGGTGTTCGGGCCCGCCGGGCCCAGGGTGCCCTGGCCGGTGCGGCGGGGTTCCAGCGGAGGCGCCAGGATCGAGCCGTGGGTGCGGCACTCGGGGCGCCGGCAGTCGGGGGCGGGACGGCGCACCGTCGTGAAGGCGATCACCGCGCCGACCACCAGCACGCCCGCGCACAGTGGCATCGCCCGCCGGAACGCGGCGTCGAAGGCGTCCGCCGAGCGGTACGCGTCCTCCCCCATCCCGGTGAGCACGGGCAGCGCGGCCACGGCGACGAGGCCGGCCGCGCGGGCCGCCGCGTTGTTGATGCCGCTCGCGAGCCCCGCCCGGCCGGTGTCCACCGAGGCCAGCACGGTCGCGGTCAGCGGCGCGACCAGGGTGACCAGGCCGACGCCCATCACCAGCAGCGCGGGCAGCACGTCCGTGGGATACGAGGCGTCCTCGCCGACCCGCAGCATCAGCAGCATGGCCGTCGCGCACAGCAGGGGGCCGACGGTGAGCGGGATGCGCGGTCCGATGCGCTGGGCCAGCTCACCGGAGCGGGCGGAGAACAGCAGCGTCAGAACGGTGATCGGCAGCAGGGCGGTGCCGGCCTGCAGCGCGGAGTAGCCCGCCACCACCTGGAGCTGGAGCGCGGTCAGGAAGAAGAAGCCGCCGAAGGCCGCGTAGACGCACAGCGTCACCAGGTTCACCGCCGTGAACTGGCGCGAGGAGAAGATGTCCGGCGGCATCATCGGATCGGGCCGCCGCCGCTCGACCCGCACGAACGCCACGCCCGCCACGACACCCGCGACCGCCGTCACCGGCACGAGCACGGAGCCGCTCCGGGCCTCGATCAGGGCGTACGTCACCAGGGCGAGCGCGGCCGCGCCGAGGACGGCTCCGAGGACGTCGAAGCGGCGGCGCGGCGCGGCGCTCCCGTCGGCCGCCTTCCCCGCGTCGAAGGTGCCGGAGGACTCCGGGACGTGCCGCAGGGCGACGGGCACGCAGACCAGCGCGACGGGGATGTTCAGCAGGAAGACCCAGCGCCAGCCCGGCCCGTCCACCAGCCAGCCGCCGAGGAAGGGCCCGACGGCGGCCCCGACGCCCCCGAAGCCCGACCACAGGCCGACGGCCCGGGCCCGGTCGGCGGGGTGGAAGGAGGCCTGGATGATCGCCAGCGAGCCGGGGGTGAGCAGCGCCCCGCCGACACCCTGGAGCACGCGGGCCGCGATGAGGATGCCGACGTTCGGCGCGAGCCCGCACATCAGCGACGCGGCGGCGAACCACACCACGCCGACGACGAAGACCTTCCGGCGTCCGAACCGGTCGCCGAGCGAGCCGCCGAGCAGGATCAGCCCGGCCAGCGAGAGCATGTAGCCGTTGACGGTCCACTGGAGCGCGGCGAGGCTCGCGTCCAGGTCGCGGCCGATGGCCGGCAGGGCGACGTTGACGACCGTCGAGTCCAGCAGGGCCATGCTGGAGCCGAGCACCGTCGTCAGCAGGACCCACTTCCCCGCCGGGGAGCCGATCCGTAGGGCAGGTCCGACGCCAGGGTCGGGTCCGTCGTCCGATGCGTCCCGCTCGGGCACAGCCATACCCCGGAGCATACGGAAGGGCCCGGCACCGCGCGGGGTACCGGGCCCTTCCGAGGGCGGGCGGGCGCGACCGCGGACGTGCGGCCGCGGACGCGCGAGCAGGTGCGCGACTACTTGAGGCGGGTGCCCGTGGAGCGCAGGGCGGCGCAGGCCTCGGTCACGCGCGCGGCCATGCCGGCCTCGGCGAGCTTGCCCCAGGTACGCGGGTCGTACTTCGACTTGGTGCCGACCTCGCCGTCGACCTTCAGGACAGCGTCGTAGTTGCGGAACATGTGGTCCACGACCGGCCGGGTGAAGGCGTACTGGGTGTCGGTGTCGAGGTTCATCTTCACGACGCCGTTCTCCAGCGCGGTGGCGATCTCCTCGGCGGTGGAGCCGGAGCCGCCGTGGAAGACGAAGTCGAACGGGCTCGACTTGCCGTACTTGGCGCCCACACCCTCCTGGAGGTCCTTGAGGAGCTCGGGGCGCAGGACGACGTTGCCCGGCTTGTACACACCGTGCACGTTGCCGAAGGACGCGGCCAGCAGGTAGCGGCCCTTCTCGCCCAGGCCGAGGGCCTCGGCGGTGCGCAGCGCGTCGTCGACGGTCGTGTACAGCGAGTCGTTGATCTCGTGGCTGACGCCGTCCTCCTCGCCACCGGTCGGGGTGATCTCCACCTCAAGGATGATCTTGGCGGCGGCGGCCTTGGCGAGCAGCTCCTGGCCGATGGCCAGGTTGTCGGCGAGGGTCTCGGCGGAGCCGTCCCACATGTGGGACTGGAACAGCGGGTTCAGGCCCTTGGCGACACGCTCGGCGGAGACCTCGAGGAGCGGACGTACGTAACCGTCCAGCTTGTCCTTGGGGCAGTGGTCCGTGTGCAGCGCGACCGTGATGTCGTACTTCGCGGCGACGATGTGCGCGAACTCGGCGAGCGCGACGGCGCCGGTCACCATGTCCTTCTTGTGCTGGCCGCCCAGGAACTCCGCGCCACCGGTGGACATCTGGATGATGCCGTCGCTCTCCGCCTCCGCGAAGCCGCGCAGCGCAGCGTGCAGGGTCTGGGACGAGGTCACGTTGATGGCCGGGTAGGCGAACTTGCCTGCCTTCGCCCGGTCGAGCATCTCGGCGTAGACCTCGGGGGTTGCGATGGGCATCTGTCCGCTCCTTGTATGTGCGGGTCTGCGTACTGCTGCTGCCGTACGGGACTGGTGCTATGGCCCTGACCTAGGGGGGCGACGTCATCGTCGGCCCCATCTTTCCAGACGGGCCCGCCTGGTCCGCACCCCGTGTCCGGCATACGGGACCCCGCCCGCGGCGGGGTCCCGCGGGGTCGTCGTCAGTCGAGCCCCAACTCGTCCTTGGAGTAGGCGAAGAGGTACGGCACACCGGCGCCCGCCTCGATCTTCTCGGCGGCTCCGGTGGCGCGGTCGACGATCGTGGCGACGCCGACGACCTCGGCACCCGCCTCCCGGACCGCCTGGACCGCTTCGAGCGGGGAGCCGCCGGTGGTCGAGGTGTCCTCGACCACGAGCACGCGCCGGCCCTTGATGTCGGGACCCTCGACGCGGCGCTGGAGGCCGTGCGCCTTCGCGGCCTTGCGGACGACGAACGAGTCGATCTTGCGGCCGCGCGCGGCGGCGGCGTGCAGTACGGCCGTGCCGACCGGGTCGGCGCCCATGGTCAGGCCGCCCACCGCGTCGTAGTCCAGCCCCTCGGTCAGGTCGAGCAGGACCTGACCGACGAGCGGGGCGGCCTCGCCGTCCAGCGTGATGCGGCGCAGGTCCACGTAGTAGTCGGCTTCCAGACCCGAGGAGAGGGTCACCTTGCCGTGCACCACGGCCTTGTCCTTGATCTGCTGCAGCAGCTCGCCGCGTGTGCCTGACGGCGTTCCTGCGTTGACGTCACTCATGCCCGCCAGCTTAGAGGCGCCGCCAGCTCCAGGTCATGGTGGCTTCGAGGGGCTCGATGGGGGTGACCAGGCGCGGGTGGGTGTTGAGACCGTTCGGCGGGCCGGTCTGCGGCTCCACGCACACGGCGGCCTCCTGCTCGTCGTAGACGACGGCCCACTCCTCGCGGCTGGTGACCTTCAGCTCCAGCCGCTCCGGCCAGGTGAGCGTGACGTCGACTCCGTCGGGCATGCCGAAGCAGTCGTCCCAGGGGCCGGGCCGCGGGTCGAGGCGGCGGCCGGTGGGCAGGTGGTCGTCACCGCGCTCCTCCTGCCACGCGGGCAGGAAGTCGACCCGCACGTCGGCGCCGCCGTCGCCCAGGTTCCGGTGGAACCAGGGGTGCCAGCCGATCTGGGCGGGGAACGAATCCCCGTACGTCTCCACGGACATGGTGACCGTCAGCGCGTCCCCGGTGAGGGCGAGCGCCTGGGTGACCCGGCCGGGGTGCGGCCAGGGCTCCACCAGGTCGTACGTGATCACGGCCTCGTCGGCGGTGACGCGGGCTGTGCTCCAGGCGCCGTCGCGGGCGGTGCCGTGGATGGCGTGCGGCGGGGAGTTCAGCGGCATCTGCCGGACGGTCGCGCCGTCGAGGAACCGGCCGTCCCGGATGCGCCCGCACCAGGGGACCATCGGGAAGCACCCGAACTTCGCGCCCTGCCGCAGCAGTTCGACGCCGTCGACCCGCAGACTGCCGATCCGTCCGCCGTTGCCCGGCGTCACGGTCACCTCCGCGTCACCCGCGGTCAGCGTGATGTCTTCGTCGCTCACACGCCGACCCTACTGGCCGACCCCCACCCCTCGCTGTCCCACCCTCGGAGGCGCCGACCGACACACGAGCGCCACGCCACGACGGGACGCCGGCATGGACCCGAGCTCACCACACGCACCCTGACCGCCCCACCCACAGAAGCGCCGGCCGACACACGGGTATCGCGCCAAGACGGGACGCCGGCGGGGACCCGGGCTCACCGCACACGCCCCTGACCGTCCCACCCACAGAAGCGGCGGCCGACACACGGGTGTCGCGACCACGACGGGCGTCGGCCGGCGCCCACGATCCCCGCACGCAGTCAGCCGCCCGACCGCCATCCGTCAGCGAGGCCGCTGCCGTCACCGAGGCCGTCCGGCACCGCGCCGGCGGCCTACCCGGCGGTCGGCGCTCACGGTCACGGACACGACCGTCATCCGCCGCCAGGCGGCGACCCGCCCCGCCCGCCCGCCGCGCACCGGCGTTCTGCGCGAGGGTCGGCGAAGGCTCCCGTCGTCTAGCGGCGCTTGCGCAGGGCGCGGGTCACGGCGATCGCCGAGGCCACGGCGATGGCCGCGGCGGGGGCCGCCCAGCGGAGGGTGGCGCGGGCGGCGGTCGCCTCCGGGGGCGGCACGGGGGCGTAGCGGCCGCGCGGCGGGGCGTGGTCCACCTCCTCCGCGCTGCGTCCGATCATCGTCCGCCGCGCATGGGCCGCCTCGGCCATCGCGTCGTCGGCCCCCGGTGCCCCGTCCTCCACGACGAAGGCCTCTCCCCCGAAGTCGTCGTCCTCGGCCGACGGGTCGAGGGACGAGGGCGGTACGTCGGTCTCGAAGAGGCCGGACGCCTCGGCACCGGGCACCGGTTCGGTGCCCTCGCCGGAGTCCTCCCCTTCGGTTCTCTCCGCGGAGTCCGCCGCCTCGGTCCCGGCGCGGGGGCCGCTCTCGGGCCCCGCTTCCGCATCGGCCTCGGACTCGGTGTCGGAGGCGGGCCGGGGTCCGCTCGGCACGGAGTCCTCCGGGTCGCTCCCGGGCACGGGTCCACCGGCGGCGGCGTGCGGCCCGGTCCCGGTGTGGGGCCGGGCCTCGGACTCCCCGTTCTCCGGCGCGAGGCCCGTCGTCAGGGACTCCGTGAAGCGGGTCAGCAGGCGGCGGGCCGCCGCGGTGACCGAGTCCCGCGGGAGTTCGGTGACGCGGCCGTCGGCGGACGCCGTGCCGCCGTAGGTGAGCGTCGTACCGCCCTCGGACGCCGTCAGTCGCAGGGTGAGCGCCAGTTTCACCACGCCCCTGCCGCGCACCTCCGTGCCGTCGGCCTCGACGGCGTAGGACCCGTCGGCCTGGGCGGTGACCCGAAGGGCTCCGCGGTAGGTGATCGTGTGACCGGCGACGCGGACCTTCAGCCGCCCTGCGGCCCGTACGGGCAGCGGCTGCGGGGCCGCCGCCGCATCCTGCCCGGCGTCGGCGCCGGCCGACGCGTCCTGCTGGAGCCCCGGCACGGCGCGGGCGACCCGGACGGGGTCGGCCAGCGCCTCCCTGAGCGGTCCGACGGGAAACGGAACGAACACCTCATGCTCCATGTCAGCCGAGCCTACCCAGCACGCCCCGGACCGCACCCGGGTATCACGGGATTCCCGCTCCTCCTGCTCAGTCGGAGTACCGCGGGTGCACCAGCGTGGAGGGCGCGAGGGGCCGGTGCGGCCGGCAGCGGTCCGCCGCCCGGGCGTCGGCGGCCAGAGTCGCCCGGGTGAGCGTGCGCAGCCGCGGGCCGGAGGCGGGCAGCCACAGCGGCGCGGGCGAGCGGGCGGCCAGCACGAAGCCCCAGTCCCCCGGGGCGCCCGCGGAGCCGCCCGCGGTGCGGTCGGGTCCCGCGGCGAACCCGGAGTCCCGACCGCGGACCCGGTAGGGCGTGGTGCGCAGGCCCGCCGCGCGGAGCGTCGCGTCGACCGTCCAGAACACCCTCTGCCGCCCGTCGAGGGGCCCGGCGTGCACGACGAGCCGCCCTCCGGGGGCGAGGACCCGACGGGCGAGGCCGTAGAACTCCTGCGAGTACAGCTTGGTGCTCGCGGTGATGCCCGGGTCGGGGAGGTCCGAGACGACCACGTCGTACGTCGACGGCGCCCCGCGCAGCCAGGTGAAGGCGTCCGCCGTCACCTCGTGCACACGGGGGTCGTCGTACGCGTGGTGGTTGAGGGCGGTGAGCGCGGCATCGTGGCGGGCGAGCCGGACGACGTCCGCGTCGATCTCCACGACGTCGACCCGGCGCACCCCGGGGTGCCGCAGCGCCTCGCGGACGGCGAGCCCGTCGCCGCCGCCGAGGATGAGCACGCGCGCGTGCGGTCCGTTCATCGCGGGGTGCACGAGTGCCTCGTGATAGCGGCGCTCGTCGCGGCCGCTGAACCGCAGGCGGCCGTCGAGGAAGAGGTGGAGCGGGTGGCCGCGGGTGCCGCCCGCGAGGACGACCTCCTGGACTCCGCCGCGCAGCGCCACGCGGACGTCGCCTCCGTACACGGCGTGCCGCGCGGCACGCTCGAAGTCGTCGACCAGGACCGCGGCGGAGGCGAGTAGCCCGAGGACGACGACGTTGGCGACGAGCAGGGTCCAGCGCGCCCGGCGGCTCAGGTCCTTCCGGAACAGGCCGAGGACGAGGGCACCGCCCGCGACGGCGTTGACCGTGCCGGTGAGCAGCGCGCCGGTGAGCTGGCCGAGCAGGGGGAGCAGCAGGAAGGGGAAGGCGAGGCCGCCGACGAGGGCGCCCACGTAGTCTGCGGCGAACAGGTCGGCGACCGCGCCACCCGGGTCCTGGCGGCGGATGCGCTGTATCAGCTCCATGAGGAGAGGGACCTCGGCGCCGATGAGCAGGCCGATGGCCAGCGAGAAGGCGACCAGCAGCCAGCGGGATCCGTCCGCCCACAGGCCACCCCAGCCGCCGGTCCAGGCGAACACCGCGTACAGGGCCATGGCGCTGCATCCGCCGACCAGCGCGAGGGCTGCCTCGACCGCGCCGAAGCCGGCCGCGGCGCGCGGGCGCAGCCGTTTCGCGGCGAGGGAGCCGACCCCCATGGCGAAGACCATGACGGACAGCACCACGGAGGCCTGGGTGACGGAGTCGCCGATCAAGTAGGAGGCGAGGGCGACGAGTTCGAGTTCGTACACCAGTCCGCACGCCGCGCAGACGAACACGCCGGCCAGGACGAGGAAGCGGCCGACGCCCGGGCGCACGGGCAGCCGCGCCTGGCCCTGGACGTCCCAGGACGGCGGCGCGCCGGGTGGGGCGGGCGCGTGCGGGTCGATCACGCTGCGAACGCTACGTCACGGCACCACCGCGCTTCGTCACCCACACGTGTGGAAAGCGTTGCGCTTCATGGCACACGGGGCCGACGCGGGCATCTTCCCCCCGGACCCGGCACCCATGCGCCGCCCGGGGCCCGCTTCCTCAGACCCCGGACGCGCTGAGCGCGTCCGCGCGCACGCCGACCCGTGTACGCGTCGCGACCAACTGCCCGTCCTGCGGGTACGCGTGCCACGTACGCCAATGGACCTGGCCGTCGTGGCGCTGGGCGAGCATGGCGGTGAAGGCGTGCGGGCTGCCGGGGAAGACGCCGGCGAGACCCTGGGGGTGGTCCGCGACCAGCGCGAGCAACTCCTGGGCGCGGCCCGCGAAGGAGCCGGGTGACAGGACCTCGACGCGGGCGGCGAACTCGTACTCCCAGTCGCCGAACTGCTTGGCGACGCCGAGGGGCAGGGGTGTGCTGCTGCCGGGGAGGCAGGCGACGGTCTCCGAACAGCTGCCCCGCTCCTCTTCCAGGAGCACCTGGTGGGACGCGCCGAGCAGTCTCAACTGCAGGTTCGCCCCGTTCAGTTCGAGATCGAGGGTGGCGAGGGCCGGCAGCGGTTCGCGGCCCAGTGTCCAGGCGAGATCGGCCGCGCGCGTGTCGGTGTACGAGGTGTTCAGGGTCGTGAGCATGGGTCGGCTCCGCTAGCACGCAAAGGTGAGGTGGGGGTTCCGGCGCAGCCGGTCGGCACCGGGGGAACGGCCCGGTGCGCCCGGCCGGAAGGACATCCGAAGGACGGTTCCGATAGGACCATCCGATGGACTCCGAGGCCTGTCGGCCCAGGGCCGCTTAGGTGATCTACCAGGGCTGCTTCGGTGATTTAGAGGGAATCATGAACGATGGCGCCGCCACAGCGTTTTTACCCAACTTCGTAGGGTTTCCATCCCCCCGAGGGCTGCACAGCTCAACTGTTCAACTACGGCGTACGCCCGGGGGTATGGAAGTGCCCGTCGGCAGACCTCTGCCGGCGGGCATTTCCGTGCGCCGGATGCGCATTCCCCGCGATGAGCTCAGCTGCCCCGTGTCAGCTGCCTCCGCCACATCCGCCGCCGCCACCGCACGAGGACCCGCCTCCGCAGGACGAGCCTCCGCACGACGAGTGACCCCCGCAGGAGTGACCCCCGTGGCCTCCGTGGTGACCACCGGACGAACCGCCCGACGAGCAGGACGCGGCACTGCCGCCCGCCGCGGCCCCGCCGCCGGCCCCGCCGCCGGCCCACCAGCTGCTGTCGCTGCTCCCCGAGCCGCCTCCCGACCGGCCCCCGGACCGGCGCTTGCGCTTGCTGCCCCCGCTCACGGCCTTCACGAACACGACGAGCAGGACGACCGCCAGGATGATGCCGAAGATCATGGCGTCACCCTCCTTTCGTTCCCCCGAAGCGGCCCCCCGTGGGCCGTGCTTCTCGATTCCGGTCTTGCGTGACAGGGGGATGCCCTCACGCGTCACGGCCCAAAGCAGAGTTGAGGAACTCCAGAGCTTGGGCGGAGGATGGCCGCCATGACCTCCAGCGCGCGACCCCTGTTGAACCGCCGGCTCGCCGAGTTCAAAACGACGATCTTCGCCGAGATGTCCGCCCTCGCGACGAGCACCGGAGCCATCAACCTCGGCCAGGGATTCCCCGACACGGACGGTCCCGAGGAGATCCGGGAGGCGGCCGTCCGCGCGCTGCGGGACGGCCGCGGCAACCAGTACCCGCCGGGGCCGGGCGTCCCCGAACTGCGCGCCGCCGTCGCCGCGCACCAGGAGCGCCGCTACGGCCTGTCCTACGACCCCGACACCGAGGTGCTGGTCACGGCGGGTGCCACCGAGGCCATCGCCGCCGCCCTGCTCGCGCTGCTGGAACCGGGCGACGAGGTGATCGCCCTGGAGCCGTACTACGACTCGTACGCGGCGTCCATCGCCATGGCGGGCGGCACGCGCGTGCCCGTGACGCTGCGCCCCGACGACGCGGCGCCGCCCGCCGGCACTCCGGACGGCGCCGCGCACCGCCGGTTCCGCCTCGACCTCGACGAGCTGCGCGACGCGGTCACCGACCGGACCCGGCTGCTGCTGCTCAACACCCCGCACAACCCGACGGGCACCGTCCTGACCCGGGCGGAGCTGACGGAGATCGCCCGGCTCGCCGTCGAGCGGGACCTGCTCGTGGTGACCGACGAGGTCTACGAACACCTGGTCTTCGACGACGCCGAGCACGTCCCCCTGGCCACCCTGCCCGGCATGCGCGAGCGGACGGTCACCATCGGCAGCGCGGGCAAGACGTTCTCGTTCACGGGCTGGAAGGTGGGCTGGGTGACCGCGCCGCCGGCCCTGGTCGGCGCCGTACGGTCGGCGAAGCAGTTCCTGACGTACGTGGCGTCGGGCCCCTTCCAGTACGCCGTCGCGGAGGCGCTCGCGCTGCCGGACGACTACTTCGACGGGTTCCGCGCGGACATGCTGCGCAAGCGGGACGTGCTGGCGGCGGGGCTCACGGACGCGGGCTTCTCGGTGTTCCGGCCGCAGGGCACGTACTTCATCACGACCGACATCCGGCCGCTCGGCGAGTCGGACGGCTTCGCGTTCTGCCGCGCGCTGCCCGAGCGGGCCGGGGTCGTCGCCATCCCGAACGCGGTCTTCTACGACCACCGGGAGGCGGGCGCGCCCTTCGTGCGGTTCGCGTTCTGCAAGCGGACGGACGTGCTGGAGGAGGCCTCGCAGCGGCTGAAGGCGGCCTGGTAGCCCGGCCCGCACGGAACGAACCCCCTAGCACCGGCGGACGCCTCCGTCCGTGCGGCACGCCGGGAGGCGCGCATCCGTACCCGCACGGGCGCTCCCGGCTCGCGAACACCCCGTAGGGATCGCACAGTTCGGGTGTGACCCACCCGAACACCCTCGCCCGCACCGCCGTTGCGGAACCCGCCGGCCGAGCCGTCGGCCCCTCCCGCGTCGCGCGCGCCGGGTGGTCCCCCATGCTGACCGCGCTCGGACTGTTCGCCGCCGCGCGCGGGACGGGCGTCCTCGTGCTCGCCGCGACCGCGTGGGCCACCGGCAGGCATCCGGCGACGCTGCTCGCGCGGTCCTGGGACTCGCTCTGGTACCTGAGGATCGCGGCGCACGGCTACGGCCGCACCCTGCACTTCCGCCCCGGTGTCGTCTACAGCGACCTGGCGTTCTTCCCGCTGTACCCGGGACTCGTCCGCGCCGTCACCGCGCTGACGCCGCTCAACGCGAGCACCGCGGGCCTGCTGGTCTCCTGGCTCGCGGCGGCGGCCGCCGCGTGCGGGGTCTACGCGGTCGGGGCACGGCTGCGGGGCCGGGCGGTCGGAACCGCGCTGGTGCTGCTGTGGGGGCTGCTGCCGCACTCGGTGGTGCTGTCGATGGCGTACACCGAGCCCCTGCTGACCGCCTTCGCCGCCTGGTCGCTGTACGCGGTGCTCGACGGGCGGTGGGTGTGGGCGGGCTCGCTGGCCGCGCTCGCGGGGCTGACCCGGCCGAACGGCCTCGCGGTGGCCGCGGCGGTCCTCGTCGGGGCGCTGTGCGAGCTCGTGCGCCGCCGCGGCAGGGTTTCCCACAGGCTGTGGACGGGCGCCGCGCTCGCGCCGCTCGGCTGGGCCGGCTACGTGCTGTGGGTCGGCCACCGCAGGGGCGACCTGCTCGGCGGCTACTTCGCGGTGCAGCGGCACTGGGGCTCGCGCTTCGACCTCGGCGCGGGGGCCCTCCACTTCGTCCGGCACCTGCTGCTGCACGGCGGCCGGTTCGTGTTCCCCATGACGATGGTGATCGTCGCGGCGGCCGTGCTGCTGTACGCCCTGCTGATCGCGGAGCGGGTGCCGCTGCCGCTGCTGGTGCACAGCGGGGTCCTGCTGCTGATCGCGCTGGGCGGGTCGGGGTTCTTCGCGTCGAAACCGCGCTTCCTGCTGCCCGCGTTCCCGCTGCTGCTGCCGCTCGCCTCGGCCCTGGTCAGGACGGCGAGAGCCCGCCCCTGGCACGCGACCCTGGTGGTCGGTGCCCTGGCCGGGCTCTCGTTCGCCTACGGCGCGTATCTCGTCGTGGTCGCGCACACCCCGCTCTAGAGCGTGTCCACGGGGGTGCGCGAGGGGTGCGCCGCCGCGAGGAGGAGAACTACTCCTCGTCGTCCTCGGGCTTCTCCGCCTCGTTGATCTCCTGCTCCAGGCCGAGCTGCTCGACGAGCCACTTGTCGAACTCGATGGCGGCGCGGACCCAGCTGACCGTGGAGGACACGAAATGCTCCAGGCTGACGCCGGTGCCGATCAGCATCTGCGCCTCGCCGATCAGGCGGACGGTGCCGTCGTCGTGCGTGTGGCTGTAGACCTTCGGCCACAGGGTGCGGCGGTTCCAGTCGTCGATCGACTCCAGGAGCGCGGGCTTCTCCTCGAGCTGGTGCGGCCGGTCGTAGAACGTCCGCACCGAGAAGACCTGCTGGTCACCCTCGCCGCGGAACATGAAGTACGTACGGAACTCCTCCCACGGCGCCGCGAGGTCACCCTCGTCGTCGACGACGTACTTCAGCTCCATCTGCTCCAGAAGCTGCTTCACGAGGTCCTGATCCGGGACCACGGGGCCCGCGGGGCCGCCGGGCTGCGGCTCGGGCTGGCCCCCGAAGTTCGGAATCGAGGACGGGTCGATGCTCACCGTGTATTTCCCTTCGTACGGATCCTGCCATCCTCCCCCATGCGGGGCGGGGGGTGGCAACCCCTGGCCGGGCCTGTCCGCCGGGGGCTGACAAGATCCGGTCACCTGGGGGCATCGGGCCAGGTGAGGATGGGCCTCGGGGGTATGCGGGGCGTCGCGAGGAGACGCCGGGATGAACATGCACATGTCGGTCCCCGAGCGCGGCGGACCCGGGCCGCCGAGGGTCGGGCCGGTTCCGGACACGCCGGGGGCCCGCGGCGACGGAGCCGCGGGCCCTGGCCGGAACGTGTGCTCCGTGCTACAGCGTCTTACCGGTGGCGGGTCCCACGATCAGGCCGTCGCCGAAGGCGTCCACGCGGACGGTGTCGCCGTCCTTGACCTCGCCGGCCAGGATCTCCTTGGCCAGCCGGTCGCCGATGGCGGTCTGGACGAGGCGCCGCAGCGGGCGCGCTCCGTACGCCGGGTCGTTGCCCTCCTCGGCGAGCCAGGCCAGGGCCGCGTCGCTGACCTCCAGGGTGAGCCGGCGCTCGGCGAGCCGCTTGGCCAGCCGGTCGATCTGGAGGCGGGCGATGCGCTCCAGCTCCGCCTGGTCGAGCGCGGAGAAGACCACCAGGTCGTCCAGCCGGTTCAGGAACTCCGGCTTGAACGAGGCCCGGACGACGTCCAGGACCTGCCGCTTCCTGTCCTCCTCGGAGCTGAGCGGATCGGCGAGACTCTGTCCGCCGAGGAACTGGCTGCCCAGGTTCGAGGTGAGGATCAGGATGGTGTTGCGGAAGTCGACCGTCCGTCCCTGACCGTCCGTCAGCCGTCCGTCGTCCAGCACCTGGAGCAGCACGTCGAACACCTCGGGGTGCGCCTTCTCCACCTCGTCGAGCAGGATCACGCTGTACGGGCGGCGGCGCACCGCCTCGGTGAGCTGACCGCCCTCCTCGTACCCCACGTATCCGGGCGGCGCGCCCACCAGCCGGGCCACGCTGTGCTTCTCGCCGTACTCCGACATGTCGAT
Organism: Streptomyces sp. NPDC005302; assembly: GCF_040607345.1. Classification (NCBI taxonomy): domain Bacteria; kingdom Bacillati; phylum Actinomycetota; class Actinomycetes; order Kitasatosporales; family Streptomycetaceae; genus Streptomyces; species Streptomyces sp. NPDC005302. Next base: position 134,873 of record NZ_JBEXGN010000001.1, read on the forward strand.
GCGGACCATCGCCCGCTCGTCGTCGAAGAGGAAGTCGGCCAGTGCCTTGGCGAGTTCGGTCTTGCCGACGCCCGTCGGGCCGAGGAACAGGAAGGAACCGGTGGGGCGGTCCGGGTCGGCGATGCCGGCGCGGGTGCGGCGCACGGCGTCGGAGACGGCGCCCACCGCCTCGGTCTGACCGATCAGCCGGCGGCCCAACTCCTCCTCCATGCGCAGGAGTTTCTGGGTCTCGCCCTCCAGGAGGCGTCCGGCGGGGATGCCGGTCCAGGAGCCCACGACGTCGGCGATGTCGTCGGGTCCGACCTCCTCCTTGACCATGGTGTCCCGTCCGGCCTCCTCCTCGGCCTCCGACGCCTCCTCCAAGTCCCTTTCCAGGGTGGGGATCTCGCCGTACAGCAGCTTGGAGGCGGTGTCGAAGTCGCCGTCGCGCTGGGCGCGTTCGGCCTGGCCGCGCAGCTCGTCGAGCTTCTCCTTCAGCTCACCGACGCGGTTGAGGGACTGCTTCTCCTTCTCCCAGCGGGCGGTGAGCCCGCGCAGCTCCTCCTCCTTGTCGGCGAGGTCGCGGCGCAGCTTGTCCAGCCGCTCCCTGCTGGCCGCGTCGCTCTCCTTGCCGATCGCGAGCTCCTCCATCTTCAGCCGGTCGACGACCCGCTGGAGTTCGTCGATCTCGACCGGGGAGGAGTCGATCTCCATGCGCAGCCGCGAGGCGGCCTCGTCGACGAGGTCGATGGCCTTGTCGGGCAGGAAGCGGGAGGTGATGTAGCGGTCGGAGAGGGTCGCGGCGGCCACCAGCGCGCGGTCGGCGATCTGGACCTTGTGGTGGGCCTCGTACCGGCCCTTCAGTCCGCGCAGGATGGCGATGGTGTCCTCGACGGTCGGCTCGACGACCAGCACCTGCTGGAAGCGCCGCTCCAGCGCCGGGTCCTTCTCGATCCGCTCGCGGTACTCGTCGAGGGTGGTGGCGCCGACCATGCGCAGCTCACCGCGGGCGAGCATGGGCTTCAGCATGTTGCCGGCGTCCATGGCGGAGTCGCCGCCCGCGCCGGCCCCGACGACCGTGTGCAGCTCGTCGATGAAGGTGATGACCTGCCCGTCGGAGTCCTTGATCTCCGCGAGCACGGTCTTCAGCCGCTCCTCGAACTCGCCGCGGTACTTCGCGCCGGCGACCATGGCGCCGAGGTCGAGGGAGACGAGGCGCTTGTTCTTGAGCGACTCGGGCACGTCGCCCTTCACGATCCGCTGGGCGAGCCCCTCGACGACGGCGGTCTTGCCGACGCCGGGCTCGCCGATGAGGACCGGGTTGTTCTTGGTGCGGCGGGACAGGACCTGCACCACCCGGCGGATCTCCTGGTCCCGGCCGATGACCGGGTCGAGCTTGCCCTCACGCGCGGCGGCGGTGAAGTCCGTACCGAACTTTTCGAGTGCCTTGTACTGGCCCTCGGGATCCGGTGTCGTCACCCGGCGCCCTCCCCTGGTCTTCTGGAACGCCTCCAGCAGCTTTTTCGCACCGGCGCCCTGCTGGGAGAGTACGTCGCCGCTCTGGCCGCCCTTCGCGGCGATGCCGACGAGCAGGTGCTCGGTGGAGATGAACTCGTCACCCAGCTCCTTGGCGCGCTCGGCGGCGTCGGCGATGACGGCGAGCAGTTCGCGGTTGGGCTGCGGAGGCGCGACGGTGGAACCGGCCACGCTCGGCAGGCCCGCGAGCACGCGCTCGGCGCCGGCCCGCACGGAGGCCTTGTCGGCCTCCACCGCTGTCAGCAGGTCGATGATGTTCTCGTTGTCCTGCCCCTCCAGCAGAGCGAGCAGCAGGTGGGCGGGGGTCAGATCCGGGTGCCCCTCGGACACGGCGCGGCTGCTCGCCGCGTTGATCGCGTCCCGGCTCCTGTTGGTCAGCTCGGCGTCCACGTTCGCGTTCTCCTCCTCCTGGTGTCCCGACCGTTGCCTGACAGGGGCAACGTACACAAACTTGAGTCTATTCCACTCAAGGCTGGAGCGGGGCAGGAACGGAGCAGGGACGGCACGAGCGCACGGAAATGGATACGGATGGAGCGGGGCGTAGATTCAGGCCCCATGGCTTCCCCTCCCGTGGACCCGCGGCAGCCCGACGCCGCCTACCTGCGCTTCTGGCGCGAGCGCCACCTCTGCACCCTGACGACCCTCCGGCGCGACGGCACCCCGCACGTGGTGCCCGTCGGCGTCACCTACGACCCCGACGCCGGACTCGCCCGGATCATCACCGGCGGGGCCACCGCGAAGGCGGCGCACGTGCGGGCGGCGGAGCCGGACGGGGCGCGGGTGGCGGTCTGCCAGGTGGACGGCCGGCGCTGGGCGACGCTGGAGGGGCTGGCCCGGGTGTCCACGGACCCGGAGCGCGTGGCGGACGCCGTGCGGCGCTACACGGAGCGCTACGAGCGGGTGCCGTCCCCGAACCCGGCCCGCGTGGTGATCGAGATCGAGTTGACGAGGGCCCTGGGGCACGGCTGAGGACAGCGCGGCCGGGAAGGCGGCGCACCCCGTCGCCACGGCTGGTTCCGGCCCTTGCGAGGACTGGCGGAAACCCGGAGATTTCCGGGAAAACTGCAGCGGCGTCACCGTGTTCAGGTCACGGTGACGCCGCTGCGGGGGGAAGTACCTGCGCGATCTACTACGACGGGGGAATCGCGTCAGGCACTGCGGGGGGTGGCTGCGATGGTCTCTACGTCGGGGATGTCGGGTCCGGTCAGGCGGTGGTCGCGCTGATCGAGGTTCACGAAGATCATTCCGTACCGGATGGCGCACCGTACTGGCTGCGGCGCCCCCCGAGGCCGCCGCAGACACCGATAGGCCCGTACGTCCTCGTCGTCGTCGCGGGTGACGACGACGGGCTCACCGAACACGGTCACCATCAACGAGTCACCGTTGTGGGGGATGGCGGTGACCAGGTCGATGAAGTGCCAGCCGGATCGGTACGCGGTGGCCATCTCGCGCCGGAACGAACGGTCGTCGGGTGGTGTAGTCATGAGTCCACTGAAGCCTTCGTGACGTCACTCGAAGCACTGCCGGCCGGAGCCACGAAACCCCAGCCGCTGTCAGCCAGCACGATCGTCTTCACGCTGCCCCAGCCACTGTCGGCCGGCACGATCGCCTTCGCGTTGCCCCAGCCGCTGTCGGCCAGGTCCGTCCGTACGTTGCCCCAGCCGCTGTCGGCGGGCAGCGCCTTCGCGGCGTTGCCCCAGCCGCTGTCCGCGGGCAGCGCCTTCGCCACGTTTCCCCAGCCGCTGTCCAGAGCGAGCGTCGCGGGCCCGTTGCCCCAGCCACTGTCCAGAGCGAGAGCCGCAGGCCCGTTGCCCCAGCCACTGTCCAGGGAGAGAACCGCAGGTGCACTGCCCCAGCCACTGTCCGGTGGCGCCGAGGTGGTCGACGAACCCCCCGCCCCGAGACCCATGGCACTCAGGGCCCCGACAGCCACAACCGCGGAGAAAGCGGTGGCAAGTACCGAGCGAAGCATTCTCCTGTACATAGTCGGCTTCGTCCTCACTTGATCGGATCCTCTCCCCCGGTAATGAAGACGATGTCTCATTCAGGCACGTCACCACCACCGACACGATGCATCATGTTCCTGCATGTTCAGGACCCTGGGGGGTGGCGATTTGCCCATAGAACACACAAACCAGACACATCCCCATCCCGTCACGGAACTTTGTGACGAAGGGGCACGCTTGTACACGAGCGCTTTGAGCACCGGACGGATCGCCCGGGCCGAAGCGGCGGCAGCCCCATGCCTGCTGGAGTTCGCCCTGCTGCGCCCGGATCCCGACGACTCCAACTGGCTGCGCCCGGTGCCGCCGTCCGTCGCGCTCACGCAGCGCCTCCACCCTATTGAGCGCGAGATCCAGGAGCGCAGGCGGCGCACCATCGAACTGACCGAATCATTCGAGCCGTTCATGATGGTCAGCGCGATGGCACCCGCCCCCACCCACGCCATCACCGTGCTGGAGGGCATCGACCGGATCAACGCCGCCCTCGACATCGCGACCTCCGAGTGCCACACGGAGATGCTCACCATCCAGCCCGGCGGCCGGCGCAGCGAGCACATCCTGAACCAGGCCCTCGAACGGGACCGCCCGCTCACCGACCGCGGCGTCCGCATCCGCACGCTCTACCAGCACACGGTCCGCTACAGCCAGGGCACCGCCGCCTACATGGACCGCATAGCCAGCGGAAAGATCGAGATCCGCACGCTGGAGGAACTGATCGAGCGGCTCATCATCTGCGACGGAACGGTCGCCTTCATCCCCGCGAGCGACGACAACCAGTTCGCCCTCGAACTGCGCCACCCCGGCCTCGTCCGCTATCTGACCAGGGTCTTCGAGCAGCTCTGGCGGCGCGCCACCCCGCTGCGCGAGGAAGTCACCTACGAGTCCACCCCGGACGGCATCACGGGCGTCCAGCGCTCCATAGCCAAGCTCCTCATCGAGGGCCACGTGGACGAGGCCATCGCCCGCAGACTCGGGATGAACGTCCGCACCTGCCGGGCCCACATCGCGAAACTGGCGGCCTCCCTCGGCAGCGGCAGCCGGGCCCAACTCGGCTTCCTGATCGCCCAGTCGGGCATCCTGGAACAGGACCACTGAGCAGCCGGCCGCTCAGCGCTGGGCGGGCGAGCCCTGACCGGGCAGCCCCTGGACACCGGCCGCGCCCGGGCCGGCCACCGACGGGCCGGTGGCGGCCGGAGCCGCGCCGTGACGCGGGACGGTGACGGTCGCCGGCTCCGGCGAGCGCGGCGGCCCGTCCAGCCCCGCCTGCGCGATCCGCACGCCCAACTGCGTACGGCTGGCCGCCCCCAGCGTCTCGGAGAGCCGGGCGATGTGGGCCCGGCAGGTGCGGACACTGATGCCGAGGCGTTCCGCGACCACCGCGTCCTGATGCCCCTCCGCCAGCAGCGCGGCGATCGAGCGCTCGCGGTGGGTGATCCCCTCGATGCCCGTGGACGGCAGCGGCGAGGCCAGCGGGATCGCGAGACGCCACAACCGCTCGAACACCGTGACCAGGTAGTCGATCAGGGCGGGATGGCGCAGTTCCAGCGCGATCGTGCGGTCGGAGTTCGCCGGGATGAAGGCGACCTTGCGGTCGAAGAGGATGAGCCGCTCCACGACCTCGTCGAGGGTCCGGGCCTCGGCCGCGTCCCCCATCAACTCCATGTAGTTCAGCAGGCCTTGGCCGTGCCGGGCCACGTGGGTGTACAGGTCGCGCATGCGCACACCGCGCCGGCGCATCTCCAGCGCCCGGTGCAGCCCCTCCACCAGTTCGTCCTCACGCCGGATGCCGCCGGGCTGGACCGTCAGGACCTCGCTCGCGCACTCCTCGGTCGCCTTGTCCATGGCGGCCCGGATGCGCGGCAGTCCGTCCAGGACGCGGATCGCGGCGCCCTCAGCGGGTGCCTGGACGCGTCCGCCGAGCCCGGCGTACCACTCGAACGCGGACACCGCGTCGCCCACCCGCGCCTGGCTGGCGCTGACTTCCTCGTACACCCCGCGCAGCAGCCGGGTCATGACCTCCTGCGGGGAGGTCGGCACCAGCCAGCCCATGTCGTCGGGGTCGGGGTGCAGCAGCGCCAGCTCCAGCAGGCACGGCACCGCGCCGGCGTCGTCGCGGGGCACCCGGCCGCGCCGTACGGCCCGCGAGTACACCCGGTCGCCGGCCTCGCACAGTCGGTCAGCGCCGTGCGGATGCCTGTCCGTCCCGTGCCCGGCCATCTCCCACCTCTGGCTGCAGCTCCGACCTCTGGCGTGAGCCCCGCGTCAGGGCTTCCTCCGCAGCGCAACTATGCGCGGACGCGTCCGGCACCGCAACACGGCTGCGCCGTCCCGGCGAGCCGTTTCGCCCCTTCTGATCAGCATAAATCCGCACCTCCGCCCCGCCCGTTGCAACAAGCTGCAAGCAGCGGCCCCCGGACGCCCGGGACTTCACGGAATCGGCCCCCGCCGGACCTGCGGCGCACGGCTCGGGTGTGGCCGGATATCTCCCCCGGCCGCGGGCGTCCGGCGCGGAACGCGGAACGCGTCGAGGGCCCGGGGTGTGCACCCCGGGCCCTCGATGTCGTGCGCTGCCCCGCGGCCGCCAGGAGGCCCTCGCCGTCGCCGGCGGCCTCCTTGGCGGCTTCGGTCCTACTTGAGCTTCAGAGCGTCACAGGCCGCCTTGTAGGGGGCGGTGCAGATCTGCTTGACGGTGTAGATGCTGTCCTGCAGGACCGTGTCCTCGATGTTCTGCTTGGTCAGGTCGACCACGGGCACGAGCTGCGCCGGAATGTCCTTGTTCGTCGGGCTGCTCACCTTGTCGCGGGTCAGCGCGTCGAACTCGATCGAGCGGCCCTGGACCCGGGCGACCGCCATCTCGGCGGCGGCGCTCGCCTCCTGCGGGTAGGACTTGTAGACGCTCATGAACTGGTCGCCCTTGAGGATCCGCTGCACGGCGACGAGTTCGGAGTCCTGGCCGGTGACCGGCGGCACCTTGCTGACGCCCGCGCTCTTGAGGGTGTCGATGACCGCGCCCGCGATGCCGTCGTTGGCCGCGTACACACCGGCGATGTTGTCGAGGCCGACCTTCTGGATGGCCTCTTCCATGTTCGCCTTGGCGTTGACCGGGTTCCAGTCCTTGGTGTCGTACGTCTTGGCGATGATCACCTTGTCGTTGAGCTCGGACTCCGCACCGGCCTTGAACTGCGCCGCGTTCGGGTCGGTCGTCGCGCCGTTCATCATGATGATCTTCTTCGACGTGGAGTCGGCCCCCAGCGCGCCGACCAGGGCCTTGCCCTGGACCTCGCCGACCAGCTCGTTGTCGAAGGAGATGTACGCGTCGATCGGGCCCTGCGCCAGCCGGTCGTAGGCGATGACCGGGATGCCTGCGTCCTTGGCCTTCTTCACGCCCTTCGCGATCGACTTCGAGTCCACCGCGTCCAGGAGGATGACGTCGACCTTGTCGTCCACCATCTCCTGGAGCTGGGAGAGCTGCTTGCCCGCGTCCTGCTCGGCGTTCCGGTAGACGACCTCACCCTTCTTCTCGGTGAGCTTCTTGACCTGCTCCTCGATGATCGGGTAGTCGAACTTCTCGTAACGGGTGTTCTCCTTCTCCGGGAGGAGGAGGCCCACCTTGATGTCGTCGCCCTTCGTGGGGCTGGCCTTGGCGTCGCTTCCACCGAGCCCGTCGACGACCCCGCAGCCGGCGAGCGAGAGGGCGGCGGCGGACGAGGCCAGGGCTATGACGGTACGACGGAGACCGGTGTTACGAGTGTTCACATCAGGTGCCTTCCGGGCGAGGTTGCAGCATTGCGACCCAGGTGGCTGAAAGCCAACGCGGCGATCACCTCAGCGTCAAGGAGTAGCCACTTAACGAGATGGCAACAGCGTTCTGTGTTCCACAAGTGAACACGGTGGGAAGAGGTTACGCCCGAGGTTCCAGCAATCCCCTCAGCTTCACCGTCCGTCATCCACACGACGAGGACGTCGCCCCGGACCGCCCAACCCCATCCACCATGCCTTTAACGCTTGTTGACGCCCCGGTAAACCCCGGGAGACGGGCGCCGGCACGAGCCCGCGCGCGGCACCGCGTCCCGCCACCGCGCGGCGCGGGCGGGCGAACGAATGCGGTCAACCCGGCCATTTTGACCGGACGGTAAAGATCGAGCCACTGGGGACCGCGATCGGTCGAAAACGGTCACGGACTTTGCCGGGCACGCGAGAGGGGGCCCGGAGGAAGAACCTCCGGGCCCCCTCTCGGGTGCTTCGGTCACTGATCGGGCGACCTCTTGGGACGCCAGACCACCAAGGCGCTCGTCTGCTGGACCTCCTGGTACGGGACCAGGTCCCGCCGGTAGGAGGCGTGCACGGCGGCCTCGCGCTGCTGCATGGCCACCGCGGCGCCGTCGAGCGCCGACTGGAGCTCGGCGGCCCGCGACTGGAGCGCCGCCACCTGGTTCTCCAGCTCGATGATGCGCTTGATGCCGGCCAGGTTGATGCCCTCGTCCTGCGACAACTGCTGGACGGTACGCAGCAGTTCGATGTCGCGGGCCGAGTAGCGGCGGCCCCGGCCCGCGGTGCGGTCGGGAGAGACCAGGCCGAGCCGGTCGTACTGACGCAGGGTCTGCGGGTGCAGTCCGGAGAGCTGGGCCGCCACCGAGATGACGTACACCGGCGTCTCCTCGGTCAGTTCGTACGGGTTGCGCCGCCGACCGGTGGTGTCCATGGCTCCGTCATGCTCCCTTCGCGGCCTGGAACAGCTCCGCCCGCGGATCCTCACCCGCGGTCGCCTCGCGATACGCCTCCAGCGCGTCACGAGCCTTGCCCGACACGTCCTGCGGAACGGCCACCTCGACGGTGACGAGCAGGTCGCCCCGTGTGCCGTCCTTGCGGACCGCACCCTTGCCCCGGGCGCGCATGGTGCGTCCGTTGGGCGTGCCCGGCGGCAGCTTCAGCGTCACCGCGGGTCCGCCCAGGGTGGGCACCTTCACCTCTCCGCCGAGCGCCGCCTCCGTGAAGGTGACGGGCACCGTGACCGTGAGGTTGTCGCCCTTGCGGCCGAAGACCGGGTGGGCGTCCACGTGGACGGTGACGTACAGGTCGCCGGAGGGGCCCCCGCGTTCACCGGGAGCGCCCTTGCCGCGCAGCCTGATCCGCTGGCTGTCGCTGACGCCGGCGGGGATCCGCACCTGCATGGTCCGGGACGACTTGGCCCGGCCGCTGCCCTTGCAGACCTCGCAGGGGTTCTCCGAGATCAGGCCGCGGCCCTTGCAGTCCGGGCACGGGTCGGTGAGCGAGAAGCCACCGCCCGAACCGCGGGCGACCTGGCCGGTGCCGACACACGTGGGGCACACGCGGGGTGTGCCGTTCGCGTCGCCGGTGCCCGAACAGGCCTTGCAGGGGGCCTGCGAGGTCATGCGCAGCGGAACGGTCGCGCCGTCCACCGCCTCGGTGAAGCTCAGCGTCACCTCGGTGTCGATGTCCTGGCCGCGCCGGGGCTGCGTACGGGTTCCCGTACCGGCTCCGCCGCGGTTGAACAGGCCACCGAAGACATCGCCGATGCCTCCGCCGAAGCCACCGGCTCCGCCGGCCTGGCCGCCGCCCTGGGGACCGCCTCCGAAGAGGTCGCCCAGGTCGAAGTTGAAGTTGCCGCCGCCGGCGCCGGGACCCGGCCGGAAGCCGCCGTTGCCGAAGAGGGCGCGTGCCTCGTCGTACTCCTTGCGCTTCTTGGGGTCACCGAGGACGTCGTTCGCCTCGGAGATCTCCTTGAAGCGCTCCTCGGCCTTGACGTTGCCCTTGTTGGCGTCCGGATGGTTCTCGCGGGCGAGCTTCCGGTACGCCTTCTTGATCTCGGCCTCGGTGGCGTCCTTGGGGACGCCGAGGACCTTGTAGAAGTCCTTCTCGATGAAGTCCTTGGTGCTCATCCCCGACGTCCCTCCTCTCCTCGTTCAAGCTCAGCCCTCGTCCGGGCCACCGCTCTCCTTGTCCGTGGCGGTCTCGGCCGCCTCGGCCGAATCCTCGGCCTTGACCGTCTGCGCCCCGGGCTGCGGCTCGGCGACCGCCACCCGCGCGGGGCGGATGGTGCGCTCGCCGAAGCGATACCCCGGCTGCAGAATCGCCACGCACGTCGTCTCCGTGACGTCCGGCGCGTACGAGTGCATCAGGGCCTCGTGGATCGTCGGGTCGAAGGGCTCGCCCTCCTTGCCGAACTGCTGGAGCCCCATCTTGGCCGCGACGGTCTCCAGCGACTCGGCGACGGACTTGAATCCGCCCACGAGTTCGCCGTGCTCCCGCGCGCGGCCGATGTCGTCGAGCACGGGCAGGAGCTCGGTCAGGAGGTTCGCCACGGCGACCTCCTTGACCGCGATCCGGTCACGCTCGACGCGGCGGCGGTAGTTCTGGAACTCGGCCTGCAGGCGCTGGAGGTCCGCGGTGCGCTCGGTGAGACCCGTGCGTGCCTGGTCCAGCTGCGCCGTCAGGCCGGCCAACTGTGCGCTGTCGTCCCCTTCCGGGGCCGCCGCCCCCTCCGCAGAGGGGGTGGCGGACTGCGGATCGGCGTCGTCGGAGGTGGCGCCGGAGGGGACGTCGGGCTGCTCTTCGAAGCCCGGGGTCTCCTCCGTCACGCGGCACCGTCCTTACGGTCCTCGTCGACGATCTCGGCGTCGACGACGTCCTCGTCGGAACCGTCGGCCTTCGGAGCCTCGGCACCGGGGGCGTCGCCGCCCGCGGCCTGCGCGGCCTGGGCGTCGGCGTACATGGCCTGGCCCAGCTTCTGCGAGACGGCGGCGACCTTCTCGGTGGCCGTGCGGATCTCGGCGGTCTCCTCGCCCTTGAGCGCGGCCTTCAGCTCCTCGACAGAGGCCTCGACCTCGGTCTTGACGTCACCGGGGACCTTGTCCTCGTTGTCCTTGAGGAACTTCTCCGTCTGGTAGACGAGCTGCTCGCCCTGGTTGCGGGTCTCGGCGGCCTCGCGGCGGGCGTGGTCCTCCTCCGCGTACTTCTCGGCCTCCTGGCGCATCCGGTCGACCTCGTCCTTCGGCAGCGAGGAGCCGCCGGTGACGGTCATCTTCTGCTCCTTGCCCGTGCCCAGGTCCTTCGCGGTCACGTGCATGATGCCGTTGGCGTCGATGTCGAAGGCGACCTCGATCTGCGGGACGCCACGCGGGGCCGGCGGCAGACCGGTCAGCTCGAACATCCCGAGCTTCTTGTTGTACGCCGCGATCTCGCGCTCGCCCTGGTACACCTGGATCTGCACGGACGGCTGGTTGTCCTCGGCCGTCGTGAAGATCTCGGACCGCTTGGTCGGGATCGTGGTGTTGCGCTCGATGAGCTTGGTCATGATCCCTCCCTTGGTCTCGATGCCGAGGGACAGCGGGGTCACGTCGAGGAGCAGGACGTCCTTGACCTCGCCCTTGAGGACACCGGCCTGGAGGGCGGCGCCGATGGCGACGACCTCGTCCGGGTTCACACCCTTGTTGGCCTCGTTGCCACCGGTCAGCTCCTTGACGAGCTCGGCGACGGCGGGCATACGGGTGGAGCCACCCACGAGAACGACGTGGTCGATCTCGGAGAGGTTGATGCCGGCGTCCTTGATGACGTTGTGGAACGGCGTCTTGCAGCGCTCCAGCAGGTCGGCCGTCAGCTGCTGGAACTGGGCGCGCGTGAGCTTCTCGTCCAGGTGCAGCGGGCCCTCGGCGGACGCCGTGATGTAGGGCAGGTTGATCGAGGTCTCGGTGGACGAGGACAGCTCGATCTTGGCCTTCTCGGCGGCCTCGCGGAGGCGCTGGAGGGCCATCTTGTCCTTGGACAGGTCCACGCCGTGACCGGACTGGAACTGCTTGACCAGGTAGTCCATGACGCGCTGGTCCCAGTCGTCACCACCGAGGTGGTTGTCACCGTTGGTGGCCTTCACCTCGACGACGCCGTCACCGATCTCCAGGAGGGACACGTCGAACGTGCCGCCACCGAGGTCGAAGACGAGGATCGTCTGGTCGTCCTTGTCGAGGCCGTACGCCAGGGCGGCGGCGGTCGGCTCGTTCACGATGCGCAGGACGTTCAGGCCCGCGATCTCGCCGGCCTCCTTCGTCGCCTGACGCTCGGAGTCGTTGAAGTACGCCGGGACGGTGATGACCGCGTCGGCCACCTTCTCGCCCAGGTACGCCTCGGCGTCGCGCTTCAGCTTCTGCAGGATGAAGGCGCTCATCTGCTGCGGGTTGAAGCTCTTGCCGTCGAGCTCGATCTTCCAGTCCGTGCCCATGTGACGCTTCACCGAACGGATGGTCCGGTCCACGTTCGTGACCGCCTGGCGCTTGGCGACCTCGCCGACAAGCACCTCACCGTTCTTCGCGAAGGCGACGACGGACGGCGTGGTCCTGGCGCCCTCGGCGTTGGTGATGACGGTGGGCTCGCCGCCCTCCAGAACGCTGACGACTGAGTTAGTCGTGCCCAGGTCGATGCCGACCGCACGTGCCATTTCGATTCCTCCAACAATGACTTGAGTGGAACAGGCTCAAGTGTGCACGACGTCCGCCGCTCGGTCAACAGACCTGAGTCGCGGGGGCTCAACTCTTATCCGTTCCTTACGCGCAGGAAGCTCCTGACCTGCGCGTTTCACTGGGAGCTAGGGGACTTTTACCGCACCATTCGCCACATCCACCGGGCGCCGGAGGGGACCTCCGGGCCGACGCACGCTCCCGGTGACGGGTCCCCCGGGAGCGGGGATCGCATGCGGACGGGATCGGGGACGGACACCGGGGCGGCGCGGGAGGCGCCCGGGACGCAGGGCGCCCGCGGCGCCGACGACCAGCACGGCCCCCGCCACCCACCAGGCCGCCGAAGCCCCCACCCGGCCGAGATCGATGCCCAGCCCGACGAGCGCACCCGCGAACGTGGCGAGCCCCATCACGACCATGACGCCCTGCCGGGTGAGCCCCGCCCGGCGCAGCCGGTGCACCAGATGGTCGGGGGCCGACCGCAGCACCGGCCGTCCGGCGCGCCACCGGGACACGAGCACCAGGGCGGCGTCGGCGCTGACCACGGCGGTCAGCGCGAACGCGGCGCCGAACCCGGCCCCCGCGGGCCGCTCCGCGTGCACCAGCACGACGGCCGAGGCCAGCACGAACCCGGCGAACTGGGAGCCGCACCGGCCGGCCGCGATCCGGGCCGGCGGCCAGCCGTGCATCAGGAAACCGGTGAGCGCGGCGGCCAGCACGCTGAGCAGGGCCGCGAGCCCGTCCATCACCTCGGCCGCCGCGCAGCCGCTGAGCGCGAACGCGGTGACGACGCCGACGGTCCCGAGCACCCCGTCGGACTGGTCGAGCGAGCGGAAGGCGTGGGTGACGAGGACGATCCAGACGGCCGCGAGCACCCCGCCGGGCACCCCGAGCGCGTCGTAGGGCACCGCGAGGACGGCGGCACCGGCGACGGCGGTCAGCCGCAGCAGGGGCGGCACGGGCAGCAGATCGGAGGCGAGACCGGCCAGGGCGACGACGAGGCCGGCGACCAGCAGCCTGCTGGTCTCCGGACCGAGCGGGGCGACGCCGGTCCAGTCCCCGGCGCAGCCGACGAGAGCCGTCGCACCCGCCACGGCGAGACCGCCGAGCAGGGGGACGCGTCTCTCCCGGCCGGGCGGACGGGGCCGGGTGGTCCGGCCGGCGAGGAGCCCCGGCCCGCCGCCCGCACCGAGGCGCAGGGCGAGCGACCGCAGCAGCGCGGCGAGCGCGGCGGTCAGGAGCAGAGCGGCGGTGGCAGCCGCGATTCCGTACAGCACATCGCTAATTTAGGGGTAATTGTCACAGTATTGTGCGAATAACACGATCGGGTTTACGTGTCCTTGCGCCAGAACGCCCCACAGCGCGAAACGGACCTCCTGCCCGCCCGCGACGCACCCACTCAGGTTTGCCTCAGCGACGCAGATCACCGCACCTCTGGCTACAGTGCGGCGGAAGAAGTGGGTAGTCTCAGACGGACTGCATAAGTTACCGCTTAGTAATCACTTCGAGGTCGCCCTCGAAGAACACCTCGCAGGCCCGAGGAGCCCCCGAATGCAACTCGCCGCGATCATCGTGTCGCTGGTCCTGACCGTGATCGGCGTCGCCCTGATCTCCCGGGCCGTCGCGCAGATCTACCGGTTCATCAAGCTCGGCCAGCCCGTCCCCGCCGGCAGCCGAACCGACGACTGGAAGGCCCGCACCGTCACGCTGGCCAAGGAGTTCGTCGGCCACACCCGGATGAACCGGTGGGGAATCATCGGCGTCGCGCACTGGTTCGTGGCCGTCGGCTTCCTGACCCTGGGCCTGACGATCGTCACCGCCTACGGCCAGCTCTTCAAGGCCGACTGGACCCTCCCCGTGCTCGGCGGCTGGCTCCCCTATGAGCTGTACACCGAGTTCATCGCGCTGTTCACGACCCTCGGCATCCTCGTGCTGATCGCGGTCCGGCAGCTGAACCGGCCGTCCGGGCCCGGCCGCAAGTCGCGCTTCGCGGGCTCCAAGACCGGCCAGGCCTACTTCGTCGAGGCAGTGATCCTCGTCATCGGCCTCGCCATCATGACCCTGCGCGGCCTGGAGGGCGCCCTGCACGGCGTCGACCACTACGAGGCCGCCTACTGGGCCTCGTACCCCCTGGTCGCCGCCTTCAAGGGCCTGAGCCTCAGCACCCTGCAGACGCTGGTCTACCTGACCGCCATGATCAAGCTCGGCGTCACCATGGGCTGGGCGATCACCGTCGGCCTGAACACCAACATGGGTGTCGCCTGGCACCGCTTCCTCGCCTTCCCCAACATCTGGTTCAAGCGCGACTCCAAGGGCGCGACCGCCCTCGGCGAACTGCTGCCGATGACCAGCGGCGGCCAGGCCATCGACTTCACCGACCCCGGTGAGGACGACGTCTTCGGCGTCTCCCAGGTCGAGCAGTTCTCCTGGAAGGGCCTGCTCGACTTCTCCACCTGCACCGAGTGCGGCCGCTGCCAGTCGCAGTGCCCCGCCTGGAACACCGGCAAGCCCCTCTCCCCCAAGCTCCTCATCATGTCGCTGCGCGACCACGCGCACGCCAAGGCCCCGTACCTGCTGGCCGGCGGCGGCAAGACCATGGAGGGCGAGGAGAAGGCGTCCGAGGAGCAGCTCAAGGACGTCCCCGCGGCCGCTCTCGCCGAGGCCGAGCGCCCCCTCATCGGCACCGCCGAGGAGAACGGCGTCATCGACCCCGACGTCCTGTGGTCCTGCACCACCTGCGGCGCCTGCGTCGAGCAGTGCCCGGTCGACATCGAGCACATCGACCACATCGTCGACATGCGCCGCTACCAGGTGATGATCGAGAGCGCGTTCCCGTCCGAGGCGGGCACGATGCTCAAGAACCTGGAGAAGAAGGGGAACCCCTGGGGCCTCGCCAAGAAGCAGCGCCTGGAGTGGACCAAGGAGGTCGACTTCGAGATCCCCGTCGTCGGCCGCGACATCGAGGACCTCACCGAGGTCGAGTACCTCTACTGGGTCGGCTGCGCCGGCGCCCTCGAGGACCGCGCCAAGAAGACCACCAAGGCCTTCGCGGAGCTGCTGCACATGGCGGGCGTCAAGTTCGCGATCATGGGCGGCGACGAGAAGTGCACCGGTGACTCCGCCCGCCGCCTCGGCAACGAGCCCCTCTTCCAGGAGCTCGGCATGGAGAACGTCGCCGCGCTGAACATGGCGTTCGGCGAGGAGACGGACGACGAGGGCAACAGCACGCCCGAGTCGAAGAAGCCGAAGTCGGCGAAGAAGATCGTCGCCACCTGCCCGCACTGCCTCAACACCATCGGCAACGAGTACCCGCAGCTCGGCGGCGACTACGAGGTCATCCACCACACCCAGCTGCTCCAGCACCTCATCGACGAGGGCAAGCTGCTCCCGGTGACCCCGGTCGAGGGGCTCATCACCTACCACGACCCGTGCTACCTGGGCCGGCACAACAAGATCTACACGCCCCCGCGCGAGATCATGTCCGCCGTCCCGGGCCTGCGCCAGCAGGAGATGCACCGCCACAAGGAACGCGGCTTCTGCTGCGGTGCCGGTGGCGCGCGGATGTGGATGGAGGAGCGGATCGGCAAGCGCATCAACAACGAGCGCGTCGACGAGGCCCTGTCGCTGAACCCCGACATCGTCTCCACCGCCTGCCCGTTCTGCCTCGTCATGCTGACCGACTCGGTCAACGGCAAGAAGAACGACGGCAAGGCCAAGGAGTCCGTCCAGGTCGTCGACGTGGCCCAGCTCCTCCTCGACTCGGTCAGGACCCCGGTCGACGACACCGCCGGCGACGACGAGCCCCCGGCGGGCACGGCCGAGTCGGAGAACGAGCCCGAGCCGGAGCCGGTGAAGTAGCGCCCCCGACGGCCCGGTTCACCCCGGTCAGCACCGCCGACACCCCCGTGTTCCCGCGAACACGGGGGTGTCGGCGTATCCCCACCCGCCCCGGCCGCCACAAAAAATCTCGAACTCACGTACAACCCTCACCCCCCACCAGCGGTCTCCTGTTCGCCGATCACCCAGTGAACTGCCGGACGACTCATGGACAACCACCGGCAAACACGGGCAGTCGGAACCCCATTGACAGTGGATGTCCGCCAGACATCCCCGCATGCCGCAGGAGAATCCCGCATGCACAAGCGTCACCCGCACTCCGTGCGTATCGCCCTCGCGACGGCCACCGCTGCCGCGCTGACGGGCGGACTGCTCACCTTCTCGGCCGTGACCGCGACCGCCGCCGACTCCGCGCACGTCCCGCAGGCCGACTTCAACGGCGACGGCATCGGCGACGTGGTCTTCTCGGCGCACGCCGCGTACGTCGGCGGCCACAAGGCGGCCGGCCAG
Organism: Streptomyces sp. NPDC005302; assembly: GCF_040607345.1. Taxonomy (NCBI): domain Bacteria; kingdom Bacillati; phylum Actinomycetota; class Actinomycetes; order Kitasatosporales; family Streptomycetaceae; genus Streptomyces; species Streptomyces sp. NPDC005302. The sequence goes on from NZ_JBEXGN010000001.1 coordinate 151,206, forward strand.
ATCGTCGCCCTCTACGGCACCGCCACCGGCGTCTCGTCCGCCAAGCGCTCCACGATCAGCCAGGACACCTCGGGCGTCCCGGGCACCGCCGAGGCCGGCGACGGCTTCGGCGGCGAGACCGCCTACGCCGACTTCAACAAGGACGGCTTCGACGACCTCGCCGTCGCCACCCCGTGGGAGAAGGTCGACAGCGACACCAACGGCGGCACCGTCGCCATCCTGTGGGGCTCCGCCGCGGGCCTCACCGGCAAGGGCGTCACCATCGCGGACCCCTCCCCCTCCTCGCACGACTACTGGGGCAAGGACCTGGCCGCCGGCGACTTCGACGGCGACGGCAGGGCCGACCTCGCCGTCGGCAGCTCGACCAGCACGATCTACGTCTTCAAGGGCGGCTTCAGCACCTCCGGCACGCCCGGCGGCCGCTACACCGTCAAGCCCCCGATCCAGTCGGGCTCCAACGACTTCCCGTACGGGCCGCTGAGCCTGACCGCGGGCGACGTGAACGGCGACAACCGCACCGACCTCATCGTCGACGGCTTCGAGAACGCCACCGGCTGGAACACGAACTACTTCGTGCCCGGCACGGCGAGCGGCCTCAACGCGGCCTCCGCCCAGGCGCTCAAGGCCGGCCAGATCACCGGCGTCGGCGACATCAACGGCGACGGCTACGGCGACATCGTCAGCGGCGCCGGCTGGGACCACCACACCGACGAGGGCGAGACCATCCCGGACTCCTCCGACGGCGGCCAGGCCAACATCACCTACGGCTCGGCCTCCGGCCCCGCCGGCACCACCGCGATCAACCAGAACACCGGCAGCGTCCCCGGCACCTCGGAGAAGGGCGACAGCTTCGGCTGGGACCTCGACATGGGCGACGTGAACGGCGACGGCTTCCAGGACCTCGTCGTCTCCGCCCCGAACGAGGACATCGACGGGGTCACCAACACCGGCATGGTCACCGTCCTCTACGGCTCGTCGAGCGGCGTGAAGGTCTCCTCCGGCACGCAGTCCTTCGCCCAGAGCACCGCGGGCGTCCCCGGCAGCGACGAGAAGGACGACCTGTTCGGCGCCGACGTCAAGCTCGACGACGTCACCGGTGACGGCAGGGCGGACCTGCTCGTCGGCTCGTACGAGAACGCCGGCAACGGCTCGGTCACCTACCTGCCCTCCAACGGCACGACGATCACCACCTCCGGCTCCCGCACCCTGTCCCCGAGCACCTCGGGCGTCTCGACGACGGGGTCGCCGCAGTTCGGCGCCCTGTTCGCCGACTAGCCACCAGCCGGCGAGCCTTCCGCTCGCCCCGGGCCGGCCCTCGGGCCGGCCGCTCCCGCACCACCCGGGGCGCTCGTCCGCGAGCGCCCCACTCCCGACACGCCGGGCCCGAACCGCTCACGGGCCCGGCGTGTCCTTCTCTGCCCGCCGGTGTCCCACCCGACCTCCCGCCACCCCGGAGCCCGTCTTGCCCAACCTCCCTCTCCTGCCTGCCGCGAACGCCGTGCGCTCACGGATTCCGGCCGCCCTCGCCACCCTCCTCGCCGCAGGGCTGACCTCCCTCGCCCTCACGGTCCCGGCGAACGCCGCGCCTGCCCGCTACGCGGAGGACTTCAACGGCGACGGCTACCGGGACCTCGTCGTCGGCGCTCCGGACGCCACCGTGTCGGGGAAGACGGGAGCGGGTGCGGTGGTCGTCCTCTACGGCTCGGCAGCGGGGCCGGGTTCCGCCAAGAAGCAGCTGTTCTCCCAGAACACCGCAGGAGTCGAGGGGACAGCGGAGACCGACGACGGCTTCGGCGCCTCCGTGTCCTCCGCCGACCTCGACGCCGACGGCTACGCGGATCTGCTCGTCGGCGCGCCCTACGAGGACGTTCCGGGCGACCGGACACGCGGCAGCGTCACCGTCCTGTGGGGCGGCGCGCAGGGTCTGCGCGACAGCGCGGTCCTCCCCGCCCCCAGCCCGTACGAGGACGGGGACAGCGCCGGCTGCGCGTACGGGGTCGGAGTCTCGGCCGCGAACCCCCAGGCGGCTCCCGGCAGAGCCCGGGTGGCCGTGGCGGGCAGGTGCGCGAGCATCAGCCTGACCGGCCCGTTCACCCGGAGCGGGAAGCCCACCGGCATGGGCCTCAGTGTGATGGCAACCCCGTCGCTCGACGATGTCGCCCTCGGCGATCTGAGCGGCACGGGACACCCCGACGTCGTGGACATCAGCGTGGGGCTGGGCGACCTCCCCGCGGGCGGCGTGTACGTCAATCCGTCCGAGGGGTCCATGAGCGATCCCCTGCCGACGGACGGGGACAACGTGGCCATCGGCGACGTCGACGGTGACGGCTACGGCGATCTGGTGATCGGGGACCCTTCCGACAACGTCGTCGACGGAACCCCGGAGGAGGGCACCGGCCACAAGGGCGGCCAGATCGCCGTCTGGCGGGGTAGGCGGAACGGCATCGACACGACGGCCGAGCCGATCCTGATCCACCAGGACACTCCCGGAGTGCCCGGTGCGGCCGAGAGCAACGACTCCTTCGGCGCCGACGTGAGCGTCGCGGACGTCAACGGCGACGGGTACGGCGACATCGCCGTAGGGGTGCCGGGAGAGAACCTCGGCTCGCTGAGGGACGCCGGCGCGGTGATCATCGTCCCCGGCCGGGCGGGTGGCCCCACCGGTACGGGTTCCACGTCCCTCAGCCAGGACACCGTCGGTGTACCGGGCACCGCCGAGCGGGGGGACTCCTTCGGCAGGACCGTCCGGCTCACCGATGTCACCAAGGACGGCAGGCCCGAGCTCGTGGTCGGCGCCCCCGGGGAGAACAACGGCACCGGCGGCATCTGGGTGCTCAAGGGCTCCATCAGCGGCCCGTCCCCGAAGAGCTCCTACAGCGTCATGGGCGACAAGGTGGGCCTCCCCACGGAGCACTACACCAACTGGTCCTCGGTGCAGTCGTCGTGATCGGCCCGCGGCCGCGTCGATCGTTCCCGCGGCCACGCGGCGGCACCTCCGGCAGGTTCGTGCCCGCCGGAGGCGCCCCGTAGGGGCGGGTTCCGCCGTCCCGTAGGGGATGTCACAGCTCGGCAGCAAAGGCGGTCCGGATGCCCCGGGCCCGGCACGTGACTCTCCGGGAGCAGGTACGTTCGATGACGTGGCTGGATTCAGGATCGGACGCGGCGGCCGGGACAACCGTGCTTCGCAGGCGCGACCGCAACAACAACCGTCGTACGGACAGCAGGCCCCCCAGGGAGGCGGGCAGCAGCCGTACGGCTATCCGAACGCGCCTTCGCATCCGCAGTACGGGGGACAGCAGCCGTACGGCGGACAGCAGGGCGGTCCCCGGCACGGCGGTCAGCAGGGCGGCGGGCAGCCCTACCGCGGCAACGCGCAGGGCGGCTGGCCCCAGAACGGCGGCGGACAGGGTGAGCCGGAGTACTTCGGCGACGGGCACCCGCAGCAGGGCCCGGACCCGTACGCGGCGAACAGCCCTGGACACACCCAGGCCTTCTCGATCGACGAGGACCCGTACAGCCAGGGCGATACGTACCGCGCCGGCCAGGCGGCGGCTGCGCCGGTCGGACCACGGCTGCACTGGAAGGACCTGCTCAAGGGCATCGTGACCGCCCCGAACAGGACCTTCCTCCAGATGCGCGACTACGCGATGTGGGGCCCGGCCCTGGTCGTGACGTTCATCTACGGCCTGCTGGCGGTCTTCGGCTTCGACGGCGCCCGCGAGGACGCGATCAACGCGACCCTCTCCAACGCCATCCCGATCGTCCTCACGACCGCCGTCGCCATCGTCCTCAGCACGTTCATCCTCGGCGTGGTCACCCACACCCTGGCCCGCCAGCTCGGCGGCGACGGCGCCTGGCAGCCGACGGTCGGCCTCTCGATGCTGATCATGTCCATCACGGACACCCCGCGTCTGCTGGTCGCCATGTTCCTCGGCGGCGACGCGTCGTTCGTGAAGCTCCTCGGCTGGGCGACGTGGGTCGCCGCGGGCGCGCTGCTGACCCTGATGGTCGGCAAGTCCCACGACCTCCCCTGGCCGAAGGCGCTCGCCGCGTCATCCATCCAGCTCATCGCGATCCTGTCGATCATCAAGCTGGGCACGTTCTGACACCGACGGCACCAAGAACACGCAGGAGGGGCTCCCGGCACACCACCGGGAGCCCCTCCTGCGTCCCGACCGCGAACAGCCCCGAGCGTCACAGTCGTTCGTACGACGGTGGGCGGGCGCGAGTGAGATCATCGCGCATAAAACGGGGGGGGACATGACAGACACCGAGGAAGATCGGCGTTGGCCGCAGGACATCGGGCTCACGGTCGCAGCGGTCTGGGCCGGCGTCCGCGCGGTGGGCGGAAGTCAGCCGCCGTTGATCCGGTTGGGCCTGGGCATCGGGGCGTTCTGCGCGCTCATCGCACTTGCGTGGCCCCTCGTCGCCCGCGTCCGGGCGGCGGCGCGAGGCCGCAAGGCCTCTGCCGTTGAGACTGGCACCGTCGAGCGGCGGGATCCTTGACGCGAGAAGGTCTCCTGCCCGCTGTCAGTGCCGTGATCCACTCAGCGCCCTCCAGCACGTGATCGTCGGGGCGCCGGACCGCTCGCGGCCAGCCGTCGGCCGGCCTCCTTCAGTTCCAGGCGGGCCGCCGGCGTGCCCGCGGGCGTCTCCCAGAACGGATGCGCCGCGATACGCCGGGACAACGCGAGCAGGTGCCGGCGGTGCTCGGCGGCGCCCGTGTCCTGCACCGCCACGAGGCGTTCGTAGGTCACGTACCAAGCCGTCTGCGCAGCCAAAAGATCATCCGGGATGCGGTGCCTGTCCATACCCTTGATTAGATCGTACGTTCGATTTATTGCTCAAGTCGACTCCCTCGGTCATCCATGGTCGATGCCGCGCGCGAAACGCGACAGGGCCCCCGGCTCGCACCGAGGGCCCTGATGTCGTCAGCGAGAAGCCGCCGCGACGCGTTCGCGGCTCAGAGGGCTTCCTTGTTCTCCTTGGCCGCCTCGCCGGACCTGTGCACGGGAGGCAGGACACTCCACGGAAAGTTGATCCACTCGTCCGTGCGCTTCCAGACGTACTCGCATTTCACGAGTGACTGGGTCTTCTCGTAGATCACCGCGCTGCGGACCTCGGCGACGGCGCCGACGCAGAAGTCGTGGACGAGCTTGAGCGTCTTGCCGGTGTCGGCGACGTCGTCGGTGATCAGGACCTTCTTGTCGGAGAAGTCGATCGCGTTGGGGACGGGAGCGAGCATCACCGGCATCTCCAGCGTCGTCCCCACCCCCGTGTAGAACTCGACGTTCACCAGGTGGATGTTCTTGCAGTCGAGGGCGTAGGCGAGCCCGCCCGCGACGAAGACGCCGCCCCGGGCGATCGACAGCACGATGTCGGGCTCGTAGCCGTCGTCGGCGATGGTCTGGGCGAGTTCGCGTACGGCGACGCCGAACCCCTCGTAGGTGAGGTTCTCGCGCTCGGAGGACACGGTCACCGCCTCACACCTGCGTCCGGTGGAAGTTCAGGAACGACCGGGAGGCCGTCGGCCCGCGCTGGCCCTGGTAGCGGGACCCGTACCGGTCGCTGCCATAGGGGAACTCGGCCGGCGAGCTGAGCCGGAACAGGCACAGCTGACCGATCTTCATGCCCGGCCAGAGCTTGATCGGCAGCGTCGCGAGGTTCGACAGCTCCAGGGTCACGTGCCCGGAGAACCCGGGGTCGATGAACCCGGCGGTGGAGTGGGTGACCAGCCCGAGGCGACCGAGCGAGCTCTTGCCCTCGAGGCGAGAGGCGAGGTCGTCGGGCAGCGAGATGACCTCGTACGTACTGGCGAGGACGAACTCACCGGGGTGCAGGATGAACGGCTCGTCCCCCTCCGGCTCGACGAGCCTCGTGAGGTCCGCCTGCTCGACCGAGGGGTCGATGTGGGGGTAGCGGTGATTCTCGAACACCCGGAAATAGCGGTCGAGCCGCACGTCGACACTCGACGGCTGCACCATGGATTCGTCGTAGGGATCGATCCGGACCCGCCCGGCGTCGATCTCGGCCCGGATGTCCTTGTCTGAGAGAAGCACGCCCTGAGGATACGCAAGGGGCGCGGTGCCACCATCATCGCGGCGGCACCACGCACCCGCACAACGGTGACGTGACGCCCCGGCACCGGGGCGTCACGTCACCGGCTCAGCGCGTCAATGCTTCTCCATGGTCACCGGCACCACACTGCGGAGCCGGGCGCAGCGTGGGCACCGGACCAGCCGTCCGGGGCCGAGCCGCTCGGCCTGCTGCATCGGGAACGACGCGGTGTTGAACACGTGCCCCTCGGCACAACGGACGACGGTGCGCTCCATCAAGTCCCAGAGTCCCTTCCCCAAGAGCCGTTGTCAGGCTGATGCCCTGACAGCGAAAGCCACATTACGGGATCAAAGGGACGACGCTCCAGGCGGCACTCCGGTACCGTCCGGACCCGCTCGAAGGCCCCCACCGTACGCCTCAACTCCGGCCCGCCGCAGCCTCATCCACCCCGTGGAACACGGGCGGGCCCTGCGGCTTCGACGCCGGGCGCGGGGCATGAGGTAGAGTGAGCGAGCATTCGGCACCGGTTCAACCGGCGTCTTACGCGGGTGTAGTTTAGTGGTAGAACATCAGCTTCCCAAGCTGAGAGTGCGAGTTCGATTCTCGTCACCCGCTCCACAGAAACCGATGAAACCCCCAGGTCCATGACCCGGGGGTTCTTTGTTGTCCCGGTCGGGACCTGTCCGGGCCGGGACCCGGTTGTTGCTGAACCTCCCCGGGATTGTCCGTGATCGGTAACGGGCGCATCCCCCGGTGCACATCTCTCGTCCTGCCAAGTGGTCGCATCGCGACCGGGGATCGACGGGGCACTGGGCGAGAGCGGGGCGGACATGGCGCGGCACGGCGGAACGCGGGGCTGGTACGGCAAGGTGGTCGGGGCGGCACTCGGGGTGACGTTGTTCGCGGCCGGGGCCTCGGTGTGGACCGCGCAGGCCGACGCCGTGGGCGGCCCGGCGAAGGCGACCGCGCCGGCCAGGCCGGGCAATGACGTGAAGACGGTCGCGATGACCATCGCGCACGCCTCGGACAAGGGCGCACACGGAGTCAACATCACCATCGACGACGGCCCCGACCCCACATGGACCCCCCAAGTGCTGGACGTGTTGAGGGAGTACGGGGTGAAGGCCACCTTCTGCATGGTGGGGACGCAGGCGCAGGCCCACCCCGACCTCGTGAAGAAGGTGGTCGCCGCCGGGCACCGGCTCTGCGACCACACGGTGTCGCACGACACCGCGATGGACAAGAAGTCACCCGCCTACCGTTCCCAGCAGATACTCGACGCCGAACGCATGATCACCAAGGCGTCCGGGGGCGTGCGGCCGATGTACTACCGGGCCCCCGGCGGCGCCTTCACCCCCGACAGCCGCAAGCTCGCCGCGTCCCGGGGCATGCGCCCGCTGGGCTGGAACGTGGACACCAAGGACTTCGAGCGGCCGGGCACGGACGCCATCGTCACCACCGTCCAGCAGGAGCTTCCCAACGGGCCGACGCTCCTGTTCCACGACGCCGGGGGCGACCGCTCCCAGACCGTCGAAGCGCTGCGCCGGGTGCTGCCCTGGCTCAAGCAGCAGGGCTACTCCTTCGGCTTCCCCGTGCGCTGAGCCACCGCGCCCGTACGCCTCCGCCCGTATCCGCCCGCCCGAAAACCGCCTCACCCGAGCCACCGGCCCCGGCCGGTGGCTCCTTGCGTGGTCCCGGCGCCGCCCGCCGCACCGGGTGCACCCGTGCCGCACACCCCGCTCGTCTCCCGCCGCAAGGCGGCGCGTCGGCCAACCGCCCGCCACAGCCGAAGCGTTGCGGTGTCACGGCGCTGCCACAGCGGTGTCCGGAAGGGACGACGGGCGTGACCTGCGGACTCCCGGATCCCTCATAGTCGGCACAGAGCGAGAGACCGGCGGACGACGCCGGCTCCCCGTCGTCCCGCCGGAAGGAACTCCCGTGATGAACCGCCACCTGCGCAAGGCCGTCTTCGCCACCGCCGCGATCACCGCCGGGCTGCTGATGACGGCGTGCCAGAACGGCACCGACTCCGACGCGTCCGGCAAGAGCGGCTCGGGTACGTCGGCCGTCGCGGAGAAGGCCTCGGACTCCAAGAAGTCCGCGAACTCCAAGGGCGTCAGCGGATCGTTCGAGAACGGCAAGGTCGGCTACCTCGCCCCGGGCAAGTACATCGTGTCCGTGCCCGGCAGGCAGGACCAGGAGTTCTTCGTCGCCGACGACACCGAGGTCTACGGCGCCGGCACGATCTGCGGCGAGGCGGGAGCCAAGGTGGACGCGCCGTGCACGCTGGACCAGTTGGAGGCGGCGACGAAGAAGGGCGCCGTCAACGCCGACGTCCGGATGAAGAACGGCAACGCGACCCTGGTGACCGAGCGGCGCGCCGCGCAGCAGGGTTCGGGCTCCGACTCCGGCTCCGGGTCCGAGGCGAGTTCCGGCTCCGACTCCGGCTCCGACTCCGGCTCCGGTTCCCGTGACACCGCCGTCGAGGGCATCAACAAGGGCAAGGGCGTCAACGGCACCTGGTTCGGCAACGTCTCCTTCCTGGCTCCGGGCAAGTACACGGTCTCCGACATGAAGGGCAGCGAGCAGGAGTTCCTCGTCGCCGAGGACACCGAGATCGTGGGCTACGACGACATCTGCGGTGACGCGGCCCAGGCCGGCCAGGACGGCACGAAGTGCACCGAGGACGAGCTGGAGACGGCGGCCAAGAAGGGCGTCAGCGCCGAGGTCGTGATCAGCAACGGCATCGCGACCAGCATCCGCGACGACCACTGAGCCACCGGCTCACTCCCGAAGAAGGCCCCGGTCATCGACCGGGGCCCTTTTCTTGTCCGCTTCCCCACGCTTCCTTGCGCTTCCCCACGCTTCCTTGCGGTTCCCCGGCCGCTTCCCCGGCCGCCGCGACCGCTCGCCGGGGGCAGGACGCGGACGAGAGCTTCGCCACACGGCTCGCCCGGGAGTCGTTGGCCCGGGCGACGTGTCGATCGCCGCGGGCGCCACCGACATCCCTCGGCCGATCCCCTGGCCGTCACCGGGCCCCCGGTGACAAGCTGAGAAAGAACGGGGAAACGCTGCGACCCGGGCGATCCAATATCTGTGACCGCCACATGAGAAATGGACGTCGGACGCACTCAGGATTTCTTGATCCGCTTCGTGTGTGGCGTTATCCACCGCACACAGGCGATCTCGTCGTGCTACTGTCGACAACAGTTGCAGTTGTGGTTCCCAAAAACTTGTGAACTTCCACCCTATTTCTGCGGTGGAGTTCTTTTGTGTCTCCGGTCTTTTCCGGCGGGGTAATCATCACGGCGACGCGGAATCCGCGCAGTGCGGACTCCGAGCACCGTCCCGAAGGAGAATGACATGGCTACTGGCACCGTGAAGTGGTTCAACGCTGAAAAGGGCTTCGGCTTCATCGAGCAGGACGGCGGCGGCGCCGACGTCTTCGCCCACTACTCGAACATCGCCGCGCAGGGCTTCCGCGAGCTGCAGGAGGGCCAGAAGGTCTCCTTCGACATCGCGCAGGGCCAGAAGGGCCCGACGGCGGAGAACATCGTTCCCGCCTGACACCCAGACGCACAGCGCAGCTGGGGCCCGCACCTTGGGGTGCGGGCCCCAGCTCGCCGCTTTCCCGGGTACGGGGACGGGCACCGGCCGACGCGACCCGCGTCGCTCACCGCCCCGCCCCGAGAACCCCTCACCCGGACCGTCGTACGAGAGTGGCCGACCCGAACGCGGGTATGAATCCCCTCGGGACCGCCCGCGAAAATCCTGGTTCCGCCGGTGGCTCCGCCCCGGCTCCCCCTCTTCGCTTCTCGGCTCCGCCGCCGGTTTCCTCCACGGTTGCATCGACCCCAGGTTCCTCCGCGCGGCACCGTCGCCGTTTCGGACCCATCGCTTTCGGGACAGTGCCGGAATTCCGGCCCCGCGTCCCGCTCGAATTCTTCACCGCCCCGGACCGATATCGGTCCGATCCCTTTCGGTGTCGTATTTCATTCGGCTCGTTCTCGCGATTCTCTGCGCTGCACATTCGCTGCGGGAATTCCTTGATACGCGCCCGTTCAAGGAAGGTTCCGCATGAACCGCACGCGCACGAACGATCGTTTCGCCCGTACCCGATCCGAGGGCGCCGGCCCCAAGAGGAGCGGTGGCAGCCGCTTCGGGTCCGCGTCCTCGGGCCGTTCCGGCGGCCCCAGCAGGTCGAAGGGCTACGGACGCCAGCAGACCTCCCTGCAGGGCGAGTTCGCCCTCCCCGTGACGGTGACGCCCGCTCTGCCGGCCGTGGAGGCGTTCGCCGACCTGGCCCTGCCGGCGCCGCTGCTGACCGCGCTCGGGCACGAGGGTGTCAGCGTCCCCTTCCCGATCCAGGCCGCGACCCTGCCGAACTCCCTCGCGGGACGTGACGTACTCGGGCGGGGCCGCACCGGTTCCGGCAAGACGCTGGCCTTCGGCCTCGCGCTGCTCACCCGGACCGCCGGCCGGCGCGCCGAGCCGCGTCAACCGCTGGCCCTGGTCCTCGTACCGACCCGCGAGCTGGCCCAGCAGGTCACCGACGCGCTCACCCCGTACGCCCGCTCCCTGCGGCTGCGGCTCGCCACCGTCGTCGGCGGCATGTCGATCGGCCGCCAGGCCGGCGCGCTGCGCAGCGGCGCGGAGGTCGTCGTCGCCACGCCGGGCCGCCTCAAGGACCTCATCGAGCGCGGCGACTGCGCCCTCGGCGACGTCGCCATCACCGTCCTCGACGAGGCCGACCAGATGGCCGACATGGGCTTCATGCCGCAGGTGACGGAGCTGCTCGACCAGGTGCGCCCGGAGGGACAGCGGATGCTCTTCTCCGCCACCCTCGACCGCAACGTCGACCTGCTGGTCCGCCGCTACCTGAGCGACCCGGTCGTCCACTCCGTGGACCCGTCCGCGGGCGCCGTCACCACGATGGAGCACCACGTCCTGCACGTGCAGGGCGCGGACAAGAACCGTACGACCACCGAGATCGCGGCGCGGGACGGCCGAGTGCTGATGTTCCTGGACACCAAGCACGCGGTGGACCGGCTGACCGAGCACCTGCTGAACAGCGGTGTGCGGGCCGCGGCCCTGCACGGCGGCAAGTCGCAGCCGCAGCGCACGCGGACCCTGGCCCAGTTCAAGACCGGGCACGTGACGGTCCTGGTGGCGACCAACGTCGCGGCGCGCGGTATCCATGTCGACCAGCTCGACCTGGTGGTGAACGTCGACCCGCCGAGCGACCCCAAGGACTACCTGCACCGCGGCGGCCGCACCGCCCGCGCCGGTGAGTCGGGCAGTGTCGTGACGCTGGTGACGCCGAACCAGCGCCGCGACATGAGCCGGCTGATGGTGGCCGCCGGAATCACCCCGCAGACCAGTCAAGTGCGTTCGGGTGAGCCCGAGTTGGCCCGCATCACGGGTGCTCAGGCGCCTTCGGGCGTGCCGGTCGTCATCCGCGCGCCCGTGTCGGACCGCCCCCGGCGCGGGGCCTCCGGCTCCTCCCGCGGCCGGCGTGGCCGCTCCGGCCAGGGCGGCGGCCGTTCCACCGGTACGGGCGCGCACCGCACGTCCGAGGCGGGCGGGCGGCGTACCGCCGAGGCCGCCGCGCGCCCCACGGCCGAGCGCTAGTCCGGCCCGGACACGCCACGCGTCGCACGTCGGACGTCCGGTCCCGCCGCTCCCCTTCCGGGTGAGCGGCGCGGGCCGGACTCCGGTGCGGCGCACCGCCGGATCCGCTCTGCTCCGTACGTCCGCTCCGGCCCCGTACGGCTGCTCCGCCTTGTACGTCCTCTCCGCAACCACGCCGCAGGAGGCACCTTTGACGATCATTCAGCTTCCGTCGAGGCAGCAGGGTCAGCAGCAGCGGACCTGTTCCGCCGGCGCCGCCCCCGTGGGTCTCTTCGACCCGGAGGACCACTCCGGGCCGCAGGTGGGGGCCGACATGACCGTCGAGGTGGCGCTGTCCGTCATGGCGGGCGCCGGTGTCACGTACCTGCTCGTCCGCGACGAGGACGACCAGTGCACGGGCTCGGTCACCGCGGCGCAGCTCGCCGTCGTCCGCGCCGGATCCGCCTACACCGACCGCGTCCGCGTCCGGGATGTCCTCGCTCACCACCGTTCGCCGGGCGCACTCGCCCTGTCCGGCTGAGCGTCCCGCACGGCCTCCCGCGCATCGCCCGTACGCTGGGCGACACGCCCGGCCGTACTTCCCGCTTGCTTCTCCCCGTTCCTCCCTGTTCCTCCCCGTTCCTCCCGTTCCCGCTTCCTCCCGTCACCTGTGAGGCACCATGCGCTGCGTCATCGCCCGCTTCCCGTTCGATCTCACCAAGAGCGGTGTGCTGGACTCGATGAAGGGCGTCAAGCCCGAACCCATCACGGGGGAATCCGTGATCATCGGCCGCTGCCACTACCCCGTCAAGCAGGTCGGTGAGGTCATCACCCGCCAGGACCGCCGCGACTTCACCAGCGGTGAGGTCACCCGCGCCATGGCCCGCCTCGGCTTCACCTGCCGCACCCCGGAGGTGGCCCCCGCGCCGCGTGCGCTCAGCCCGCTGCAGAACGCGTCCGCGCTGCTCGGGAGCCCCGCCCCGCTCGAGCCCTGAGGGCGCCCCACACCACCGGGACGGACCCGTCGGGTCCGGACCACCTGAGCAGGTCCCCGTCATGAGGGCCCCGCCGACACCCGTCGGCGGGGCCCTCATGACGTTCCGGCCCGTGGGCCGGAACGCTTCGTCCGTGCGCCCTCACGGCCGCAGCCGATACGGCCTCAGTGGTCGGAGTAGCTGAAGTCACCCACCGTCCAGGCCCCCACGTCCCGGATCGCGACGCGGTACATGCCGCCGGTCTCGGGGATCCCGACGCTGCCCTGGAGGATGCGGGCGAGGTGGAAGTGCAGATGGGTGGGTGGCGGGGCGTTCTCGGAGCGGGCCGCCGCCGCCCGGCCGGTGTCGAAGATGTCGGAGAACGGACCGAGGCGGTCCGAGTCCCTCAGGACCTCCGACACCCGCTCCCGCCACACCGCTTCGGGGGCCAGCCGGCCTGTGATGACGGCGCCGCCGACGACCACCGTCAACGACATCTGCGTGCTGTGCCCGGACTCCACCATGGCGGAGATGTCAACGAGGAGCTCGTCAGGGTTCGACATGGAAGCCGATTCTATTCAGCAGCCCCGCTCTGCGCTCCGGTCCCCGTACACCTCAGTATTCCTGTGACCCGAGCGAACCAAAATCTATTGTTGTCACGGTAGACATCGCGCGGTCGCTTGATTAGGGTTTGTGTTGTAGACATCGCGGCCCGCCGGAGTTCCGGGTAGGCCCGACTCGACATCCGTTCAGAGGAAGGACTGAGGAAGCAGACGCCATCAGGATCGCCCCGTCCGAGAGGGATTCGGACGCGGGTACCGCAAGACCAGGATTGGAAGGTGGTCCCCGGTCACGCAATCGCGATCCCCGCTCACCCGCCCGACGCCCGGGCCCGGGAGCGGAAACAGACGGTCGGCTCCGCAGTAGAGCCGGCAGATGGTGTTCAATTTCCTTCGGGGCCCTGGTGCCGTACGGCACTGGGGCCCCTCGACGCGTGCCACAACGAGGTGAAATGACAGCGGACACTCCACTCACGGGTCGTCTCGACGACGACGACTATCCCGCGTACACGATGGGCAGGGCGGCCGAGATGCTCGGCACCACGCCGGGTTTCCTGCGGGCGATCGGCGAGGCCCGCCTGATCACCCCGCTGCGCTCGGAGGGCGGCCACCGGCGCTACTCCCGCTACCAGCTGCGGATCGCCGCCCGTGCGCGCGAACTCGTCGACAAGGGGACCCCGATCGACGCGGCGTGCCGCATCGTCATCCTTGAGGACCAGCTGGAGGAGGCCCAGCGCATCAACGCCGAGTACCGGCGCGCTGCCGCCGCCTCGGACTGATCCGGCGCCTCCACCGGCAGAACCCGTCCGAGGGACGGAGACCTCGTTGACACGGGCAGGCACCCGGCGTTGACTGACAGCCCGGTGCACAGCCGGCCCACGCCTCTCCGACGACCGTGGCAGCCGTGGTCACCGACGTGACCGGCACGGCGGCCCGCGAAGTGATCACCGAGGTGATCGTCGCCGCGACGGCAGCCCACGCGGGCGGGTCCTCGACCGTACCGACCGATCGCGTCCGCGCGCCCGGCCGGTACGACGTACAGGAAGTGGCCCACGATGATGTACGACCAGACACGCGCCCAGCAGCCCCCGGACCGGCAGCCCGGGTCCTCCGGGCGTCGCTCGGCAGGCCCGGAGCCACTGCTCGGGCCCGACGAGCGGGGCGAACTCACCCAGCGGCTCAACCACGCCCTCAACACGTTCGCGCACAACCCTCGCGAGGCACTCGGAGAGGCCGAGACCGCGTTCGACGAAGCGGCCGCCCACGTCATGAGCGCCCTCACGGAACGGCGCGCCGCCCTCCACGACGGCTGGCAGGACCGGGACCCCGAGACCCAGGGCGACGAACTCCGCCAGGCGCTGCGGGAGTACCGCGAGATCACCCAGCGACTGCTGCGCATGTGAGCCCGCCGGAGCCGCGAGGTCTTACGGAGCCGTGACATCTCGGGCGCGGTGCCACCGTGCGACGGGGTGCCGGTCCTAGCGTTCAGGGCATGCGTGTACTGGTAACCGGCGGGGCCGGGTTCATCGGAAGTCATGTCGTCGAGGCGCTGCTGGCGCGCGGGCACGAACCCGTCGTGTTCGACCTGCGGGACGGACAGGACGTACGGGACGCCGAGGCGGTCGCGGGCGCGCTCGCGGGCGTCGACGCCGTCTGCCACCAGGCCGCGATGGTGGGACTCGGCGTGGGGTTCGGCGACGCGGTCGAGTACGTGTCGCGCAACGACCTCGGGACCGCCGTGCTGCTCGCCGCGATGGCGGACGCGGGGGTGCGGCGGCTGGTGCTCGCCGGATCGATGGTCGTGTACGGGGAGGGGCGCTACGCGTGCGAGTGGCACGGCGTGGTGCGCCCGGGACCGCGGGCCGTCGCCGACCTGGACGCCGGGCGGTTCGAGCCGCGGTGCCCGCGCTGCGACGAGGAGTTGACGCCGGGGCTGGTCGAGGAGGACGCGCCCGTCGACCCGCGCAACGTGTACGCGACGACGAAGCTGGCGCAGGAGCATCTCGCCGCCGCGTGGGCCCGTTCGACGGACGGCCGCGCCGTGTCGCTGCGCTATCACAACGTCTACGGCCCCGGGATGCCCCGGGACACCCCGTATGCCGGTGTCGCCTCCTTCTTCCGTTCCGCGCTCGCCCGCGGTGAGGCGCCGCGTGTCTTCGAGGACGGCGGCCAGCGGCGGGACTTCGTCCACGTGGGCGATGTGGCCGCCGCCAACGTGGCAGCCCTGGAGGCGGATTCGGCGCCCGGAGCGCTGGCCGTCTACAACACCGGCAGCGGGGACCCCCGTACCGTCGGCGAGATGGCGCACGCGCTTGCCGCCGCGTACGGAGGACCCGATCCGGTCGTGACCGGCGAGTACCGCCGCGGCGACGTCCGCCACATCACCGCCGACTCGGCCCGGCTGCGCGCCGAACTCGGCTGGAAGGCGGAGGTCGGATTCACCGAGGGAATGCGGGAGTTCGCGGGCGCGAGGCTGCAGGGGGAGTAGGACGACGGAGGGCCGGGCCGGGGTGCGATGACGCCCCGGCCCGCTGACGTCTTCGGGGGAGACGCCTGCACGGAGGCGGCAGCGAGGGCTTAGGGCGTAGGGCGCAGGGGTGGGGCCTGGCGGCAGGCTTGGGCGTGGAATCGGGCGCCTGCGAGCGGGCGTGAGTTCGGGGGCCCGCGCAGCGGTGGGCGCGCACGGGAGCAGGAGCGGGGACGAGAGGGCCCGGGGCAGGGCAGCGGCGCGGGGCGACGCGGGAGCCTGGCGGCGGCCGCGGCATCGGCGGGCACGGGCATGCACAGGCACGGGAGCGGTAGCCGGGGCGCGGGTCCTGCCCCGGGGGCAGGCGGGAGCACAGCAGTCGCCGTGGGGTGGGCCAATGGCAGGCGCAGGTGCGGCGGGCGTAGGAGCGGCAGCCGCAGCGCGGGCGTGGATTCAACGGCGGGCGGGAGCGCAGCGGTGGTCGTGGGGTGGGCCAACGGCAGGCGCAGGTGCGGCGGACGCTGGAGCGGCAGCCGGGGCTTGGGCGTGGACTCGGCGGCGGGCGGGTGCGCAGCAGTCGCCGTGGGGTGAGTCAACGGCAGGCGCAACTGCGGCGGGGCGCTGGAGCGGCAGCCTCAGCCGCAGCGTCGGCGTGGACCCGGCGGCGGGCGGGTGCGCAGCAGTCGCCGTGGGGTGGGCCAATGGCGGGCGCTGGGGCGGCAGCCGGGGCTTGGGGTTGGGCTCGGCGGTGGGTGCCGGGGTGGGGGTGTCAGACTCCTGCCGCCATGGGCAGGGTCACTTCGAAGCGGCAGCCGCCGGGGACGTTGCGGACGGCGGCCCGGCCGCTGTGGGCCTCGACGATGCCGCGGACGATGGCGAGGCCGAGGCCGGCTCCGGCCGGAGGCGTGCGGGCGTGGGTGCCGCGCCAGCCCGTGTCGAAGACGCGGGGCAGGTCCTCCTCCGGGATGCCGCCGCACCCGTCGGTGACGGACAGGACGACACCCACGTCGGACCGTTCGGCGGTGACCGCGACCGTGCCGTCGGCGGGTGTCCGGCGGATCGCGTTGACCAGCAGGTTGCCGAGCACCCGGCTCATCTCCTTGCCGTCCACCTCGACCGGCACCTGCTCGATGCGGTCGCCGACCAGACGCACGCCGTGCTCGCGGGCCAGCGGGTCCGCCCCCGCGAGGGCGTCGCCGACGAGGTCGTAGACGGAGACGCGGGAGGGGGACAGGGCGAGGGCGCCCGCGTGGATGCGGGACAGCTCGAAGAGGTCGCCGACCATGTCGTTGAGGCGCTCGACCTCCGTGCGCATCTGACGGAGATAGCGGTGCGGGTCCGCCGCGACCCCGTCCTCCAGTGCCTCCGACATGGCGCGCAGTCCGGCCAGCGGGGTGCGCAGATCGTGCGAGATCCAGGCGACGAGTTCGCGCCGCGAGGTCTCCAGCGCCCGCTCGCGGTCACGGGACTCCGCCAGTTTGCGGCTGGTGGCGGCCAGCTCCCGGCTGAGCGCCGACAGTTCAGCCGTCGCCGGTCCGGTCGGGGCCGCGAAGTCGCCGCCGTCACCGAACGAACGGGCGGCCAGCGTCAGCGCCCTGCTGCGGGCCACCACCCACCGGCCGAGCAGCAGCGCGGTCGCGAGGGAGACCACGGCGGCCATGGCGACGACCGTGGTGACCACGTACAGGTCGTGCGAGGAGAGGAACATCGCCCACGCGACCACCAGCGTGCCCGCGAGCATCGCGCAGACGGCCACCGCGGCGACGACCGCGAGCGAGGCGGTCAGCGAGCGGCGCCGGATCAGCCACAGGACACCCGCCCCGCACAGGCCCGCCACGGCGGCGCCCAGAAAGGCGTACAGGGCCATGGCCACTATCGCGTTCACGGGCGGGCCTCTTCCTGGCGGGTGGCGGGGGAGTCGTCCGGCTGGGACGGATGGGATGGAAGGGATGGAAGGGATGGAAGGGATGGAAGGGATGGAAGGGACGGGACAGACAGGGCGGTACGGTCGGTCCGGGCCGCGTGGTCCGTGTGGTCCGCGAGCGCGGACGCGTCGCCCTCGGGGTCGGCGAAGCGGTAGCCGACCCCCCACACCGTCTGGATCAGGCGGGGGCGCGCCGGGTCGTCCTCGACCTTGCCACGCAGCCGGCGCACATGGACGGTGACCGTCGACAGGTCACCGAAGTCCCACCCCCACACCTCCCGCATCAGGTCCTCCCGCGCGTACGCCCGTCCGGGGTGCCGGAGGAAAAAGGCGAGGAGGTCGAACTCCCGCAGGGTCAGGGCGAGTTCGACCCCGTTCTTGGCGGCGCGTCGGGACGACGGGTCGACGGTGAGCCCGGCGGCGTCCAGAGGACGCGCGGCCGGGGCCGGGCGGGCCCTGCGCAGCACCGACTCGACGCGCAGGACGAGCTCCCGGGGGCTGAACGGCTTGGTGACGTAGTCGTCGGCGCCGACCTCCAGGCCGAGGATCCGGTCGTCCTCGTCGCCGCGCGCGGTGAGCATGATCACCGGTACGGGGCCCTGCGCGCGCAGCCGTCGGCACACCTCCAAGCCGTCCATGCCCGGCAGCATCAGGTCGAGGACCACCAGGTCGGGACGGTGCGCGGCGGCCCTGGCGAGCGCGGCGGGACCGTCCGCGGCCCGGTCCACGAGGTGGCCGGCGCGTTCGAGGTACCCGGAGACCACCTCGGCCACGGTCGGATCGTCGTCCACGACGAGGACACGGCTGGCCGCCACGCCCGGGGGCTCCTTCCTCGCAGCGGAACCCGAGCCGGCACGGGCGTCGGCGCCCGCGCCGGGACGCGGGCCCTCGTCGGCGCCGGTACCTGGGGATTCGTGCGGTCGATGCATGCCTTCAGCGTCCCACCCGGCCGGGCGCGGCGCGGCGTCCCACCGCCGACGTCCGAGTTTCGTAAGGTCCCGAAGTCCGGTATATCCCTTTCGTGTTCGTAGGGTGAGGCCGTGACGACCTTTCCCGTACCGAACCCGGACGTCGACGTGGTCCTGCCCTGCCTCGACGAGGCCGGCGCCCTGCCCTGGGTCCTGTCCCGCATTCCGCCCGGCTGGCGGGCGCTGGTCGTGGACAACGGCTCCACGGACGGCTCGGCCGAACTGGCCCGTGAACTCGGCGCGACCGTCGTGCGGGAGGAGCGCCGCGGGTTCGGCGCCGCCTGCCACGCCGGCCTGACCGCGGCCACGGCGGACATCGTCTGCTTCTGCGACTGCGACGGCTCCCTCGACCCGGCCCTGCTCCAGCCGTTCGTCGCCGAGGTCCTGGCGGGCGACGCCGACCTCGTGCTCGGCAGACGTCGCCCGCAGCAACGCGGCGCCTGGCCGCCGCACGCCCGCGCGGGCAACATCGCGCTGGCCCGGATGCTCCGGCGCCGGACCGGCCTGCGGCTGCACGACCTCGGGCCGTTGCGTGCCGGCCGCCGTGAGGCGCTGCTCGGGCTGGGGCTCACCGACCGGCGCAGCGGCTATCCGCTCCAGATGGTCGTCCGCGCCGCCGACGCGGGCTGGCGCGTCACCGAGCACGACGTGCCGTACCTGCCGCGCACCGGTGTCTCCAAGGTCACCGGGACATGGCGCGGCACCTGGCAGGCGGTCCGGGACATGAGCCATGTGCTGGCCGAGCCGCCGGTGTCCGCCTCCGGTGCCGAGGCCACCCGGTCCGCCGTGGGCGTGCCCTCCCAGGCCGCGCTCGGCACCGAGGCTCCGGGCCGGACTCCGGTACCCGCCTCGGCCACCGCTCCCCCACCCGCGCCGGCCCGCGTGTCCGCGGCGGCGCCCGCTTCGTCCCGAGGAGGATCCGTCCAGTGAGCCCCGCAAGCCCCGTGGACCCTGCGTGTCCTGAGCGCCCCCAGGGTCCTGAGGACGTCACCCTGCTGGTCATCGCCAAGGAACCGCGGCCCGGCCGGGTGAAGACCCGGCTCACGCCGCCGTTCACCCCCGAGGAGGCGGCGGCACTCGCCGAGGCAGCCCTCGTCGACACCCTGCACGCGGTCGCGGCGACGCCCGCGCGGCGCCGGGTGCTGGTCCTGGACGGAGCACCCGGTGCCTGGCTGCCGGACGGCTTCGAGGTCGTGCCTCAGTGCGCGGGCACGCTGGACGAGCGGCTGGCGGCGGCCTTCGCGGGCTGCGACGGGCCCGCGCTGCTCGTCGGCATGGACACCCCGCAGGTGACGCCCGAGCTCCTCACCGTGGACTTCGCCGGCTGCGACGCCTACTTCGGGCCGGCGGAGGACGGCGGCTTCTGGGCGCTGGGGCTGGCCGAACCCGACCCGGCCCTGCTGCGGGGTGTGCCGATGTCGACGGACACCACGGGGGCCGTACAGCGGGCGCGGCTCGTCGAGGCGGGGCTGCGGGTGCGGGATCTTCCCCGGCTGCGCGACGTCGACACGGCACCCGACGCGACAGCGGCGGCAGCGGCGGCGCCCGGTGGGTCCTTCGCCGCGGAACTGACGCGCCTGCGAGGCCCGGTGCCGTCTTCCCCGACGTCCCCGGTGCCGTCCCCGCTCCCGGGTCCGGTCCCGGCGCAGGCCGCGGGCCAGGACGCGACGCGGGCGACCGCCGGACGGGGTGCCGCCCGATGAGCGCCGCCCGCGGGACGACCCCGCCCGGCCTGACGGGCCCCCGAAGGCCCCGACCGGCGCCGGACAGCAGCACGCCGCGGCCGGAGACGGGGCCGGGAGCCGACGCCTGGTCCGGGACCGGTTCCGGGACAGGCGCGGAGGCCCTGCCCCGCACGAAAACCAGGCCGGGGAAGGGCTCCCGGCCAGGAGCAGTGCTCCCGCCCGGGAGGGAACCCGCGTCGGACTCGGCCCCCCGGACCGACACGGGCACCCAGCCCGCAGCCGACTCCCGGACCGGCACCGAATCCCATCCCAGTCCTACGTCGACGCTCCCGCCCGTGAAGGAACCCAGGCCGGACTCGACACCCCGGACCGACACAGGCACCCGCCCCGGAGCCGACTGCAGGACCGCCACCGAGCCCCGCCCAACGTCGACACCCCCGTCAGGGAGAGAACCCAGGTCGGGCTCGGCCCCCTGGACCGACACAGGCACCCGGCCCGGAGCCGACTCCCGGACCGCCACCCAATCCCGTCCTACGTCCACACCCCCGCCCGGGAGAGAACCCGCGTCGGACTCGACCCCCCGGACCGACACAAGCACCCGGCCCGCAGCAGACTCCCGGACCGCCACCGAGCCCCGTCCGGCCTCGGTACTCCCGTCAGGGAGGGAAGACCGGCCGGGAACGGGGCACCCCGCCGGGGTGGGGGCCAGGTCCGGGGTGGGGGTTCGCGCCGGGGCCGGGGCTCGTCCCCGGTCCGGGGCCCGGGTCGGGGGAGAAGGCGCACGCGGTGAAGGCGGTGATGGTGCCGGGCGCGGCGGTCGGTCCTGGGCCGCCGATCCCTACGCGGACGCGCTCGGTGCCGAACGGGGGCCGCTGTTCCTGCGCCGCACCGACGGCTGGCTTCTCCCGCTGGAGGTGGAGCGCTGGTGCGCCCGCGCCGACGCCGTGGACCTCCAGGTACTGGCCCACTGCGAGGGCACCGTGCTCGACGTGGGGTGCGGGCCGGGCCGGCTCGTCGCGGAACTCGCCGCCCTCGGACGGCCCGCGCTCGGCATCGACGTCAGCGAGGCCGCCGTCGCCCGTACCGTGCGGCTCGGCGGCCAGGCCCTGCGCCGGTCGGTCTTCGAGCCGCTCCCCGGCGAGGGACGCTGGGGCACCGCCCTGCTCGTCGACGGCAACATCGGCATCGGCGGCGACCCGGCCGCCCTCCTGAGCCGCACGGCCGAACTGCTCGCCCCCGGCGGGCTGCTGATCGCCGAGACGGTGGCGGGCGCGGACGTCGACGAACGCGTCGACGTCCGGATCGTCAGCGCCGCGCACCCCGGCGACGCCGTGGACGACACGGCCGGCGAGGGCTCCGACGCACGGGAAGGCGGCCCGTCCGCCGACCGGGCCGCCTTCCCGTGGGCACGGGTCGGCACCCCGGCCCTGCTGCGCCACGCGGTCCGGGCCGGCTGGCGCACGGACGCTCAGTGGGAGGCCGGCGGCCGCTCCTTCGTGGCCCTGCGCAACGACCCCGGCCGGGACGGCCGCAGGGACCGCAGGACGAGCAGCAGCGCGGACCCCGCGAACAGCGCCGCCGTGATCAGCAGCCAGTGGGCCAGGAAGCTGTCGCCGGGCAGGGCGGTGGCCGACCGGTAGTGGTCGGCCACCTGGCCGCTGATGAGCGGGTACCAGATCAGCAGCAGGATCCCGGCGAAGGCCGCCGGAACACGGACGTACATCGTCAGGTTCCGGTGGCCCGTCGCCTTCAGCGTCTCCGACACGACCCGGTCCGCGCCCGCGTACAACGGCACGAAGACCAGGTCGTGCAGGACGGCGGCGCCGACGAACCAGAGCGCCACCTGGAACCAGTCGCCCTGGAGCAGCCGCACCGCCGCGTAGGCGGCGAGCGCGAACGTGCAGGCCAGCATGCACAGTTGGAAGGGGCTGCCGATCAGGTCCCGGAGGGAGACCGGGCGCCTCTCCGGCAGCCGCGCCTCGATCCGCCGGCGCAGCGCGTCGAGGCGCCGCCGCATCGGGGGCCGGCGGCGCGCCCCGCTCTCTTCTCCCACGTCGGGCCTCCGTCGTGTCATCACAGGGCCCCGAACGTCATCCGGGAGACCCACTTGGTGTTCAGCACACCCGGCGCGGCCGGAACGATGATCCGCGCGGGATACCCGTGGTCGGGGGTCAGGTCCGCGCCGTTGACGGACAGGGCGAGCAGGGAAAGCGGATCGCGCACCTGGTTGTAGCGCAGGGCCGCCACCCGGAACGCCCCGGCCCGCTGCAGCGACTCCACGACGACGTCCGGGGCGGCGTCGGCCTCGTAGCCGACGAGCACCGCGAGGTCCCGCAGCCGTACGCCCCGCCACGCCTGGTCGGACGTCGACCAGCCCTCGACACAGGCGATGGGCAACTCCGATCCGTGCAGCGGGAGTTCCAGGAGCTGGGCGCGGCTCAGCCGGACCGTCCGTCCCTTGCCGGCGACGACCAGGCTCCAGGCCTCCGCCCCGGTCTCCTTCGGGTCGATGCCCCGCGACGCGGCCGTCTTGTTGATCTGGAAGGCGCCGGGTCCGGAACCCGGTTCGGGGCCGCCGTGCGGGGCGAGCAGCGCGGTCTCGCGCACCGGCGCGTCGAAGCTGTGGCCCACCGTGGTGGCGGCCAGAAGCAGGGACCCGCCGCCGACGAACGCGATGGCTCCGCGGCGCGAGACCGTGGGCGGCAGCGGGTCGGGGGAGATCAACTCGTCCTCGGGACGCGACGGCTCACCCGTCTCCGGTGCCGGGACCGGCTGTCCCGGCACTCGATCCCGGGCGCCCCGCTGCTCCTCCGGCGCACTCGCCGGCCCCGGGGGCACCCCCGGTCCGCCCGCGGCACCCGCGCCGCCGGACACCCTGCCCGCGCCGTCGGGCTCACGGTCCGTTTCGTCGGACGAAGGGTCCGGTCGGTCGGACAGAGGGCCGGAGTGACCGGGCGCGGCGTCCGGCGCATCGGGTTCCGGGCCCGGTCCGCCGGGCGAGGTCCTCGGCCGACCGGACGCCGAACGCGGGCCGTCCGGCGCCGAGTCCGGGGCGTCGGAAGCCGAACCCGGGCTGCCGGAGGCCGGGCCGGGCCGGTCGGAGGCCGGACCCGGGCCGTCGGAAGGCGAACCCGGCCGGCCCGGCGCCGCTCCTTGCCCGTCGGCCGTCGTACCGGGCGGGCCCGGCGCCGCGCCGGCGCCCTCGGACGCTCCCGCGCCGGTCCCCTCGGACGGTTCGCCCGCGAGGTCGGGCCACCCGCCCGGCCGGCGCATCTCGCGCAGGTTGCGCAGGGCCATCGGCACGCGCAGGACCGCGTGGGTCACGAAGGCGGCGATGAACACCCAGGCGCCGTAGAAGTGCAGCGTGTAGAAGGAGCCCGGGAAGATGTAGTCGAGCTGGATGTTGAGCACGCCGGTGGTGAACTCGAAGAGGGCGCCCCCGACGAGCAGCAGCAGGGAGAGCCGTTCCAGGGCGTGCGCGAGCGAACGGGCCGGCGGCAGCGCGAACAGCTTCGGGACGACCGACCACAGCTTCGCCAGCAGTACGGGGATCAGCGTGATGCCGAGCGTGACGTGCACGCCCTGCGTGAGGCGGTACAGCCAGACCGGATGGGTCGGCCAGGAGAACAGGTAGAACCCCAGGATCCCCTTGTCGGGGGTCTTGTCGTTCACCGCCGCGAGGTTCGGGTTGTACGCGGCGTACGAGAGCAGCCCGGTCACGAACATCACCGTGATGCCGACGAGCAGCACCACGCCGAGCACGGAGGTGAACCAGGGACCGCGCAGCGGGCTGCGCCAGAACGCGGGTGAGGAGGGGGACCGTGACATGCCCTGACCGTAGGCCGCGGGGACCCCCCGAACGGGTTCTCAAACCATGACGAAACTCTGACGTCCACCCCTGTCACGGCTTTGTCGAGGGCTGTCCGGCCTAGTGTGCGAGCGTGAACCGCGATCTTCCCCGCGACATCCCCGGCGACCTCCCCCGCGATCTGCTCGACGACCGCCCCGGAGGCGCGTCCCGCGCCACGTCCCCGGCCCCCGCTCCAGCTCCGGACAGATTTCGGGGCGGGTCGCGGGTCCTGGCCGCCGCCGGTTCCCGGGTCCGGGCACGGGCCCGCTCCCGCGAACTCTCCGGCGCGCTCCTCGGCGACCGGCCGCGGGAGGTCCGCCGCGACCTGGCGGTCGCCGTCGCCGCCGCGCTGCTCGTCGCGACGGCGGCGGTCGTCGGGTACGCCATCGAGCACAGCGACGGCACCCTGTTCGTCAGCGCGGCCCCGCTGTACGGGCGCTGGGGACCCCACGTCGGACCCGGCACCGCCGCCGCGATCGCCGTGGCCGCCGCCGTCGTCACGTACGGACCGTCCCTCGCCGCCCGGCTGCCCTGGCGGTGGCTGCTGCCCGCCGCGTGGGGCACGGGGACGGCGTGGACGTTCTCCCTCGCGCTCATCGACGGCTGGCAGCGGGGTGTGGCCGGACGCCTCACCGCACGGTACGAGTACCTCCAGGTCATCTCCCCGGTGAACCGCTTCCACGACATCCCGGCCACCCTGCGGGACTTCACCCACCACATCCTGATCCACTCCCCCGGCCACTGGCCCGCGCACATCGCCGGGCACCCGCCGGCCGCCACCCTCACCTTCGTGTACCTCGACCGGATCGGGTTGGGCGGCGGGGCCTGGGCGGGCGTCTGGTGCGTGACCGTCGGCGCGACGGCGGCGATGGCGGTACTGGTCACCGTCCGTGTGCTGGCGGGAGAGGCACTCGCCCGGCGGGCGGCGCCCTTCCTCGTCCTCGCCCCGGCGGCCGTCTGGATGGGCACCTCCGCGGACGGCTACTTCGCCGCGGTCGCCGCCTGGGCCGTCGCCCTGCTCTCCCTCGCGGTCACGGGACACCGGCCCCGGACGGCCGGCCTCGCCTCCGGGCTGCTCCTCGGCCTCACCGCGTATCTCTCGTACGGGCTGACCCTGTTCGCCGTGATCGCGGGCGCGGCGGTGCTGCTCGGCTCGCGGCCCCGGCTCCGCCCGCTGCCCTTCGTGCTGGCCGGACTCACCGTCGTGCCCTTGGTGTTCACGCTGCTCGGCTTCAACTGGTGGGAGGCGTACCACCTGCTGGTCACCCGCTACTACGAAGGCGCGGGCGGCGTCCGGCCGTACGGCTACTGGGTCTGGGCGAACCTCGCCTGCACGGTACTGATCGCGGGCCCGGCGACGGTCGCGGGCCTGCGCCGGGCGGGAGTGACGACCGTGCGCCTGGCCGCGACGGCCCCCCGGGCCCCGTCGCCCCGCACGCCCCTGCCCGCCCCCGCCCGGCGGCCCGGTACCGCCACCACCACCGCCGCCGGTACGGACACCGACACCGGCTCGGCCGCTCCCCGGCTCGCCGTCCTCGTCGTCGCCGCGCTGATCGCGCTGCTCGCCGCCGACCTCTCCGGGATGAGCAAGGCGGAGACCGAACGCATCTGGCTGCCGTTCGTCCTGTGGATGCTCCCGGCGGCCGCGTTCCTCCCCCGCCCCCGCGCCTGGCTGATCGCCCAGGCGACGCTGGCGCTGCTCCTCAACCACCTGCTGCTGACGGGCTGGTGACCGTCCGGGCCGGCTGAAGGCCGCGAGGAACGGGAACGGGCCGGCCCCGGGGATCCAGGACCGGCCCGACAGGGGGGAACGTCAGGTCACGTCGACGAAGTCGCTGGTGGACGTGGCCGTACCCGTCGTGGAGGTGCCGCCGAAACTCCAGCGCCAGTAGCCGTCGGCGTTCGCCGTGACGGTGGTCCTGAGCGCTCCGGTGGATCCGGACTTCACCGTCTTCACGGTGGAGTACGTGGAGCCGCCCTTCGGACGGAACTGGAGCTTCGCCGACTGCGCGGCGTAGCCCGTGTACGAGTGCTTCACCCAGTCGGCCCGGGTCAGGCTGCCCGTGACCGTGATCGTCCTGCCCTTGGCCACCGGCTCCGGGGAGGCGTTGACGGTGGCCTTCGCCCAGCGCCTGACGGAGACAGTGCCCGGGGCGGTCTTGTACTCCTCGGCCTTCAGCGAACCGCTGGACTTGAACAGGCGCATCGCCAGACCGATCTTCCAGGTCGTGGCGTCACCGTTGGAGTCGAGGTCGTAGCGCGGGTCGATGTACAGCTCGCCCTTGCACGTCTCCTTGCGCGCGCTCTCCTCGTAGCAGGTGTAGCTGCCCATGTAGAGGCCCCCGTCGTCGGCGCCCGCCGCGGCGCTGGTGCCGTGGTAGAGGAAGGGATGGGCATCCCAGTCGAACGGGTCGTCCGTCGAGTAGCCGGACGGCAGGGTGATGCTGAAGGTGACCGGAGGTTCCTTCTCGTCCGATGTGCCGACCACGATCGGCAGGCCCTTGTTGACGACCACGTTCGACACGGTGATGCCGGTGGTCGCCGCCTGGGCCTCGGGAACGGTCAGCACGGAGAGCGCCGCGGCCCCCACGATCGCCGCCACGACTCCGGTTTGTCTGCCAGGGTTCATTCGCACCTCTTCGCTGCGCTCTGCGGAACCGCCCGAACGTGTGAACGTTCAACCAGCGGGAGGTGGAGGTTATCAAGCCATGATCACCGCGTCATCAGCCACCGAGACCCCCACGGCCGGCGGGCCGGAACGTGCCGTCGGCGCATACGCGGCCCCGGGCCACGCCGAAATGAACCGGACGGCCGCCCCGTGCGTCCCCGTACCGGTCGCGCGCGTTCGCCGCGACCGGGACGCGGGTGGATCGGGTGGACGGGGAGGACCGGATGGGCGGGCGACACAGCATCAGGGGAACCGTGGGCGTCGTGGCGGCGAGCGTCGCGGCACTCGTGGCGATACCGGGAGCGGCGGTCCAGGGTGCGACGGCGGCCGGGGTCTCGGATGCCGGGCGGACCACGGAGTGTGCCGGCGCCCGGCCGGTGGGCAGCCTGCCGGGGCCGGGGCCCTCGCTGTTCCGGGTGCTGGACTACGTCCAGAAGCGCGGCGACACCCGCTTCCGGAACGTCTTCACCGGCCTCTCCGTCGACGAGGGACGGCGGACCGCCGACGTCTACCGCATCCCCTCCCGGGCGTTCGACGCGGACGTCTGCGCCCACGCGGGGAAGGGCGTACGGGTGCGCCTGCACGCCACGGACGTCACCGCGGTGCGGCTCAACGCCCTGGTCGAGCGGGTCGGCGACGACATGGACCGGTGGGACGGCCGGTTCGAGCTGCGCGAGGTGGGTCCGGACCAGCGGGGCTTCGTGCTCTTCGGCGTCGACGACCCGGCGGCGGCCGAGCCGGTCCTGCGGAAGGCCTTCGGCCCGTTCTGGGCGCGGCACATCAAGGTGCGGCACGCGGAGCGGGCCTCGGCCCTCTGACCCGTCTCCGACGTGTTCGAACGGTCCGTCGGACCTGCCCGGGCCCGGCTTGCAGGGGCGTGGACCACCTGCCTATGGTCGCGCGTATGCAGTCCTACACCATCGGCCAGGCCGCCCGGCTCCTCGGGGTGAGTCCCGACACCGCCCGGCGCTGGGCGGATGCCGGGCGGGTGACCACGCATCGCGACGAGGGCGGCCGGCGGCTCATCGACGGCCGCGACCTCGCCGCGTTCTCGGTGGAGTTGGCCGGAACCGGCGGTGAGGACGGCGTCCCCTCCTACACCTCCGTGCGCAACGCCTTCCCCGGCATCGTCACCGCCGTCAAGCTCGGCGACGTCGCGGCCCAGGTGGAGATCCAGGCGGGACCGCACCGGCTGGTCTCCCTGCTGACCCGCGAGGCCGTCGAGGAACTCGCCCTGGAGGTCGGCATGGAGGCCACGGCCCGGGTCAAGTCGACCAACGTGCACATCGACCGGACCTGAACCGGGTCCGGGCCGGCCGGGCTCGGGCTCCGGGGGGACTCAGGTCGTGGGCGCGGTCGTGGGCGTGGTCGTCGAGTACGAGTGGGCTCCCGTGCCCGCGAGCGCGCCCCCGTCGACGATCAGGTACTCGTCGCGGATCGGCGTGCCGTCCAGCCAGGACTCCAGGATCTCCCGGGTGCCCGCCGCGTAGCGGGTCTGCGCGGAGAGCGAGGAACCCGAGATGTGCGGGGTCATCCCGTGGTGCGGCATGGTCCGCCACGGGTGGTCGGCGGGGGCCGGCTGCGGATACCAGACGTCACCCGCGTAGCCGGCCAACTGCCCGCCGCGCAGGGCCCGGTCGACCGCGTCCCGGTCCACGATCCGGGCGCGCGCCGTGTTGATGAGGTAGGCGCCGCGCTTCATCGCGCCGAGCAGCTCGTCTCCGAACAGGCCCTCGGTCTCCGGGTGCAGCGGGGCGTTGACGGTGACGACGTCGCAGTGCGGCGCCATGTCCGCGGCGGACGCGTGGAAGGTGAGCCCGAGTTCCCGCTCGACCTCCTCCGGCAGCCGGTGCCGGTCGGTGTAGTGCAGCTTCACGTCGAAGGGCGCGAGCCGGCGCAGCACCGCGAGCCCGATGCGCCCGGCGGCGACGGTCCCGACGTGCATGCCCTCCAGGTCGTACGAACGGGCCACGCAGTCCGCGATGTTCCAGCCGCCGTCGAGCACCACCTGGTGCGAGGGCAGGTAGTTGCGGACCAGGGAGAGCGTCATCATCACCACGTGCTCGGCGACGCTGATGCTGTTGCAGTACGTCACCTCGGCGACGGTCACGCCGTGCTCGATGGCCGCGTCGAGGTCGACGTGGTCGGAGCCGATGCCGGCGGTGACCGCGAGCTTCAGATTCTTGGCGGCGGCGAGGCGCTCGGGGGTGAGGTAGGCGGGCCAGAACGGCTGGGAGATGACGACGTCCGCGTCCGCGAGTTCACGGTCGAAGACGGAGTCGGCGCCGTCCTTGTCGGAGGTGACGACGAGGGTGTGACCGCGCTCCTCCAGGAAGCGCCGCAGGCCGAGTTCGCCGGTCACGCTGCCGAGCAGGGTCCCCGGGGTGAAGTCGGTGCCCTTCGGGGTGGGCGTGGTCTGGCCGCCGGGGTAGTGGTCGATGACGGGCAGGTCGTCCCGGGCGTACGTCGTGGGGTATCCGTCGGTCGGGTCGTCGTACAGCACGCAGAGCACCTTGGCCATGACGCGGCTCTCCTCAACTCCGTTGTTCGGAAGGTGCTTTCCACCATCCTCGGGGCCGAAGGCGCTGGTCAAAGCGAACCTCGCTATGTGCCGATAGCCGGCGGCTATGAGCGGGCCCGGCCCAGGTGCTCGTTCAGCAGCGCGTCGAGCGCGTCCCGTACGCCCGCCTCCCTCGCCACCGTCAACAGGGCCTGGGCGAGGACCGACCGGGGTTCGTGCCGGGCGACCACGAGGCCGACCCTGGGGCCGTGCGCGGGACCCTCCAGCGGCACCACCCGCATCCCCTCCGGCACCCCGAACATGTGCAGCCAGGCATGCGAGATGACGCTCGACCAGCGGCCCCCGGGCAGGTGGGCGTACAGCCCGGCGACGCTGTCCGACTCGATCGACGGGTTCGCCCGGGCGCCGTCGGCGGCGAAGCACTCGTCGATGATCCGCCGGTTGCGCATGCGCGGGCCCAGCAGACACAGCGGGAGGGCCGCGGCCCGCGCCCAGCGGGCCGTCGTCGCGCCGGCGAGGGGGCCGCCGACCGGCGTGAGGAGGACGTACCGCTCCTCGTACAGCGGGAAGCGGCGTACGTGCCGCAGGTCCTCGGCGTCGAGGTACGTCATCGCGGCGTCGAGTTCGAACTCGGCGAGCCCGTGGTTGATGTCCGCCGACGACAGCGACTCCAGGCTGACCCGGGCCGCCGTGTGCCGCTCGCAGAACGGGGTGGTGAGCAGGGAGGCGGCGGGCAGCGCGGTGGGCACGACGCCCAGGCGCAGCGTGCCGGTCAGTCCGCCGCGCAGCGCCGACAGTTCCTGGTGCAGGGCGTCGCGTTCGGCGAGGATCCGGTGCGCCCAGGCGAGCACCACCTCGCCCTCCGGGGTGAGGCCCTCGTAGCGCCGGCCGCGTCGCACGATCGGCACGGCCAGTTCGTGTTCCAGGCGGCGTATGGCCGCGGACAGCGAGGGCTGCGAGACGAAGCAGGCCGCCGCCGCGCGCGCGAAGTGCCGTTCCCTGGCGAGCGCGACCAGATACTCCAGCTGACGCAGCAGCATGCGCCCCCTCCCGTCGGCGGGCCAGCGTCGCAGACACCGGACACCTCTGTCACGGTCACGGCCGTGCCGGGCGGCGCGGGCGGCAGAGCAGGGCGGCCCGCAGGTCGAGCCGGTCGTACAGGCTCGACAGGTCCCGCCCGGTGAAGTGCTCGACGCGCTGCACGCGGTAGTGGACGGTGTTGACGTGCAGATGGAGGGCCTCTGCGGTGCGCGACCAGGATCCGTCGCAGGCGAGGAAGATCTCCAGGGTCTCCAGCAGGGCCGCGGAGGACGCGTTGCCGGCCTCGAAGAGGGGGCCGAGCACGGTCCGGCTGAACGCCGTACGCACTTCGGCGGGTATGCCGGTGAGGAGCGTGCCGAGGCCGGTGAGCGACGCCGCGTCGACGAGCGCGGACGCGTCGGGCGAGGTCGTGCGCGCGGAGGCCAGCGCGTAACGGGCCTGTGCCAGCGCCCCGTTCAGCCCGTCGGCGCTGTCGGACCGGCCGGTCCCCGCGTGCAGCGCGACGCCGGGCTCGGCGCGGGACAGCAGTTCCCAGACGGCGGGCAGGTCCGGCCCGGCTCCGGTCGCGGGACGTACCGCGTGCGCGGTCCGGGGAGCGGGGACCGCACCGGACTCCCAGGCCGGCCGCCCGGCGCGCGCCGCCGCCGCGTCCTTGCCGGGCCCTCCCCGCCCGCGTACCGCTGCCGTCCCCGTCGCGGGATCCGGCGTGTCGTCCCGGAGCACGGCGAAGGCCGTGCCGTCGGGGAGCCGTCCCACCACGGCGTGCCGCGGGCCCAGGTGGGCGACGGCCTCGGCCAGCGCACCCTCGGCACGGCCCGCCGCGCCCGTCCGGCCGGCGCTCTCGGCGCCCCCGGCCCCGATGGCCGTCGCCTCGGCGACGATCACCCGGTAGAGCCCCTCGCCCTCCAGTTCGCAGACCCGCAACGCCGCCTGGAGGGAGAGCGGTTCGGATCCCGAGGGCAGGGCCAGCAGGGCACCCAGCTCGTCGGCCGCCTGCTGCTCGGCGGCGCCGCGGCGGGTCAGGGACTCCTGGCAGCGGGCCAGCACCTCGGCGACCTCCCGCAGCATCCGCGGCGGGGCGTCGTCGGCCTCCGGAAGGTGCAGATACCAGCGCTCGTACGGGGAGACGGTCTCGCAGTCGACCGGCACGGTGACCCCCGTCGCGCCCTCGACCAGCGCCGGCGCCTCGTGGGCCGGCACCGGGGCGGCTCCCTCGGTCGCCGCGACCGTGCGGCCGGACGCCGTGAGGACGTACGCGCGGGCCCGGCCGAGGTGCGCGAACGCGGCCTCGACGACGGCGGCGGGCCCCGCCTCCCGCGCGAGGAGCCGGTTCAGCCGGCCGCGCACGGCGCCCGGCAGCGCCTGGAGACGGCTCAGTTCGCCCCACTGCTGGAGATAGACGGTGTCCGTGATGGCCCGGAACATGATGTGGGCCGGGACCGCCGCGACCGCCAGCCCGTGCCGGCGGCAGGCCGTCACGAGGTCCTCGGGCACCGCGCCGTGGGTCTCCTCGCCGGCCAGCAGGACCGCGGCGCCCGCCGCGCTCAGCGCGGAGACGAACCGCTCGGCCCGGTCCGCGCCGCCCTCGCGGCTCCACCACACCAGACCGCTCAGCACGACCTCGCCGGGGCGCACGAACCGGGCGGGGTCCTCCAGGTCGGTGGCGGTCACCCCGCTGATCTCCTGCCTCAGCTGTGGCTCCTCGGCCCACAGCAGGCGCAGACCGAGGGACTCGTCGTTCAGGAGATGGTCGACGTACATGTGCGGGAGCTCCTTGTGCGGCCGCCGGGCAGGGGGCCCGACACCCGGCATCTCGCATTCACCAGGCGAGTGCGAGTCACAGCATCGTAAATGCAAGGTGAAACGAGCGGAACGCCTCTTGGTTGATCATCCAACCACCCCGCTGGAAACGTCGGTGTTTCCGTGCTGTGAACCAGTCGTCCCGGACCGGTCCGCGTTGCTTCACTGGCGGTCATGGACCTGAACACGGTGGTGGAGACCCGAGACGCCCGCGACCCGGCGCCCTGGCGGCCCGGCGACGCCTGGCTGGGCGGCGGCACCTACCTGTTCTCCGAGCCGCAGCCGCACCTGCGGCGGCTCGTCGACCTGAGCCGCACGGGCTGGACACCCGTCACGACCCTGCCCGACGGCTCGGTGGAGATCGCGGCGACCTGCACGATCGCCCGGCTCTCCTGGTTCGCCGCCGGCCTGCCGGCCACGGCCGCGCCCCTCTTCGAGCGGTGCTGCCGCGCCTTCCTCGCCTCGTTCAAGATCTGGAACATGGCCACGGTCGGCGGCAACCTCTGCAACGCCCTGCCGGCCGGCCCGATGATCTCGCTCACCGCCGCACTCGACGGCGAGATCCTGCTGCTGGCCCAGGACGGCTCGCGGCGCCGGGTCCCGGTCACGGACTTCGTGACCGGCGCGGGCCGCAAGGTCCTCACCGAGGGCGA
Source organism: Streptomyces sp. NPDC005302 (assembly GCF_040607345.1). Lineage (NCBI taxonomy): Bacteria > Bacillati > Actinomycetota > Actinomycetes > Kitasatosporales > Streptomycetaceae > Streptomyces > Streptomyces sp. NPDC005302. The sequence goes on from NZ_JBEXGN010000001.1 coordinate 183,984, forward strand.
ACTGCTGCGGTCGGTCACCCTGCCCGCCCGCGCCCTCGCCTGCCGCACCGCGTTCCGGCAGGCGTCCCTGTACGGGCTCGGCCGCTCCGGTGTGCTCGTCATCGGCACCCTCGACCCGGTCGACCACTCCCTCGCCGTCACCGTCACCGCCGCGACCGTGCGCCCCGTACGGCTGTGGTTCCCGCTGGTGCCGGACGCCGGCCGGCTGAAGGCCGCCATCGCGGCCGCCGTCGCCGGCCACGAGTGGTTCGACGACATCCACGGGCTGCCCGCATGGCGGCGGCACATGACGTTCCGCTACGCGGAGGAGATCCGCCGCGAACTGGAGGACGGTTCCTGATGAACTTCTCTGTCGACGTCAACGGCAGGCCCTTCTCCGAGCCCCCGCGGCCGGGACAGTGCCTGCGCACCTACCTGCGCGACCGCGGCTGGTTCGGGGTGAAGAAGGGCTGCGACGCGGGCGACTGCGGAGCCTGCACCGTCCATGTGGACGGCGAACCCGTGCACAGCTGCCTCTACCCCGCCTTCCGCGCCGAGGGCCGCTCCGTCACCACCGTGGAGGGCCTGGCCGCACCGGACGGCGAACTCCACCCCGTCCAGCGGAAGTTCCTCGACGCGCAGGGCTTCCAGTGCGGGTTCTGCACCGCCGGCTTCCTGATGACGACGGCCGCTCTCGACGAGGACCAGCTCACCGACCTGCCCCGGGCGTTCAAGGGCAACCTGTGCCGCTGCACCGGCTACCGGGCCATCGAGGACGCCGTCCGCGGTGTCCGCCACGCCGAGGCGCCCTCCGCCGGCGAGGCCGTCGGCCGCAACCTGCCCGCGCCCGCCGGACCCCAGGTCGTCACCGGCACCGCCCGCTACACCTTCGACGTCGACATCCCGGGGCTGCTGCACATGAAACTGCTGCGCTCCCCGCACGCCCACGCCCGCATCACCGGCATCGACACCTCCGCCGCCCTGCGGGTGCCCGGCGTGCACGCCGTCCTCACCCATCACGACGCCCCCGAACGGCACTTCTCCACCGCCCGCCACGAACACCCCGAGGAGGACCCGGACGACACGCGCGTCCTCGACGACACCGTCCGGTACATCGGCCAGCGCGTCGCCGCCGTCGTCGCCGACAGCGAGGGCGCCGCCGAGGAGGGCTGCCGCCGCGTCGAGGTGACGTACGAGGTGCTGCCCGCCGTGCTCGACCCCGAGGAAGCGATGCGGCCGGGCGCCCCGGTCGTGCACGACAAGGACGCGGCCACCGCCCGGATCTCCCGCCCCCGCGACAACGTCGTCGGCGAGGCGCACGGCGAGATCGGCGACGTCGAGGCGGGCTTCGCCGCGGCCGACGTCGTGTACGAGGACACCTACCGCACCCAGCGCGTGCAGCACGCCAGCCTGGAGACGCACGGCGCGGTCGGCTGGTTCGACGAGGACGACCGGCTGAACGTGCGGACCAGCTCCCAGACGCCGTTCCTGACCAGGCGCGCCCTGTGCGCGCTGTACGACCTGCCCGAGGAGCGGGTGCGGGTCGTCGCGGGCCGGGTCGGCGGCGGCTTCGGCGGCAAGCAGGAGATGCTCGTCGAGGACGTCGTGGCCCTCGCCGTGCTGCGGCTGCGCCGCCCGGTGAAGCTGGAGTACACCCGCGCCGAGCAGTTCTACGGGGCGACCACCCGGCACCCGTTCACCATCCGGGTGAAGGCGGGCGCCCGCGCCGACGGCACCCTCACCGCGCTCCAGCTCCGCGTCGTCTCCAACACGGGCGCCTACGGCAACCACGGACCGGCCGTCATGTTCCACAGCGTCGGCGAGTCCCTCGCCGTCTACCGCGCCCCGCACAAGAAGGTCGACGCCTTCTCCGTCTACACGCACGCCGTCCCGGCGGGCGCCTTCCGCGGCTACGGCCTCGGCCAGGTGATGTTCGCGATGGAGTCGGCCCTCGACGAACTCGCCCGCCGGCTCGGCCTGGATCCGCTGGAGTTCAAGGCGAAGAACATCATCGGCCCCGGCGAGGCGATGATCACCCCCGGCGGCGAGGAGGAGGACCTCCACATCGCCAGCTACGGCCTCGACCAGTGCGTGGGAATCGTCCGCGCCGCCCAGCGCGAACCCGTCACCGAGGCCGCACCGGAGGGCTGGCTGGTCGGCGAGGGAGCGGCCCTCGCCATGATCGCGACGGGCCCGCCCGGCGGCCACATCGCCGACGCCCGTGCCGCCCTGCTGCCGGACGGCGGCTTCGATCTCGCCGTCGGGACGGCCGAGTTCGGCAACGGCACCACCACCGTCCACCGGCAGATCGCCGCCGGTGGACTCGCCACCACCGTCGACCGCATCACGATCCGGCAGTCCGACACCGACGTCGTCCGCCACGACACGGGCGCGTTCGCCTCCACCGGAACCGTGGTCGCCGGCAAGGCCACCCTGCGCGCCTCCCGCGCCCTGGCCGACCAGCTCCTCGACTTCGCCGCCGCCCATCTGCGGGTGCCGCGCGCCGACTGCCGGCTCGTCGAGGAGGCCGTCGCGCACACGGGCGGCCGGCTGACCCTGAAGGAGCTGTACGAGGCGGCCCGCGCCGTCGGGGTCACGATCGCCGCCGACGGGCACTTCGGCGGCACCCCGCGCTCCGTCGCCTTCAACGCCCAGTGGTTCCGGCTGGCCGTCGACCCCGGCACCGGGGAGATCCGCATCCTGCGCAGCGTGCACGCCGCCGACGCCGGCAAGGTCATGAACCCGATGCAGTGCCGCGGCCAGGTCGAGGGCGGGGTCGCCCAGGCGCTCGGCGCGACCCTCTTCGAGAACGTCCGGCTCGACGCACGCGGAGAGGTGGAGACAGCCGCCTTCCGCCGCTACCGCCTCCCGCAGTACGCCGACATCCCGCGCACCGAGGTCCACTTCATGGAGACCGCCGACGCCATCGGGCCGCTCGGCGCCAAGTCGATGAGCGAGAGCCCCTTCAACCCGGTCGCACCGGCCTTCGCGAACGCCCTGCGCGACGCGACGGGCCTGCGCTTCACGGAGCTGCCGGTCACCCGGGACCGGGTCTGGCTGGCCCTGCACCGGGCCGCGCGGGACGGTCGGCCCGGTCAGCCCGCCGCGGCCGGGGACCAGGCCGGGTAACAGCCGTCCACCCGGATGGCGTTGATGCCGCTGATGTGGCGGGCCCCGCACCGGTCCTGCGGAAGGACCAGCTGCGGGCCCGCCCGGTCGAGCGGCGTGCCGTCGATGCCCACCGCGAGCAGGACGGGGGCGTCCGCGAAATCCGGGTCGATCTCGGCCCAGGTGAGCAGGGCGTGGTGACCGTCCGCCCCCGCCACCGCGATCAGGAAGCGCAGCCGGTCCTTGCGGCGGGCCGGGTCGAAGCGCGGTCCGGCGTCGCGCAGCACGTCGTGCAGCAGGGGTCCCGCGAAACCGTGGTGCTGCACGCCGCTGGTCGCACAGTCGAAGCTCACCTGGACGCGGTGCTGGGGCCAGGCGAGCAGGTCGGGCACCGTCAGCCGCACCGGCCGGGCGAGGTCGCCGGTCAGCGCGAGTTCGGCGAGCGACGGCGCGGGCGGAGTCGGCTGTGTCAGGGACTGGCTCACGGGGCAGCACCTCCCGCAGAACGGTACCCAGCGGGAGGTCCCCTACAAACGCACATGCGGACATCCCAACCGCGAACCCACAGCTCATGCGATGCAACAGGAGACTTCCCGCTCGCATCTGCGTCACTATGATCTGGGCATGCTGAAGAAAGCTCAGGACTGAAGAGCACGACGGAGGCTTCAGCGACAGCGAGCTGCAGCGTTTTCCGTTTTTCGTTTTCCGAGGGAGTAGATCCGTGATGACCCGATCCGCGCGCCGGACCCGCCGCACCACCCGGAGCCTTCAGGTGGCCGGCGTCAGTGCCGCCGCGCTGCTGGCCCTGAGCGCCTGCTCCTCCTCCGACGACTCGTCGGACGCCTCGTCGACGCCGAAGTCCTCGGCCTCCTCCTCGCCGAAGCTCACCGGCACGGTGACCGTCTTCGCCGCCGCCTCGCTCAAGGAGAGCTTCACCTCCCTCGGCAAGGAGTTCGAGCAGGCCCACCCGGGCACGAAGGTCACCTTCAACTTCGGCGGCAGCGACACCCTCGCCGCGAGCATCACGAGCGGCGCCCCGGCGGACGTCTTCGCGGCGGCCAGCCCGAAGACCATGGCGATCGTGACCGACAAGAAGGACGCGGCGACCACCCCCGCCACCTTCGTGCGCAACCAGCTGGAGATCGCCACCCTGCCCGGCAACCCGGACAAGGTCGCCTCCCTGAAGGACCTCACCAAGTCCGGCCTGAAGGTCGTGCTCTGCGACAAGACGGTGCCGTGCGGCGCCGCCGCGCAGAAGGCGCTGGACGCGAGCCACCTCAAGCTCACCCCGGTCTCCTACGAGCAGGACGTCAAGAGCGCCCTGACCAAGGTGGAGCTCAAGGAGGCCGACGCGGCGGTCGTGTACAAGACCGACGTGAAGGCCGCCGGTGACAAGGTGGAGGGCGTGGAGTTCCCCGAGTCCGCCGACGCCATCAACGACTACCCCATCGCCCTGCTCAAGGACGCGCACAACGCGGAGGCGGCCAAGGCGTTCATCGCCCTGGTGCAGTCCCCCGAGGGCCAGAAGGTCCTGACGGCGGCCGGGTTCCTGAAGCCCGCCGCCTGACCCGCCGCTCCACCCCGCCCCGCCCCGGCACGCGTCGTCCGGCGCGTGCCGCCCGGCACGGCCTCTTGCCGCCGGAGTCCCCCGCCCGTCTCCTGAAGACATGAGTGATCCCGTGCCCGCGCTCGACAAGTCCGACGCCCCGGCCGACACCCTGACGGGTGGGCCGCGGCGCGGACGTGCCGGGAAGCGGGCCGGATCGGGCGGCGGCCGGCTCCGGGGCGGGGCGCCGCTGCCCCTGCTGCTGCCGGCCCTCGTCGGGCTGACGTTCCTGCTCCTGCCGCTGCTCGCACTGATCGTGCGGGCGCCCTGGCGCAGCCTCCCGGACCAGCTGGCCAAGCCCGAGGTGTGGCAGGCCCTCCAGCTGTCCCTCTTCTCGGCCACGGCGGCCACCGCGGTCAGCCTGGTGCTCGGCGTGCCGCTCGCCTGGGTGCTGGCCCGCACGGACTTCCCCGGACGCGGGCTCGTCCGGGCGCTGGTCACCCTGCCGCTCGTGCTGCCCCCGGTGGTCGGCGGTGTGGCCCTGCTGCTCGCCCTCGGCCGCAACGGCGTGGTCGGCAAGCTCCTCGACTCCTGGTTCGGGATCACGCTGCCCTTCACCACGGCCGGGGTCGTCGTGGCCGAGGCGTTCGTGGCGATGCCGTTCCTCGTCATCAGCGTCGAAGGCACCCTGCGGGCCGCCGACCCGCGCTACGAGGAGGCCGCCATGACGCTCGGCGCCTCCCGCTTCACCGCGTTCCGCCGGGTCACCCTGCCGCTGATCGCCCCGGGTATCGCCGCCGGTGCCGTCCTCGCCTGGGCCCGCGCGCTCGGCGAGTTCGGCGCGACGATCACCTTCGCGGGCAACTTCCCGGGCCGCACCCAGACCATGCCGCTCGCCGTCTACCTCGCGCTGCAGAGCGACCCCGACGCGGCGATCGCGCTGAGCCTCGTGCTGCTCGCGGTGTCCATCGCGGTACTCGCGGGACTGCGGGACCGCTGGATCACGGCGTCATGACCGGCGTCCACGCGAGGGAGAGCACACGATGACCGAGACGACCCCGGCCGCCGTGGCCGCGCCGTCCGGCAAGGGGCTGGACGCCCGGCTCGTCGTCCGGCGCGGCACGTTCCACCTCGACGTCGAGCTGAGCGCCGCCCCCGGTGACGTCGTCGCCCTCCTCGGCCCGAACGGCGCCGGCAAGACCACGGCCCTGCGCGCACTGGCCGGACTCACCCCGCTGTCCGAGGGCGGCCGGCTGCGGCTCGACGGCGCCTCCCTGGACCGCACACCCCCCGAGTCCCGCCCGGTCGGCGTCGTCTTCCAGGACTACCTGCTCTTCCCGCACCTGTCCGCCCTCGACAACGTCGCCTTCGGGCCGCGCTGTCAGGGAGTGCCGAAGGCGGAGGCGCGCGCGCAGGCCGCCGCCTGGCTGGACCGCATGGGCCTGGCCGAGCACGCGGGGGCCAAGCCGCGCCGGCTGTCCGGCGGCCAGGCGCAGCGCGTCGCCGTCGCCCGCGCCCTCGCCACCCGGCCCCGGCTGCTGCTGCTCGACGAGCCGCTCGCCGCGCTCGACGCCCGTACCCGCCTGGAGGTCAGGTCCCAACTGCGGCGGCATCTGGCCGAGTTCGAGGCGGTCGCCGTCCTGGTGACGCACGATCCGCTGGACGCGATGGTGCTGGCCGACCGGCTCGTCGTCATCGAGGACGGCCACGTCGTCCAAGAGGGCGGCCCGGCGGAGATCGCCCGCCGGCCGCGCACCGACTACATCGCCCAGCTCGTCGGCCTCAACCTCTACCGGGGCGAGGCCGCGGGCCACACCGTACGGCTGGACGCGGGCCCGGAGATCACCACGACCGAGGAACTCCGGGGGCCCGTCTTCGTGGCGTTCCCGCCGAGCGCCGTCACACTGCACCGCGACCGCCCCACCGGCTCCAGCGCCCGCAACGTGTGGCGGTGCGCGGTGCGGGGTCTGGAGACCCACGGCGACCAGATCCGCACGGATCTCACGGGTGAACTCCCCCTCGCGGCGGACCTGACGACGGTCGCCGCAGCCGAACTCGACCTGCGCCCGGGCGCCCCGGTCTGGGCCACAGTCAAGGCTGCCCAGACCCACGCCTATCCGGCCTAGCCCCCGGCCACTCCCCGGCGCCCCCCCTAGTCGTGCTCCGGGACCGCCGCCGCCCGCACCATCACGCAGTCGAACTCGACCACCCGGCCCGTCGTCTCTTCGCGTGTGACGGGGTACATGCCGGTGATCTCGAAGCCGTTCTCCTCGTACAGCGCGATCGCCTCGTCCATCCGCGGGCTGCCCTCGTACAGGCGCAGTGCCGCGACCTCCGACTGCATGCCGACGAACTCCGCGACGCGGTCCCCGGCGCCCGCGAACACCTCCAGGTCGTATCCCTGGGTGTCCATCTTCAGGTAGGGGCGGGGGTCGGCGATCCCGTCGAGCGCCTTGTCCATCATCCCGTCGAGCCGGCGTACCTCGATCTCCTCCGTCCGCGACGCCGCGAAGCGCTTGTAGCGGCCCTTGCCGTAGTCGCTGGGCGGGAGAAGGGAGTTCATGGACTTCCAGTCGACGTGGATGGACAGGCTCGTGTCCTCCCGTCCCAGGCCCATCGGGAAGACGAGCCAGTCGGGGTCGCCCTCGGCCGCCTTGCGGAGTCTGCCGAAGGTCTCCGTCGCCGGTTCGAAGGAGACGATCCGCCCGGTGTAGCCAAGACGGCGCAACTGGCGCGCGTACTGGCCGGAGTTGGCGCCCACGTCGAAGACACAGTTCACCGCGTACCGGTCGAGCAGGGCGGTGACGTGCTGGCCGCACAGGTAGGAGGCGGCCGCCAACTGGAACCTGCGTTCGTCCGCCGCGGTCCTCTTCTCGTCGAGCAGCAGCCGGGCGCCGCTGTCCCCGAGGGGCACATGCCGGTAGGCGGCGGTCCGCCCGCTCAGCACCAGATCGGCGCCCCGGCCGAGCGCGACGCGTCTGCGCACTCCGCGCCGGTAGACCAGCGCCGTACCCGATCCGAGGTCCAGCACCCGCACCCCGATGCGGGGCAGCAGACCGAGCAGCTTTCGGTGAAGGGTCGCCATGGCCCCACCCTGGCAGACTCCAACCCGTCTCCACCGGGCGTTTGTTGAACCCCTTGCGCCCCACGTGGTAGAGGCAGGGGGTGACCTCTCCTGACACCGGGATCCCGGACCTGGCCGCCGCCCTCGACATGCGACCGCACCCGGAGGGCGGCTGGTTCGTCGAGACCTGGACGGCGCCGCAGGCCTTCCGTCCCGACGGCTACCCCGGCCCCCGCGCCGCCGCCTCCGCCATCTACTTCCTCCTCACCCCCGGCGACACCTCCGCCTGGCACACCGTCCGCTCCGACGAACTGTGGCTCTGGCACCGCGGTGGCCCCCTGGATCTGCTGCTCGGCGGTGAGGGCGAAACTCCCGAGTCGCCCCCGAAGGTCGTCCGTCTCGGCCCCCGCGTCGAAGCGGGCGAACACCCCCAACTCCTCGTGCCGGGCGGTGTCTGGCAGTCGGCGCGCCCGGCCGGCGACGAGGAGGTGCTGGTCAGCTGTGTGGTGGCCCCGGGCTTCGACTACGAGGACTTCCGGCTGCTGGACTGACGACTTCGGTGGCCGATCCGGCCGCCTGCCCCGCACTCAGGGGTGCCGCGGCCGGCCCGGGACGCCTTTGTGACGTACGTCGTTGGTTGCGGATCATCCGGGTGGGGCATCACCCGTGGGCAGGACCGGCCGCGCACCGTTCGCGCGGGGTCCCGCCCGACGGGGACGGAGCCGTCGAGCGGGCGCCGGATGTCCTGGGAGGGGGAAGAGAGGTGTCAGTCATGCGTGCGCACCAGCGCACCGTCCGGCCGACCGCCCGCGTGGAGTACACACTGCCGCGTACGGCCGTCTCGGCGGGCAGGGCCCGCAAACTGACGACGGCGTTCCTGACCCGGCAACGGCCACTTCTCGCGTCACCGACCGCCGACCAGGTGGACGACGCGACCCTGATCGCCTCCGAACTGGTCGCCAACGCCGTGCGGTACGGGCGTACGGGCTGCCGGTTGCGGCTCCAGCTGGGGCACGGAGTGGTGACGGTAGAGGTCCACGACGACAGTCCCGGGCAGCCGAAGGTCGGCGTCCTGGACACCGAATCGGAGAGCGGCCGGGGGCTGGCGATGGTCCAGCAGCTCGCTCACAGCCTGGAGGTCGTCAGCACGAGCTTCGGCGGGAAGACCGTCCGGGCCGTCCTGGCGATGTGACGACCGCACGTCACCGCCGGTGGCGTGCTCATGATGCGCCTCGATCGAACCGTTGATCCGCGTTTGGCTTCACGGAAAACGGGAACAGGCCGCTGACAATGTCGTCGGAAATTCATTCAGTGCTGAACCGCCGAAGCGCTGGAGCACTTGTGCGCAAAAAGCAGATGGCCGGGGCCCGCACCTTACGGTGCGAACCCCGGCCATCCGGTGTCCCGGACTAGGCGGGGACGATGTTCTCCGCCTGCGGGCCCTTCTGGCCCTGCGTGACGTCGAAGGTCACCTTCTGGCCTTCCTGGAGCTCACGGAAGCCAGAGGTGGCGATGTTCGAGTAGTGAGCGAAGACGTCGGCGCCGCCGCCATCCTGCTCGATGAAGCCGAAGCCCTTTTCCGCGTTGAACCACTTCACGGTGCCAGTAGCCATGTCAAATCTCCTTCGGGGCAAAGCTCGAAGGCCCACACTGTGTGGACCTGCGTCGCCGCAATGATTGCCCCAACCGGAATGCACCGGAAAAACTTTGGGAACCACAACTGCAACTGAAATCGACAGTAGCACGCCACGAGCCCGGAAGGGCGCGCACTATCTCACCCCGGCGTGGGGAATATCAAAACCTCGCGGGATCGCTGCCCAAATTCTGTAACGGCCGATGTAGATATCCCCGCCGGGTGAAGAAACGCTCACCGAGCGCGCCCGGCGGCCGCCCGGTTCGCCCGGTCCCGCCGCCCTCACGCGTCCTGCGGGCTGGTGCCCCGCAGCTCCTCGTTGATCCGCAGGGCTTCGTCGAGGCTGTCCTCCAGCGAGACGATGCGGCAGGCGGCTTCGACGGGCGTTCCCTGGTCGACGAGGTCACGGGCGCGGGCCGCGGCGCGGAGCTGCCTGCGGGAGTAGCGCCGGTGGCCGCCGTCGGAGCGCAGCGGGGTGATCAGTCCGGCCTCCCCGACGGCCCGCAGAAAGGCCGGGGTGGCGCCGATCAGCTCGGCGGCACGGCCCATCGTGTAGGCGGGGTACTCGTCGTCGTCGAACCGGTCCGTGGCGTTCATGGTGCTTCCCTGGAGCGCGTGCATCACCTTCCACTCTGGCAGATCCGGGCCCGCCGCGGCCGGAATCCGCGGGGGAGGACGGAGCGGGGGCCGGCACCCACGCGCACTCACCCGGACGGCCCGGTGCGCTGGTGGGAGACCGTGGCCGGTGGTGGCGTGGGAGGACACACGCCCGACCTCGGGACCGTCCTCGGGAGGCCACCGCATGAACCGTTCGTCCTGTCTCCTCGCGTCCGCCCTCACCGCGGGGATGCTGCTGTCGACGGCAGCCTGCTCCAGCGACGACGGCAACGCCTCCGGCCGTACGGACCGCTCCGCGTCCCCCGCCGCCGCTTCGGCCTCCCCCGTCTCCGCGTCGCCCGTGGCGGACGAGCCGCGCGCCGCGACGTCCTCCGCCTCGCCGGCCGTCCGCGAGCTGACCAAGGACGAGGCGCACACGGCGCTGATCACCAACTCGGACCTGGGCTCGCAGTGGACGACCTCGGAGGGGGCCGCGACCTGGCGCGACGCGCTGCTGAAGAGCAAGGTCGACGCGTCGCAGTTCGTCACGGACAAGGGGAACGCGGCCGACTGCCAGAAGCTGCTGGACGGCCTGTACGCCGAGGACCTGCTGGGCAAGCCGAAGGGCGAGAGCGCGGACACCGGCTTCGACGACAGCGACGACGAGGCGCAGATGCGCTACGAGGTCGCCGCCTACGGCAAGCAGGCGCTGGACGATCGGTTCACGTGGCTCGACTCGCTGCCGGCCAAGTGCGACCAGTTCACGGCCGTCAGCACCAAGGGCGGCCGGCAGACGGTCCAGGTCATCCACACGGACCTGGACGACGCGGGCGACGCCCGCAAGGGCCTCCAGATCAAGATGACCGGCGACCTGGACGACAACCCCGACACCCTGACGCTCGACTTCGCCGCGGTCCGCGTCGGCGACAGCGCCCTCTCCCTCACGAACGGCGGCCTCTCGGGAGCCGAACACGACTCCACGACCCAGGCCACCGAGGCGGGCGCCGACCGTCTGAAGGACGTCCTGAACGGAAAGTCCCCGAAGCCCACACAGGGTTGAGGAGAGGGGGCCACCGGCCTCCAGCACGCCACCGGGCGGGGTCCGGGCGACGGGCCCCGCCGGCCGCGGGAGCAATCGGGACGATCCGATGCCGGTGATCGGAGGCGGGGGATAAGGTTCCCCCGATGCGCAGGGTGTGGGGCGCGTCACATATGGCAATGGGAAACAGGCCGCTGCGGCACGCTCGCACGGCTGTGCATCTGGGGGGCCTCATGCACGAGATGATCAAGGGTGCCAACGTCGGTCTGACGTCGTTGAGCACGGACGTCGGCTCGGTGATGGTGAGCCTGGGCTGGAGCAGTCCGACGGGGGAGGGCGACGCGGACGTCTCCGTGCTGCTGCTCACCGCCGACGGCAAGGTTCGCAGCGACGCGGACTTCTACTTCTACAACAACCCGGTGGCGCCGGACGGCAGCGTGCAGCTGCTGGGCAAGGCTCCGACGGACGGCGGCAGCGAGGACCGCATCACCTTCGACCTGTCCGCGATCCCGCCGCGGGTCGAGCGGATCGTCGTCGCCGCGAGCCGTCACGAGGGCGCCGGGTTCGGAGAGCTCGACGACCTGCGGATGAGCGTCGCGGATGCCTCGGGCGAAGGGCTGCTGCGGTTCTCCGTCGAGGAGGCGGGAGCGGTCGGCGCACTGCTCTTCGGCGAGTTCTACCGCCGTTCCGGGGACTGGAAGTTCCGCGCGATCGGTCAGGGCTACGGGTCCGGTCTCGCCGGTCTGGCCACCGACTTCGGCGTCGACATCGACGACGCGGCGGAGCCCGAGCCGGAGGCGACCGTCGAGCAGGCCGTCGTCGAGGCCGCCGCGGCGGTGCTGGAACAGGCGGTGCCCGAACCGGCGGCGGCCGCCGCGCCCCGGGCCGAACCCCGTCCTCGTACGGCGAAGAAGAAGGTCACCCTGCCCAAGGTGGCGAAGAAGTCGCTCGCCGAGAACGACGCGTGGCGCACGGCCCGGCTCTTCCCCGCCTCGGCACTGAAGAGCGACCGCGAACGGGAGACCCGGGCGACCTCGGTCCTCCTGTCGGTGATGACGCAGGTGCCGGAGTTCGGCCGCCGGCTCACCGCCGGTTTCGGCGCGCCGGCCGGGCGGATGGAGACGTTCACCGAGGTCACGCTGCCCAACGGCGACTCCCCGAGGCGCCCGGACGGGGTCATCCGCGTCGAGCGGGCGGGGAAGCTGTGGACCGCGCTCGTCGAGACGAAGACGAACGGCAACGCGCTCAGGCAGGAGCAGGTGCAGGCGTACGTCGACATCGCGGCCCGGCGCGGGTACGAGGCCGTGATCACGCTCTCGAACGACGTCGAACTGGACGGCAGTCCCCTGATCGAGGTCAAGACGGACGGCCGGCGCAAGAACAAGGTGGCGCTCTGGCATCTGTCCTGGGCCGAGGTGACCCACCAGGCGCAGATGCTGATCCGCCACGAGGGCGTCGCCAACGGGGCGCACGCCTGGCTGCTCCAGGAGCTGCTGCACTACCTCCAGCACGAGAACTCCGGCTGTCACGGGTTCCAGAACATGGGACCGGCCTGGGTGCCCGTGCGCAAGGGGATCGACGACGAGACCCTGTGCCAGGGCGACGCGCGCGCCGTGGACGTCGTGGAGAGCTGGGAGCGGCTCGTACGGCAGGTGTGTCTGCGGCTCGGCGGCGAGCTCGGGCAGAAGGTGCTTCCCGTCCAGCGGGCCAGGCGGGGAGCGGAGCCGCACGCCCGGCGCGCCGCGCTCGCCGACCGGCTGTGCCGTGACGGAAAGCTGGACGCCGAGCTGCGCATCGAGGGCACACCCGGTGTCCTCGCGCTCTGCGCGGACCTGCGGACGGGCAAGCTGCGGACGTCGATCGAGATCCCGGCACCGGAGCAGGGGTATCCGCTCACCTGGGCCAAGCGGCTCGTGCGGCAGCTGGACGAGGCACCGGCCGACGTGCACGTGGAGACGCTGGTCGCCGGGGACGCGGGCGGGCCGCGGGGGACTCTGGAGCGGCTGCGGCCGGAACCGGCGGACATGCTGCCCAGGAACGGTGCTCAGATCACCGGGTTCCGGCTGTCGCTCTTCCGGGGCATGGGAAACACCCGGGGCAACGCCGAGTCGGGCTTCATCCGAAGCGTCGACGACTCCGTCGACCGCTTCCACACGTATGTCGTGGAAAACCTCGACCGCCGCGCACCGCGGCCCCGGCAGCCGGTGGTGGGGGCTGCCGCGGGCTGAGGTGGCGGGCCGGGGTGGTGTCAGGGAATGTGCGTCAGAGCCGGTCCATCCGGGTGTAGGGACTCAGGACGCGGACCTGGCGAGCGCCGAAGTCGACGAGCATCGCAATGCCCTCTTCGACGCCGACGATCGTGCCCAGGCCGTACTGGTCGTGGGAGACACGGTCTCCGAGGCTGAACTCCTTGGCCACGGGGACGACCGGGGCGGCGAAGGGGCTGGTGGGCAGGTGGCGCCGGGGCGCGGAGGGTTTCGTCATCGTGTTGCCAGTATGGGCCCTATTCCGGCGCGCGGTAGGGCTTGATGGTCTCGATCCCGCTCCGACTCGGTGTCCCGGGGCGCCCGGGAACACGGGTGGGACGGGAGTCCGGCCCGGCCTCCCGGCCGGTCCCGCCAGGCGTTCGCTGAGGTCAGCCGCGGGGGTCGGCCCCGGTGATCATCCTGGCGCGCGGAGCGGTCCACCGGGCGGGCAGGCCGCGCGCGAGACGGAGATCTCCGTGGCGGGTCCGCGGCCGGGCGGACCCGGGATCGCGGGTGCCCGGCGGGACGGGTCTCCGGGGGGCGTACGCCCGCGCGTCGGGGGCCGTGGGAGACGCGGACGCGGTGGCCGTGGCGGTCCCCGAGCCCGTGGCCCGGGCTGCTCCGACCCGGCCGGGAGGCGTCCGGCGGCCGGCCGCCCCGGCCCGTCGTCGCTCGGGGACGCGAGCGGGCGGGGCGCCGGACATGTCGCACTTGGATTCGAGGAGCGGACGATCCCCCGCCCGCTCCGGCGGGGTCAGCCGACGAGCAGCTCGCGGCGCAGGTCGCGCAGTTCCCCGGAGTCGATGTGCAGACCCTTCCTCAGGTACGAACCGAAGTCGCCGTACGTGGAGCGGACCTCGTCGAATCCGGAGTTGAGGTACTCGGCGCGGACGTCCAGCAGCGGCTTGTAGACGGCCGCCTGGGCCGGGGGCATGGAGGCGAGCGCGGCGGCGTTGGCGGCGGCGCGGTAGGTGTTGCTGGCGAGGTAGTCGTTCATCACGGTGTCGCGCGGGACACCGAGGGCGGTGAGCAGGGCGGCGCTGGACCAGCCGGTGCGGTCCTTGCCGGCGGTGCAGTGGTAGAGCACTCCGTCGCCGTCCGCGGCACCGGCGTAGACCGTGCTGTACGCGGCCCGCGCGGAGTCGCCGCTGACCATGAACTTCTCGCCGTCCACCATCATCGTGACGGCCTCGGCCCCGGTGGCCGGCATCGCCGAGTAGGCGGGGGATCCGGCGAGCACGTCGGCGACCGTGTAGGTGGCGCCCGACGGCACGCGGTCGGGGGCGGCCGAGCGCTCCGACTCCATCCGCAGGTCGTACACGGCGTGTACGCCGAGCCGCTTCAGCTTCGCGAGGTCGGCGGCGGTGAGCTTGTCCAGCGCGTCGGAGCGGTAGATCTCGCCCATCTTCACCCAGTGGCCGTCGCCGGTGCGGTAGCCGCCCGCGTCCCGGAAGTTGACCGCGCCGTCGAGCTTGATGAGGCGGTCGGCGAGGCGCAGCGAGCCGCCGCGCTCGGGGACCAGGTCGAACCACTGCCGGTCGGCGGCGGGCAGGCCGCGCACGGTGACATCCCCCGTGGCGCCGCCGCGGGCGACGACCCGCCCGGCCGCCCGCACGACCACCTGGCGCACGCCGGGGGCCTTCCACACGATGCGGTACGAACCGTCGTCACCGGCGGTGACGGTCGCGCCGGTGAAGGGGATGCGCTGCGAGGCCGCGTGGTGGGCCGAGCCGTGGTGGGCCGGCGCGTGGAGCGGAGCGGCTGAGGCGGCGGGGGCGGTCACGGAGACGGCCGTCAGAGCGAGCACGACGCCGGTGAGGGAAGCGATCTTCATGACCGGATAGTTGGCTGTTGAAACAAACTCCCGGTGTACACGGCGGGGCACCACGAGGACCCCGGGATGTCGGACCGGCGGCCGGATCCGGCCGAGGTGGGGACGGCCGCCCGCCGGTCCACGGACCCGCGGGTCAGCTCAGTCGAGCGCGCTCGTCGTCCGCCACTGGTTCCAGGTCAGGTTCCAGTCGCCGTAGCCGTTGCCGACGGCGACCGTGTCGCGGGAGCCGACGACCTTGATGACGTCGCCGGGGACGACCTCGTCGTAGAAGCGCTTCGCGGTGCCGTCGGTGGCGAGTCCGACGCAGCCGTGGGTGACGTTCTGGCGGCCGCCGTAGGTGTCCGCCTTCGGGTTCTGGTGGAGGTAGGTGCCCGAGGTGGTCAGGTGGACGGCGTAGGCGTAGTAGCCCGCGTAGGCGTCGCCGTAGCCGACCGACCGCGAGTCCATGAAGACGCGGGTCGCCTTGTCGGAGACGACCATCGTGCCGTTCCAGGTGTCCATGCCCGGGGCGCCCGCGGTGATCGGGACGCGGCGCGAGGAGCCGTCCTTCGCCACCGTCATGACGTGGGTGCGGACGTCCACCGTGGCGACGAGGGAGCGGCCGACGGTGAAGTGCCGGGTGATGCCCGCGCCGGCCCGGACGGTGACCGCCGTGCCGGGCTTCCAGTAGGCGCGGGGCCGGAAGTCGACGCGCTGCCCGTCGAGGAGGTTGCGGTCCTTCACCCAGCCCCAGGACCCCTCGACGTCGGCCGTCACCTTCAACCGCCGCTCCACATCCGCCCGTTCGGCGGCCGGCACCGGGCGGTCGAAGGTCACCGATATCGGCATGCCGACGCCCACGGTCTGTCCGTCGGTGATGTTGATGTGCGCGCCGGGCAGCGGAGCGGGCGGTGTGGCCGACGGTTCCGGGCGCGTACTGCCCTTCGGGCCGACGGTCCCGGTGGCCGTGGCGGCGGGCCGGTCCTCCGCGCCGCCCGAGCCGCCGTCGGCCACCGCCCGCGCCGAGCATCCGGTGAGCGCGAGCGCGCACACGGCCGCCGCGCCCCAGGCGCGGGTGAACCGGCCCCGGCCGCCGCTGAGTTCCGTGGTCATGGTGATCCCCCTGTGATGTGTTTCGATGTGCGACGTACGGGACCTGTACGCACGGCGCCCCCGGCCGGGTTGCACGCGGCCGGGAGGAAATCCGCACCATCCGGCGGGGGACATGACCGAGGAAGAGTTCGACGCGTTCTACGCGGCCGCGTTCCCCCGGCTGACCGGCCAGCTCTACGCATTCACCGGAGACCACGGCGAGGCGCAGGACGTCGTCCAGGAGGCGTTCGTGCGCGCCTGGGACCGGCGGCGGGAGTTCCTCGCCGAGGGCGCGCCCGAGGCGTGGATACGGACGGTCGCGATACGACTCGCGGTGAGCCGCTGGCGCCGTGCGCGCCGCTGGCTGGAGCTCGTACGCCGCACTGCGCCGCCCGAGCACACCCCGGGCCCGGGTCCCGAACGGGCCGCGCTGGTCGCCGCGTTGCGCTCGCTGCCCGAGGCGCAGCGGATGGCGGTCGTTCTGCACCATCTGTGCGACCTCAGTGTCGAGCAGGTAGCCTCCGAAACCGGTGCTCCCGTCGGCACGGTCAAGGCCCGGCTGTCCCGGGGCCGGACCGCGCTGGCACGGGTGCTCTCGGAGGACGCGGCCGACCCTGCCGGTTCCGCGCGTCCACCGGATGACGCGGGCCCGTCGGACGACGGGGAGAGGGAGGACGACCATGTCCGATGAACTCACCTCTGGACTGCGGGAGTTGGCCGCCGAGGGAGAGGCGTCTCCGTCGCTCACCGGCGCGGAGATCCGCGGCCGGGCGGGACGCCGCCGGCGTCGCCGCCGTACGGCACTCGCCGCTGCCGGGGCCTGTGCAGCGGGCGCGCTCGCCCTGGTCGTCGTGGTGAGCCTGGGCGGCGGCACCGACCGCGGCACGCCCCCGGCCGCGAGCCCCGCCGGTACACCGGGCGTGCCGGTGACGCCGGACGCCACGGTCGATCTGTCCCGGCGCGCTCTCTCGGCGTCCGGCCGCACCATGCCGCTCACCGCGGGGACCGCGAGGACTCCCACACCGACGGGCCGGATGACGGTCACCGCCAAGGAGAAGGTCAGGCGGATGGTCGCCGCGGAGGTCGGCCTCGGGGAGAAGTACGACGTCAAGATCCCGTGGGTGATCGAGCTCACCGGCTCCGACGGCACGAAGAGCTTCGTCGCCGCCCTGACGTACGACGCGAAGGCACCCGGAAACTACGACCGGACCAACGGCTGGATCGGGCTGCGCCCGCACGACGCGCAGTGGCTGTACACGCGGCTCGACGTGGGCGCGGTGGTCGACATCGAGGGGTCGTCCGGGTCGACGGGCGGACCGGAGACGACGGGGACGACCACGGGCAGCGGCTCCGGGGCTTCGGGCGGCTGACTCCGGGCGCCGGTTCCCCTGCGGGCCGCACGGACCCCGTGGCCGCGCCGGCCGGGGTCATGCCGCGGACGTGCTCCGGCTGTCGGCAGGCGTGGCGAGGTGCGTGTCGAGCGCCGCGAGGTGGGCGTCGAGCGCGGCGAACGTCTCGGCTGGCCGCTCGATCTGCGGCAGGTGGCCGGCCTCGGCGATCGTCTCGAACCGGGCCCGCGCGAAGGCGGCCGCGAAGGCCCGCCCGTAGGCCGGTGTGACGACGCGGTCGCTCTCGCCCCACAGCACCAGCGCCGGGATCCGCACCCGCCCGAGCCGGTTCAGCAGCTTCGGGTCGTGCATGTACGGGTCACCGGCGAGGATCCGCATGGTGGCCATGTTGGCGCGCTGGGCGGCGATCCGCTCCTCGCCGAGAGCCGCCGGGTCCACGGCGAAGCGGGCCGGGTCGTGGAACGAGTACGCGGCGAGCTCGTCCGGACGGAGCCCGAAGACGTCACGGACCGGCTCCCCCGGGACGGCCACGCCCGCGGCGTTCAGCAGCACGAGCGAGCCGATGACCGCTCCGTCGTCGCGGAAGGCCATCTCGGCGCCGGTCCAGCCGCCGAGCGAGGAGCCGACGACGAGGACGTCACGGTGGCCCTCGTCCTTCAGCCAGTGCAGATACGCGATGGCCAGGTCGTCGACGCCGGTGAACCAGTCGGGGCGCTCGGTCCCGTTCCAGCCCGGGTGCGTGGGGACGACCGCGCGCATGCCGTGCCGGCCGGCCAGGTGCGCGGCGATGCCCTGGACGGTGGCGGGTCCGCCACCGCCGTGCAGGACGAGGGCGAGCGGGCCGTCGGCGGGGCCGCTCTCGGTGAGGCTCAGGGGGAGGTCGGGGCGCGGGAAGACGGTACGGGTACGGGTCGGGATCTCTGTCTCGTTCATGCGCCCCACGGTATCTACGCATGCGTATATACGCAAGCTTAGATACTCGACTAGGATGACGTCATGACCGCGAACCATGAGGAAGCGGGGGCCGCGGACGCCGGATCCCGTCATCGCCCCGTCGATCTCGAAGAGCTGGGCCGCGCCGTGAAGGAGGCGCAGTACCGGCACCACCGCACGCTCGACACCCGGCTGGCCGAAGTCGGCACGACACTGGCCCAGTGGGACGCGCTGCGGGCGATCGCCCGGACGCCCGGCGCGTCCGCGCACGAGCTGGCGGTCGCCACCTTCCAGGGCGACCAGGCCTTCGGCACCCTGGCGTCACGGCTCGCGGCGCAGCACCTCGTCGAGCGGCGCCCGGGCCACGGCCGCCGAATCGAGCACCACCTGACGGAGGCCGGCGAGCGCGTCCTCGCCGCGGGCCGCACCGTCACCCGCGAGGTGCTCGCCGCGTCCTTCGACCCCCTGACGGAGCCCGAACGAGCCACACTGCTCGCCCTGTTGCGCCGCGTGGGCCCTCCGGGCGAGACACCCTAAGATTCGTGACCATGGAAATATGGGGTCTTTTTCTCGCAGCACTGATGATCGCGAGCTTCGCCGGGGTCGAAGCCCGACTCGGGCGCACCCACCGGAAGGTCGCCCGCGTCGAGCGTCAACTCGACCTGATCATGGGTCATCTCGGCATCCAGGAGGAGCAACCGTCGCTGCCGCGGGTCACCGAGCTGCTGCGGGACGGCAAGAAGATCGAGGCGATCAAGGCGTACCGCGAGGCCACGGGGGCGGAGCTCCTGGAGGCGAAGCAGGCCGTGGAGCGTATGAACTGACGACCGCCCCGCCGATCCCCGCTCCCCCACCCAGCCCGGCCCGGTACGCCGGGACCGATACGGCGGGACCGGGACCGGCCGGGCTCGGCGTCCGGCGGGCCCGCCGTCCGGCTGCCGCTCGCGGGACACCGGACCGCCCGGGGCCGTCAGAGCGGGGGTTGTGCCGGGGCCGGGCCCAGGGTCGTGGTGCCGGGGGCCGTGCGGTGGCCGAGGCCTGTGCGGTAGGCGTCCAGGGCCGCCTCCACGCGGCCCGTGCGGCGCAGCAGGTCGCCCAGCAGCCTGCACAGGTCGGCGAGGTCACCGGCCGCGCCGGCCCGTTCCAGGAGACTCATCGCCCGGACGTAGTGCTCCTCCGCGGCCTCCGTGTCCCGGGCGTCCTCCGCGATGATGCCGAGCAGCCGGTGCGCGGCGGCGGAGTGGATGGCGCCGCGCTCGGAGTTCAGGTCCCCGAGCACCTGGCGCAACAGGGAGCCGGCCTCGTCGGACTTGCCCCGACGGTGCAGCACGTCGGCCAGTTCCACCGCGACCTGGCTGGTGTAGAGCGCGGCCCGCTTGGCCGAGAGCATGGCCTGCGCCTCGCGCAACTCGGTCTCCGCGTGCTCCAGTTCGCCGTTCTGCGCGTACAGGTATCCGCGCATCCAGTGACAGTTGGCGAGTTCGGTGCGGATCTGGAGCTGCCGGTAGAGCTCGGCGGCCTTGCCGAGGGACACGTCGGCCTCGGCGATCCGCCCCTCGGCGATCATCGTCCGCGCCACCGAGCGGTGCATGCGCGCCACCAGGGCCGGATCGCCGACCTGCGGCGCGAGGGCGAGGGCGAACTCGGCGGCCTGCGCGGCCCGGGCATGCGCGCCCATGTCCATGTAGGGCGCTATGACACCCGTGTACAGGAGGAGGAGCGCGTCCGGGTCGTGCAGGCCGGTCCGGTTCAGCTCGTCGAGCGTGGACTCGAACAGGTAGCAGGCGTAGCGGAGTTCACCGGCGAGATAGTGGGAGGTCGCCCGGCCGCGCACCGCCGGCACCCGCTGTGGCAGCGGGGCGTCGCCGAGCCGCTGCTCCGACTCCTCGAAGCGCCGTCGTGCCGTCTCCAGGTCTCCGGTGTCCAGGGCGCATTCGCCGAGCCCGAGCAGCGCCGCCGCCTCCTCGGTCTCCAGCCCGTGCGCGACCGCCTCCGCGAGCAGCGCGGTGTACGCCTCGGCCGCGACCTCGGCCTCACCGGTGGCGAGCGTGCGCTGCGCGTCGGTCAGCCGCAGCCGCAGGTCGGTGGCGAGGTGGGCGGGCCGCCCGGTCGCCAGCTCCTCGTAGGCGATGCCGAGCCGCTCCGCTATGTGCCGCAGTGCCGGCTCGGAGGCCCGCACGCGTCCCGCCTCCAGGGTGGAGATGTACGCCGGCGTATAGGCGGGTTCCGCCAACTGTTTCTGCGTCAGACCGCGTTTCGTCCGCAACTGCTGCACCCTGCGCCCGATGATCTCCGGGCCGTCCCGCTCCGCCATGGGTTAAGCATGCCATTAAGCCGAGTTAAGTCGGTCCGGCTTTTGACTATTGTCCAACTCCCTTGGCCCCCTTGCGAGGTGGGCCCGGAAGCCTCTACGTTAAGCGGCGGATTAAGCATGCTTAATACGCCGCTGTTGTTGTGAGGTCACCGTGCTCCGACGTATTTCCGCGCGCTACTCCAGAGGGTTTCTCGCCGCGCTCCTCGCGGTCGCCGCGCTGGTGACGGTGGCGAACGTCGGCCCGGCGAGAGCGGCCGTACCGAGCGGTGCGGCGCACACGTCCGAGCGGGGAGCCCTGCCCGCCGGACACTGACCGGGCCCGCGCCGGACCCGTCGGCCCCGCGCCGGCGGGCGACCGGACGGCGCCGTCCGCGCGTCCTCTCCCGCCCGGACGGCGCCCGCCGCCCCGCTCCCTGCCCGCGGCACGCGGCGCGGCATACGCTGGCCGGGTGACCTCAGCCGCAGCCCGCACCGCACTGGACCTCACCGCCGACCTCCCGGTCCCCGCCCTGGAGGACTTCTACCGGGACCTGCACCGGCATCCCGAACTCTCGCTCCGCGAGCACCGCACCGCCGCCGCCCTCGCGCGGCGGCTGCGCACGTCCGGGTACGAGACGACCGAGGGCGTGGGCGGTACGGGCGTGGTGGGCGTCCTGCGCAACGGGGACGGGCCCACCGTCCTGCTGCGCGCCGACATGGACGCGCTGCCCGTTCCCGAGCAGACCGGTCTGCCGTACTCCTCGGGGACCGACGGGGTCATGCACGCCTGCGGTCACGACCTGCACGTCACCTGGCTGGCCGGGGCCGCCGACGCGCTCGCCGCCGGACGCGACACCTGGTCCGGCACGCTCGTCCTGGTCGGACAGCCCGCCGAGGAGACCGGCGAGGGCGCGGCCCGCATGGTCGAGGACGGCCTGCACGAACGCTTCCCGCGGCCCGACGTGCTGCTCGGCCAGCATGTGGCGCCCGGTCCCGCCGGCCTGTACGCGCACTCCCCGGGGCTCATCATGTCCGCCTCGACCGACATCGACATCGTGGTGCACGGCCTCGGCGGCCACGGTTCGCGGCCCGAGTCGACGGTCGACCCGGTGGTGACGGCCGCGTACATCGTGACGCGGCTCCAGACGGTCGTCAGCCGGGAGATCGCGGCCCGCGACTCCGCCGTGCTGACCGTCGGGCGGATCGAGGCGGGCACCCGGCACAACATCATCCCGTCCGAGGCCCGGATCTCCCTCAACCTGCGGACCCAGTCGCCGGGGGTGCGGGAACGGATGATCGCCGCCGTGCGGCGGGTGGCGGCCGGCGAGTGCGCGGCTGCCGGCTGCCCGGTCGAGCCCGACGTCATCGTCGGCAACGACTTCCCCGTGACGGTCAACGACATCGAGACCGACCGGCGGATCGCCGCCGTGCACGGCGAGGTCTTCGGCGCCGGGACGATCCTCGACCCCGGCCCGGCGATGGGCAGCGAGGACTTCTCCCGGCTCGCGGCCGGCGGACTCCCCTATTCCTTCTGGTTCGTGACCAGCACCCCGGCGGACGTCTGGAACACGGCCCCCGGGGGCGACGACCTCATGGCCCGGCTGGAGGCGGTGCCCAGCAACCACAGTCCGCACTTCGCCCCGGACCTCTCCACGGTCGCGCCGGGCGTACGGACCCTGGTGTCGGGGGCACTGGCCTCGCTGTCCGCCTGAGCCGTCCGTACGACCCGGCCGGCGTCCCGCCCGCTCAGGCCTGCGTCTGCAACTGGCGCAACTGCTGCCGGACATGGTCCAGCGCGCCCTCCCGGCGTCCGGGCACCCGGAGCCTCAAGGCGGCCAGTTCCGCGCCGAGTTCGCGGGCCCGTGCCGGTTCGCCGACACGGCCCCACTGGTGGTGCGCCCGGTCCACGGCCGACTCCACCTCCGCCGCGTCCGGGGCCTGTCCCGCGTCCAGCCGGGCCGCCGCCACCGCCAGCCACGTACGACAGCTGCGTTCCGGGTCCCCCGCGAACATCGCCAGGTCGGCCCGTACCTCCATCCAGTGCAGCACCTGCTCGGAGCGGGCCCCGTGCACCCGTGCCGCCTCCTCCTCCCACGTCCCCGCCAGCGCGAGCGCCTCGCCGTGCCGGCCCGCCCGCACAGCGGTGGTGATCGTCTCGTGGGGATCGAGGGGAGCCGGACTCCGCTGCGGGGACGGGCCGGAAAGCGCCACGGAGGCGGCACCGGCGGGTCGCTCCGCCGGTGGGACCGGTGCCGGTGACCGCGGGGTCGCCTGCGCGGCCGGGGCCGTGCGCGGTTCACCACCGGGCGGCATGGGGGGCAGCGGCGGTGCGGTGGGGAGCGACGCGGTGACGAGGGAGGCCGCACTGCCGGTGCGGCCGGCCTCCGGCGGGGCGTGCGGGGGCAGCGGGGTCACCGGCGTGAACTCCGGCGCGGGCGGCCAGGGTTGTCCGGCCCAGGACTGACCGGGGGCGGCCTGGAAGGCGGGGGCCCCGGCCTCCGGGACCACCGCCGCCGGAAGCGTCGCGGCCGGAATCACCGCGGCCACGACCGGACCGCCCCGAGCCGCGGGACCGCCCGAAGCGACAGGCGCCACAGGAGAGTTCTGCCCGGGCGCGAACACGAGGTCAGCCGGTCCCGGCCGGCCCGTCTCCTCGCCCGACGTCCTCGTCAGGGCCTGCTGGTGCAGGTGGGGCAGCGGCGGGCGGTGGCCGCTGCGCAGCAGGGTGGCCACCGCCTTCATGTACGTGGGGTGAGCCACCGTACGACGCGGGGGCGGCGGGGCGACCCTGCCGTAGAGCGCGGTCGACGGACCCGCGGTGAGCGGGCGCCCGGAGAGCAGGGACCAGGCGTCCGCGTCCGCGTGGAGATCGACGAAGACGCTGGTCAGACCAGGTGGGCGCAGCCGCAGCTCCTCGGCTACCCAGTGCCAGGGGAAGGCGGTGTAGCGCACCGTCGCCGGAGTGGTGCGGGCCAGCGCGAGATGGGGGAGCCGCTGCCGGCGGTCCAGCTGGAGCTGCCCGGTGACGAACATCGTCAGCGGTCCCGGCGCCGTCGCCGCGGCCCGCAACCGGGTCAGCACGGCCTGCGGCTCCAGCGGATCGGCCAGCTCCACCACGTTCGCGGTCTCGGTGCCCGACAGCACCGCCGGGGCGACGGCCGCGAGTACGGGGAGCACGGACGCGGCGTCCACCAGACACCCCTTGCCCACCGGCGAGGCCGCGAGAAGCAGCACGGTTCCGGGCATCGGTTCCCTCCCCCATCGATCACGTACGTCAGCACCGTAACCGCTGCGCATGCAAAGGGGGGACGTGACGGCTGGGAACCCCCGCCCTCGCCGCGGCTCCCGGCCACCCGGGATCCGCCCGCTAGGTGACGTCGTTCAGGTCGCCCGCGTAGCCGCGCGCCCGGCGCCGTACGGCGAAGATCGTCGTGTCGTCGGCGAGACGGCCCGCCGAGTGCTCCAGCGTTCCGGCGCGGACGAGTTGGACGAGGAGCGCCGGTGCGGCGACGGACGGGTCCCTGGTCACCGCGGCGGCGACCGCGTCGCGCAGCGGGAAGAACTCGCCCGACGCGTCGCGGGCCTCGGTCACCCCGTCGGTGACCAGCAGCAGCGTCTCACCGGCGGCGAGCGGGACGCGGAGCACCGGCGGCGGCTCGGTCGCCAACTCGCTCAGTCCGAGCGGCAGTCCGTCACCGGGCGGCAGGCTCCGCACCCCCGCCGGCCCGACCACCAGGGGTGGTTCGTGGCCGAAATTGATGACCTCGACGGTGGCCGGGGTGTCCTCGGGGAAGGCGACCAGGACACCGGTAGCGAACCGGTCGCCCTCGTCACGGCCGAGCGCCGCGGAGTAGCCGAGGTGCCGCAGCATCCGCACCTCCAGACGTCCGGCGACCGTCTCCAGGAACGGCTCGTGGTACGCCGTCTCGCGGAACGTGCCGAGCAGCGCGGCCGCCGCCTCCACCGCGCCGAGCCCCTTGCCCTGGACGTCGCCGAGCAGCAGCCGGGTGCCGTGCAGTCCCGGCTGGATGTCGTAGAAGTCGCCGCCGACGCGGGCCTCGCTGTCGGCCGTGAGGTAGACGGCCGCGTGGTCCAGGCCGCCCCAGCCCGGCGCCATCGGGCGCAGCACCGTGCGCCGGGTCGCCTCGGCGACGTCCTGCATGTGCAGCATCCGCCGCTCCCCGCGTACCCGTACCGAGCACGCGAGCACCGCGAGCATTCCGCCGGCCAGCACGAGGATGAAGTCCGGCAGGCCGGTCTGGAGCTGGTGCGGCCAGGAACTGTCGATGACGACATAGGTGAGCAGGGACAGCAGCGCGAGGGCCGCCGTGCCCCACACCCCGCAGAGCGCGGCGGCGATCGCGGGCACCAGCGCGACCCAGGAGATGATGCGGAACCGGCCGGAGGTGTTCGCGTCGAGCAGCGCGATGCCGACGAGCAGCAGGACCGGAGGCATCCAGGCGACACTGCGCCCGCGCAGCAGCAGCGGCTTCTGCCGCTGGACGGCGTCCCGCCGCCCGGCACGCGGGAGTTGGTCGAGCAGGGATCTCCGGGCGGCCACCGTGCCGTACCGCCTCTTCCTCCAGGGCCGGGCGTCGCGGACCCGGGCTGATCCGGGCGACACCCCCCGGCCTCTCTCAGTACGCCACCGACATCCGGGCGTGCGGGTGGACGGGCATCTCCAGCTGGTCGACGAACGCCATCGCGTAGTCCTCGGCGCTGATCCGGCTGTTGCCCTCGGCGTCGAAGAGCATGCGGTCGCCGCCGATCCTGAACTCGCCCGTCCGTTCGCCCGGGCCGATCTCCGCCGCGGGCGAGACGTACGTCCAGTCGAGGTCCTCGACGTCGCTGCGGTAGAAGGCGAGGGTGTCGCGGTGGGCGAGCGCCTCGGGCAGGTAGGCGTCCGGGAAGTCGGGCTGTTCGCAGGCGGCCTGACCGGGCGCGACCTCCAGGGTGCCGGCGCCGCCGACGATCACGAGCCGCCGCACCCCCGCCGCCCGGACCCCGTCCACCAGGGACTGGTTGAGGGCGAGGAAGGGTTCGCGCGGATCCGAGCCGTCCCGGGGCGGCACACACGCCGACGCCACCGCGTCCGCGTCGGCCACCAGCTCGGCGACCTTCGACGGGTCCGAGGCGTCGGCGGCCGTCGCGGCGATACCGGGCACGGGGGACTGCCCGGACCGGCTCACCGCGACGACCTGGTGTCCGCGCGCCGAGGCCTCCGTGGCGATACGGCTGCCGACCATGCCGGTGGCGCCGAAGAGTACGAGCTTCATGGACCTCAGCGAAGCACGCGACCATGATCACCGCATCCCGGCATGCGGCCGGAAGGAGCACGCCCGTACCTCCGGCGCGGCGTGGGAGGAGCGGGGGGCGTCCCGCCGAAGGAGTGGCCTCGGGGGCGCTCCCGTCCCGAGTTGCCAGGGCCTCGGGCGGGGTGTGACCTGGAAGGCGGGGGCGAGCAGAGAGGAGTCCTCCCATGGCGCAAGCCGCACCCGTGTCAGGGACACCGCGCACCTCCGGACCGATCGACGTGTTCGGGCCCCGCGCCCACAGCATCGGCAAGTGGTCGGTGCCCGTCGCCACCGGTCTCGTCTACGGCTTCTGGGCCGCCAACATCAACCGGGACGCCGGCGCCTTCACGGGCTGGAACGTGCTGTTCGGCTTCGTGTCCGCGATCGTCTTCGCGGCCGCCTTCTACGCCGTCCTCACGCTGACGAGGGCGACCCACCCCGCCCTGCACGCCCTGGCCTGGACCGTGTTCGCGGGCTGTGCGTTCGGGTTCATCTACAGCCAGACGGACACGACGATCCTGCGGTCGGTGTTCATGTCGCTGGGAGTCTCCGTGGGCGTGTTCGCCACGACCTTCTACCACTACTACACGCACGAGGACGCGCAGGGCAGAACGCGGTGACGGTGACGCCGTGACGCGTGCGCGAGGCCCCGGCTGACCGCCGGGGCCTCGTGCGTTCCCTCACCTCACCCGCTCACCCGCTCACCTGCCACCCGGGACCCAGTCCCAGGAGTCCGGGGAGGAACCGGAGACGGTCCAGGTCCACGAACTGGAGACGCTGAAGGTCCAGGAGCCGGAGCCGTCCGGACTCCAGCCGGGGTCCTGGCTCAGGTCCCGGTCGTCGTGGTCCCAGTGCGCGTCGTGCCACACACCGTCCTTCTCACCGGGGCACGGGTCCGAACAACTCGGCACCCGGTGGCCGCCGGTGTCGACGAAGGCGGCGGCGGCCCAGGCGTGCGCGCCCACGAGCCAGTACCAGCTCGTGTCGCCGAGAACGCTCTGCCCGCTGACCGCGCACTGGACGCGGTCCTGGCTGCCCGGTGGGAGCGCGGCGACGACCGGTGAGGTCGTGCTGGGCTGGAGCCGGACGTTCAGTTCCCCGCCGGAGACGACGGTTCCCCGGACGGGGCCTTCCGAGCCGTCGGCGGGCGCCGACGGGGCCGCCGCCATGGAGGTGCCGGCGGCGGCGATGAGGACACCGCCGCTGAACAGGGCCGCGGCCAGAGTCCGCAGGGCCGGGGTGGTGCGCATGTCGGCCTCCTTCTCCCCAGTTTTCCCGAGATCCAGGTAACACCCGTTCGAGTGAGGCCTCCACCTGAGCGGCCGAAGGCCATGGGGCCACTGGGACGCGGGGGGCCGGGCCGGGTGCCGTAAGGCGTCCGGAGCCCGCCGGCCCGGCCGAGGGGACCCCCGGGCCCCTGGTACCGCGGGCCCCGTTCGGCTGGTCGTCTGCGCCCATTTGCAGTCAACCCGCTCGCGGGCGGCGGTGCGGAGGCCTTGCCTGGAGAGGTGTCCCCTCGTCTCCGGAGCGTCCTCTCGGCGGTGCTGATCGTCCTCGCCTGCGTCCTCGCGCCGCTCGGCGCGCTGTCGACGTGGGCGATGTACGGAATCGGCGACTCGGGCCGGTACGAGGCCACCGTGGCGCCGCTCGCCGCCGACGCCGACGTCCGTGACGCGGTGGCCGCCGGTGTCACCGACGGCATCCTGCGCGAGGTCCACGTACGTCCGAGGCTCCAGGGGCCCGTCAACCACTTCGTCCGCGACGCCGTCCGCTCGTTCACCGAGACCGAGGCGTACCGGACGGCGTGGGAGACCGCCAACATGGCCGCCCACGACGCGGTGATGCGGGCGCTGCGCGACGACCGCGAGGGCGCCGTGACCGTCGACCTCGCGCCCGTCACCGAGCGGGTCAAGCTCCGGCTCGCCGCCGACCACATGCCGCTGGCCGACCGGATCCCCGTCGAGCACAACGAGATCACCGTGCTCGGGGCCGAGGACCTGGCCCGGCTCCGGAAGGGGTTCCACGTGCTCGAAGTC
Organism: Streptomyces sp. NPDC005302; assembly: GCF_040607345.1. Classification (NCBI taxonomy): domain Bacteria; kingdom Bacillati; phylum Actinomycetota; class Actinomycetes; order Kitasatosporales; family Streptomycetaceae; genus Streptomyces; species Streptomyces sp. NPDC005302. The sequence continues at coordinate 212,006 of NZ_JBEXGN010000001.1, forward strand.
GCCGGATTCTGGCTGCCCGTGGCGTCGGTCGTCTTCGCGGCGGCCGGGATCGTCCTCGCCCTGTGCCGCCGCCGTGCGGTCCTCGCCACGGGCATCGGCACCGCGCTGGGCGCCGCGCTGCTCGGCGTGGCGGTCGCCGTCGGCCGCGGTCTCACCCTCGCCGGGCTGCCGGACGGCGTGTCCCGCACGGCCGCCGGCGCGGTCTACGACGCCCTCACCGAGACCCTGCGGTTCGTCTCCTGGCTTCTCCTGGCCATCGGTGTGACGGTCGCTCTGGGCGCCGCGCTCACCGGCGCGTACGCCCGCTACCGGCGGCCGGCCGCCGCGCCCCCGCCGACCCCCGCGGAGCAGTCCACGCGGGTCGGCGCCTGATCGGACCCGTCCGCCGGGCGACCGGCACCGGACGGCCGGCGCGCCGGCCACCTGCCGAGGGACCCGTCGCCCCCGGTGACCGGCGCGGCGCCCCGCGCTCCCCGCGTCCCGCCACCTGGGCAACGCTCCCCCCGTACGCCCCGTCTTCGGGGGAGGATGCGGACAGCCCACACGGACGAGCGGAAGGCCGGGAGTTGGACACTGCGGCGGCTGACCGGCGGGACGCGGAGGAGCCCGCGTACCCCGGGCGGAGGAAGCGGCACGACGGCCGCACCGTCGCGGCCTGGCTCGCCGGACTGCTGCTCGCCGGGGTGAGCGTCGTCGCCGGATGCCGGGTCGCCGACATCGACGGGATCACGCCCGTACCGCAGTTGCTCGCCTTCCTGCCGTGGCTGCTCGTGCCGACCGGGATCGCGCTGCTGCTAGCCCTCCTCGCCCGCCGGCGGACGCTCCTCGTGTGGGGAGTCGTCGTCCTCGGCTTACTCGCCTGGTACATCGAGCCCTACGGCAGGACCGGCGGGCCGGGCGGACCGGCGCTCGCCGAGCTGCGCGTGATGACGTCCAACGTGGAGTTCGGCCAGGGGACCGGCGCCCTCATCGACACCGTCCGGCGGCGCAAGCCCGACATCCTGTTCGTGGAGGAGTGCGAGTACGGCTGCTCGCGGGCCCTGGAGGACGCCTTCGGAGGCGACGGCGGCACCCTTCCGTACCGGGAGGCCGTCGAGGGGGCGGGGTCCGACGGATCGGTCGTGCTGAGCCGCTTCCCGCTGCGCGGCGCCGGCGGAGTGCGCGGCACCATGGGCATGCCGGGCGCGGTCGCCGACGTACGCGGCCACGCCGTCGGGCTGCAGCTCGCCCACCCGATGCCTCCGCTCCCGGGCCAGGTCGGCGTCTGGCGGCGGGAACTCGGCGCCCTGCGCCACTACGCGGCGAACAGCCGCGGGCCGACGATCGTCGCCGGGGACTTCAACGCCTCCCAGGACCATGCCGCCTTCCGCCGCATCCTCGACACCGGGCTGCGCGACAGCGCGCGGCTCTCCGGTTCACCGCGGACCCCGAGCTGGCCCGCCAGGACCACGCCGGAGTTCGGCGCGCAGATCGACCACGTCCTCGTCTCCGCCGACTTCTCCGCCCGGCGGGCCGCCTTCCTGCGGATCAGCGACACGGACCACCGCGCTCTCGTCGTCGATCTCACCCTCCACCAGCGGGGATGAGCACCCGACGACCCCGGACGAGCCGCGGAAACCGCCATACTCGGGACATGCCCCGCGCGTTCACCGTCGGCCTCACCCCGCCCGACTGGCTGGTCAGGAACCTCACCCCGCTGCGGGCCCCGGTCAACCGGGCCGCCGTCGCCCGGGCCGCCGTCTCCATGGCGCTGCCGCTCGCCGTCGGCCTCGCCTGCGGGCAGCCCGCGTACGGCGCCCTCGCCTCCATGGGCGCGCTGTCCGGAGTCATCGGCGACACGGCCGACGCGTACCGCATGCGGATCTTCAACATCGCGGTGCCGCAGCTCTTCGGCGCGGTCGGCGTCACGATCGGCGCCCTGGTCTTCGGCCACGGCTGGGTCGCCGTCGGCGCCGTGACCGGCGTCGCCCTCGTCTCCGGGATGATGTCCTCGATCGGCGCCGTCGCCTCCGTCGCCGGACTGCTGCTCCTCCTCAACTGCGTGATCGGCGCCGGGATCCCGCTCCCCGGCTCCTGGTGGCTCGCCCCCGTCCTGCTCTCCGGCGGCGGCCTGCTCGTCCTGCTGCTGGCGCTGCTGGCCTGGCCACTGCGGTCGGGGGTACCGGAACGGGCCGCCGTCGCCGACACCTACCGCAAGGTCGGGGACCTGCTCGCCGCGAGCGGCACCGGCGCCTACGAGGACCTCCGCCTCACCGTCACCCGCTCCCTCAACGAGTCCTACGACGTCGTCCTCGCCCGCCGCGTCTTCCACCACGGCCGCAGCCCCGACCTGGTACGGCTGCTCGCCCAGCTGAACGCCCTCACCCCGGTCGTCGAGTCCGCCCCCGTCGCCCACCAGCGGGGCACCCCCCTGACCGCCGCCGTCCCCGCCGCCATGCACCTGCTCGCCGAGGCCGTCGAGACCGGCTCCACCACCCCCGTCGAACTGCGGCTGCCCGCGCCCGCCGGCGAGACCGCCCGGGCCGTCGACCACGCCGTGCGGCACGCGGCGGGCGTCGTCACCGACGTGGCGCCCGACCCCCTCGACGACCGTCTCGGCCGTCCCGCCACCCTCCGCGTGCGCGCCGCGCGCGCCACCCGGGGCGTCCTGATGTCCGCCGCCTCCTGGCGCTACGGCATCCGGCTCGCCCTGTGCATCGGCATCGCCCAGATCCTGGTCTCGACCGTCGCCGTGCCACGCTCCTACTGGGTCGCGCTCACCATCACCTTCGTCATGAAGCCCGACTTCGGGTCCGTGTTCTCCCGGGCGCTGCTGCGCGCGCTCGGCACGGTCGCCGGTCTCGTCGTCGCGGCCGCGGTACTGACCGTGGTGCCGCGCGGCTGGGCGGACGTCGGCGTGATCCTGGTGCTCGCGCCGCTCATCCCGGCGCTGACACCCCGCGGTTACGGCTATCAGACGGCGGCGATCACCCCGGTGATCCTCCTGCTGTCCGACATCCTCAATCACCAGGGCACCGGCCTGGTCGTCCCCCGTCTCGTCGACTCCCTCATCGGCTGTGCGATCGCCCTGGTGGCGGGGTATCTGCTGTGGCCGGAGAGCTGGCACGCCCGGGTCGGCGACCGGCTCGCGGACGCGGTCGCCGACACCGCCGAGTACGTCGAGCTGGCGTTCGGCAACCTCGCCGCCCCCGCCGCCCGCGCGCGCACCAGGCGCCGCCTGTACCGCGACCTGTCCTCCATTCGTACGGAGTTCCAGCGCGCCCTGACCGAACCGCCGCCCCACGGGCGCCGGGCCGCCGCCTGGATGCCGCTGGTCGTCGCCGTCGAACGGATCGTGGACGCGACGACCGCCGCGCGGGTCCGCGTCCGGGAGGGAGCGGCCGAACCGTCAGCCGTCGAGATCACCACCATCGCGCGCCAGCTACGGGAGCTTTCGGACGGACTCCGCGCATCGGACGTCCTCGTCGCCGTCCGTACGGATCTGACCGGCCCGTCGGGCAGCGTGCTCGAACCGGTGCGCCAGGAGGTCGCGGCGGCCCGCGCCATCGCTACCCCGCACTGAGGGCACACGCAGAGTGAACAGGGCTGCCCCGCAAGGGGGTTGACCAGCCTGCTGACCAGCGGGCCGCCCCTGCCGAAGATCACCTTCTGTGGCCGCTAACCTTACGTGTCCGTCCTGGCCAGGGATTGACGGGATCAACTCACGCGAAGGGTTGCGCACATGGGCATTCTCACTCTCCTGCGGAATGCGTTCGGCCGCTCACGCAAGGGTCGTGACGCCGACGCGGAGACCTCGCGAGAGGCAACGCCGACGGTTCCGGCTCCTTCTCAGGAGGCCGAACCGACTCCGGCCCCCGCTCCGGAGACCGACCCGGTCTCCACCCGGCTCCCCGACCCCGAGCCGAAGATCCCGTCCCCCTCGACCGAGCCGGACCCCTCCGTCGTCGACGATCTCGTCTCGGCCGCCTTCGACAACGTGACGGTCCCGAAGCAGACGTCCTCCCCCAGGGAGGAGTCCCCGTCGACCCCGGAGCCGACCACCCCGGAGCCGGCCGCCGAGGTCGAGGCCCCGGTCGCGGTGACTGAGCCGGCCGCCGAGGCCGAGCCCGAGGCGGAGCCCGTCGTCGACGCCGGACCGGTGGTCGAGGCCGAGCACGTCGTCGTCGCCGAGGCGGGCCCCGTCGCGGTGATCGAGCCCGAGCCGACGACGGAGCCCGCCGCCGCGGTCGAACCGGTCGAGGTCACCGAGCCCGAGGCACCCATCGAACCGGCGACGGTGATCGAGCCCGAGGCAGAGGCGGCACCCGTGGCGGAGCCGGTGGCCGAGGCAGCACCCGTGGCGGAGCCGGCGGCCGAGGCAGCCCCCGTGGCGGAGCCGGCGGCCGAGGCAGCACCCGTGGCGGAGCCGGCGGCCGAGGCAGCCCCCGTGGCGGAGCCGGCGGCCGAACCTGCGGTGGTCGTGCCCGCGGTCGCCGACGGCGGGGAGGATCCACAGGATCGACCCGAGCCGGTCGTCGAAGGCAGCACGGGTGGTGCGGGTGGGAGCACTCCCGCCGAAGGCGAAGCCGAGGCGGCCGAGCCGGTCACCGTGGCCGAGCCGGTCACAGTGGCGGAGCCGGAGACGCCGGTCACGGCAGAGGTCACCCCGGTGGCCCCCGTGGCCGCCGCAGCCCCCGGAACCCCGGCGGTCCCCCTGACGAGGGTCAAGTCGAAGGCCCCGGCGCTGGCAACGGCGTACAGGGAAGCGGGTACCGCGCTGAAGAAGCGGGACCTGACAGGCACCCGCGCCAGGATCTACCTCGTACTCGACCGCTCCTCGTCGATGCGCGCGTACTACAAGGACGGCTCCGCCCAGGCCCTGGGCGAGCAGGCCCTCGCCCTCGCCGCCCACCTGGACCCGGAGGCGGCCGTCCACGTCGTCTTCTTCTCCACGGAGCTGGACGGCACCGGCACCCTCACCCTCGGCGAGTTCGAGAACAAGGTCGACGACCTGCACGCCGGCCTCGGCCGCATGGGCCGTACGAGCTACCACGCGGCCGTCGAGGAAGTCGTCGCGCACTACCAGAAGGCGGACACCACGGACCCGGCCCTGGTGATCTTCCAGGTGGACGGCGCCCCCGACGCCAAGACCCCGGCCACCCAGTCCCTCGCGGACGCGGCCAAGGACCACCCCGGCGTCTTCTTCTCCTTCGTCGCGTTCGGCGAGCCGGAGAACAAGGCCTTCGACTACCTCCGCAGGCTGAAGACCGGCAACACGGCCTTCTTCCACGCGGGCCCGACCCCGCGCGAACTGACGGACGCCGAGGTCTACGACGGCGTGCTGGAGAACTGGCGCCCGTAGGTCACCCGGCCATCCCGCAGCGCAGCGCCCGGCCGCCCCCTTCCCACCCTGCAGAACGGGAAGCGGGCGGCCCGCGCGTGTCGGCTACGATTTCAAGGTTCACCGATGACGACGCGCCGGCCGGGGAACCGAGGCGGTCGTCACCCCACGTAGCGACTTGGGAGCAGCCCGCGATGGCTCGACACCTCATCACCAGCGCCCTTCCGTACATCAACGGGATCAAGCACCTGGGCAACATGGTGGGGTCCATGCTCCCGGCGGACGTGTACTCCCGGTACCTCCGCCAGCGCGGCCACGAGGTCCTCTACATCTGCGCGACGGACGAGCACGGCACCCCCGCCGAACTGGCGGCCAAGGAGCGGGGTCTGCCCGTCGACGTGTTCTGCGCGCAGGCGCACGACGCGCAGAAGGCGGTGTACGACGGCTTCGAGCTGGCCTTCGACTACTTCGGCCGCAGCTCCAGCGCGCAGAACCGCGAGATCACGCAGCACTTCGCGCGCCGCCTGAACGAGAACGGCTTCATCGAGGAGCGCGCGATCCGCCAGGTGTACTCGCCGACGGACGGCCGCTTCCTCCCGGACCGTTACGTGGAGGGCACCTGCCCGCACTGCGGTTACGACAAGGCCCGCGGCGACCAGTGCGAGAACTGCACGCGCGTCCTCGACCCCACGGACCTGATCAACCCGCGTTCGGCGATCTCCGGCTCGACGGACCTGGAGGTCCGCGAGACGAAGCACCTCTTCCTCCTCCAGTCGAAGCTCCAGCACGAGGTCGAGGAGTGGGTGGCCCGTCACGAGTCCGAGTGGCCGCAGCTCGCCTCCTCCATCGCCCGCAAGTGGCTGACCGAGGGCCTGCACGACCGCGCGATCACCCGTGACCTGGACTGGGGTGTCCCGGTCCCGGCCGACACCTGGCCCGAGCTGGCGGCCGAGGGCAAGGTCTTCTACGTCTGGTTCGACGCCCCGATCGAGTACATCGGCGCGACGAACGAGTGGGCCGACCTCGACGCGGAGAACCGCGACTGGAAGTCCTGGTGGTACGACGCGGACTCCGGCGACAACCCGGTCCGGTACACGCAGTTCATGGCGAAGGACAACGTGCCCTTCCACACCGTCATGTTCCCGGCCACCGAGTTGGGCGTGCGCGAGCCGTGGAAGAAGGTCGACTACGTCAAGGCCTTCAACTGGCTGACGTACTACGGCGGGAAGTTCTCCACGTCCCAGAAGCGCGGTGTCTTCACCGACCAGGCCCTGGACATCCTGCCCGCCGACTACTGGCGCTACTTCCTCATCGCGAACGCCCCCGAGTCCGACGACTCGTCGTTCACCTGGGAGCACTTCACGGCCACGGTGAACAAGGACCTGGCCGACACCCTCGGCAACTTCGTCAACCGCGTGCTGTCCTTCTCCAAGAAGCGCTTCGGTGAGGAGGTCCCGGCGGGCTCGGAGGCCGGTGAGGCCGAGACCCGGCTGGGCGAGGAGATCGCGGGCCTGCTCGCCGAGTACGAGACCCAGATGGAGGCCCTCCAGTTCCGCAAGGCGGCCGCCGCGCTGCGCGCCCTGTGGTCGGCCGGCAACTCCTACCTGGAGGAGAAGGCCCCCTGGCTGGAGATCAAGACCAGCCCCGAGGGCGCGGCGCTGACCCTGCGCACGGCGATGAACCTGATCCACCTCTACTCGGTGGTCTCGGAGCCCTTCATCCCGTCGTCCGCCCGCGCCATGCGCTCGGCCTTCGCGCTGGCCGAGGACACGGCGACGTGGGTCACGCAGGACGAGGTCCGCGCCCTGTCGTTCGTGCCCTCCGGCACCCCGTTCACAGTTCCCCCGGTCCTGTTCGCGAAGATCACGGACGAGGACCTGGAGTCGTACAAGGAGCGCTTCGGCGGCGCCCCCGAGTAGGCACCTGATTCAGGCCAAGGGGCCCGGCACCACACGGTGGTGCCGGGCCCGTTCGGCACCCACGGTCCATGGGGTGGCCCTGACTTCTGGCATGACCCCGATCACCCGTATGGTTTCCGCCATGGCAGTCCCCGAGGTCATTCCGATCGCCTACGAACCGAAGCGCCGCACCGAGACCATCGGCCGGTACGCGGACGGTCAGTTCCTGGCGTCGATCACGTACGCCTTCCCCGAAGGGTTCCGTCCCGACGACGGCTGGGAAGAGCACAAACGGCTCTACACCGTGCTCCACACCTTCGACCCCGAGGGGCGCTACCGCGACTCGGAGATCTGGTGCGCCGGCACATGGGCCGAGCAGCAGAGCGACCCGCACGGCGACACCTCCGTGCTCTCGCGCGCCCGCGTCCACCTGGCCAAGCTGCTGCGCAGCCTGCCCCGGCGCTCGTACACGGACATCGCGATCCGCCCGTTCCAACTCACGGTCGACGGCGTGCTGTTCGGCCTGCTGACCGGAGTCGACGAGGGCGACCCCTGGGCGGAGCTCTACCCCGACCGCCTCGGCTTCACCGAACCGTGGGACGGCACGTACGACACCTGAGCCGACCGCCCCGTAGGATGCGGCCGTTGAGGCACACGGGACCACCGCGTCACGTGTGACCGCCGGGTTGTACGGGCTGGGGGGCTCAGATGCGGGTGCGGAAGAACGGGTGGCTGCTGGCAGGCGCCGCGCTGACGGCGTGGGGGCTCACCGCGTGCTCGGGCACGGGCGGGGAGACGTCCGCCGCCCCGGCGTCGAGTGCCGCCTCCAGAACGACCGCGGCCGACGCGGCCACGCCGCAACCTCCGCTCTCCGCGGGGGCCTTGAAGGCGGCCGCGCTCACCGAGGCCGATGTGCCGGGAAGCCCGGGCGTCTCGGCGGACGAGCGTCGGCCCGCCGACACCAAGAGCACCTTCCCGCCGGCCTCGGACCCCTCCTGCCAGAAGATGCTGGACGCCCTCGGCGCCCACGGCGCGTCGGCCGTCGTCGACCAGGTCTTCAACTGGAAGGGCAGCATCTGGGCGGGCGGCGGCACCCTCGCCTCCTACAAGGGCACCGCCGCCGAGAAGGCGTTCGGCCAGGTCCGTACGTCCCTGACGACCTGTTCCGATTTCACGGGCGTCGGTTACACGGGGAAGTACACCGCGCATGTCGGCCGCGAGAAGATCCCCCGCCTCGGCGACGAGTCGATCGCTCTCCGGATCACCGTCCCGGTCAAGCAACCAGCCGGTCTCCGCAGCGGCAAGCGGGTCTCCGTCCGGAGCGAACAGCACGTCCTGGTCCGCGTCGGCAACGTCACCGCGTGCTTCACGATGCTGAACATGGACCACGACGACCACTTCCCGCTCGCCCTCATCCGCAAGGAACTGGCCCGCATAGCGAAGGCCCAGCAGGCCTGAGGGGGAAGGCCGAACCGCCCGGCGCCGTCGAACAGCGGCGTGCCGGGCCCTCGGGCGCGGGGAGTCAGGCCCCCTGCGGAGACGCCGATGGCTGGGATTCCGTGGTGTCGTGGGTTTCTGCCGGGGTCACGCCCATCGTGAGGTGGGCGCGGACGCCACGGGCCATGTGCTTCCTGTCGTACGCGAGGTACAGGAGGCCGCCCTCGTGGCCGTTGTCCGGGTAGATCGTGTCCTCGTCCAGCGTGGTGCGGGTGGTGGTGTTCGTGGAGTACGGCGTGACCTCCGCCGATGCCAGGACAGCGTTCTCCGCGAAGAAGAGCTGACCCGTGTGGCAGGTGTGGCCGCCCTCGTAGCCCGCGTCGGTCCAGGTGCCGTCCACGTGCACCTTCACGTGGATGTGGACGCAACGGCCCTGGTACCAGCCGGGGAAGACCGTCCTGAAGGTGACGTGGCCGTGCTTGTCCGTCCGCCACGTACCGCGCAGATACCGCTCGTCGTCGGTGGGTTCGGCGTGGCCGCCACCGCCGCCGCCCGGGCCGCCGGGGCCGCCCGTCGGGGGTTCGCCGGTCGGCGTGCCGGTCGGGGGTTCGCCGGTCGGGGGAGTCCCGCCGCCCCCGTTGCTCATGGACTCGTAGCCGGAGTACACGCCCAGCGCCGAGCAGTGCCAGATGTCGACCGCGGCGTTCCGGACCGGTCTGCAGGTCTCCGCGTCGATCACCGTGAGCGCGAGGGTGAGCGGGATGCCCTCCTCGTCCTCGGTGATGTCCTGACGGATCTTGTCCGCGTCGATGTAGTAGGGGCCCTCGGTGGTCTCCGAGGTCAGCCGATAGCAGGTCGCCGCGTCCGACGGGGACGACGGCGTGCCGGCCGCCCGGTCGTCGGCGAACGCGGTCGCGGCGACGCCGCTGCCCACACCCACGGCCGCCACCGCCGCTCCACCTGCGACGACGAACGTACGCCGGGTCATGTTCCTTTGCTGCGAGGGTTCTTGAGGCTCGGTCATGCGGCGGAACGTAGGGATTCCACCTGTCAGCAGCATGGGTGCGGGCTGTGGTCTCCCCAGGTACGCGAAAGTGGCCCGGAACCGTCGTCGGTTCCGGGCCACTCCGCCGTGCCGGGCCCGCTTCCGGGCCGGCACTGCCGCTGTGTCGCGCCTACTTCGGCTGCGGCTTGCGCACCGTGAGGTGCAGTTCGCGCAGCCGGGTCTCGTCCAGCTCCGTCGGGGCGCCCATCATCAGGTCCTGGGCGTTGCCGTTCAGCGGGAACGCGATCGTCTCGCGGATGTTCGGCTCGTCCGCGAGCAGCATGACGATGCGGTCGACGCCCGGGGCGATCCCGCCGTGCGGCGGGGCGCCGAAGCGGAAGGCGCGCAGCATGCCGGCGAACTGCTCCTCGACGGTCTCCCGGTCGTAGCCGGCGATCTCGAAGGCCTTGAGCATGATCTCGGGCTCGTGGTTCCGGATCGCGCCGGACGACAGCTCGACGCCGTTGCAGACGATGTCGTACTGCCAGCCGAGGATGTCCAGCGGGTCCTGGGTCTCCAGGGCCTCCAGACCGCCCTGCGGCATCGAGAACGGGTTGTGCGAGAAGTCGAGCTTCCCGGTCTCCTCGTCCTTCTCGTACATCGGGAAGTCGACGATCCAGCAGAACCGGAAGACGCCCTCCTCGAAGTTGCCGGAGCGCTTGGCGGCCTCGACCCGCACCGCGCCCATGATCTTCGAGACCTCGTCGAACTCACCCGCGCCGAAGAACACCGCGTGGCCCGGCGCCAGCGAGAGGCGCTTGGTCAGCTCGGCGACGTTCGCCTCGGTGAGGAACTTGGCGATCGGGCCGGACAGCGCACCGTCCTCGCCGACCCGCACCCAGGCCAGGCCCTTCGCGCCCTGCTCGACCGCGTAGTCACCGAGGCCGTCGAAGAACTTGCGGGACTGGCCGGACACGTCCGGCACCGGCAGGGCACGCACGTGCTTGCCGGCGAACGCCTTGAACTCGGAGCCCTCGAAGACGTCGGTGATGTCGACGAGCTCCAGCTGGGCGCGCAGGTCCGGCTTGTCGGAGCCGTACTTCAGCATCGACTCGCGGAACGGGATGCGCGGGAACGGCGAGGTGACGTGACGGTCACCGCCGAACTGCTCGAACAGCTCCGTCATGAGCTTCTCGATGGGCTGGAAGACGTCCTCCTGCTCGACGAAGGACATCTCGACGTCGAGCTGGTAGAACTCGCCCGGCGAACGGTCCGCGCGGGCGTCCTCGTCGCGGAAGCAGGGCGCGATCTGGAAGTACCGGTCGAAGCCGGAGATCATCAGCAGCTGCTTGAACTGCTGCGGCGCCTGCGGCAGCGCGTAGAACCTGCCCGGGTTCAGCCGGGAGGGGACCACGAAGTCGCGCGCGCCCTCGGGGGAGGTGGCGCTGAGGATCGGGGTCGCCATCTCGTTGAAGCCCAGCGCCGTCATCTTGTGACGGATCGCGGAGATCACGGCCGTGCGCAGCAGAATGTTGCGGTGCATGCGCTCGCGGCGCAGGTCGAGGAAGCGGTACTCCAGGCGCCGCTCCTCGTTGACCCCGTCCTCGGCGTTGATCGTGAAGGGCAGCGGCTGGGCGGCACCGAGCAGCTCGACCTCACCGACCTCGACCTCGATCTCGCCGGTCGGCAGCTCCGGGTTCACGTTCTCCGTACCGCGGGAGACGACCTTGCCGTCGATACGGACGGTCGACTCCTTGGAGACCTTGTCGAGGGCCTCGTAGGCAGGCGTGCCGGGGCGCGCGACGAGCTGCGTGATGCCGTAGTGGTCGCGCAGATCGATGAAGAGGATGCCACCCAGGTCTCGGCGATTGTGCAGCCAGCCGCTCAGCCGGACGTCGCTGCCGACGTCAGAGGCGCGGAGCTCGCCGCAGGTGTGGGACCTGTACCGATGCATCGTCGTTTCATCCAGTCTTCGCGGATTGGGGGCGTGTTTCACGTGAAACACCCCCAGGGTACCGGGCAGCTCAGGATCGCCTCCCCACCATTTACCGGCTCGACGCCCCCGGCAGCCCGGGGACCCCGGGCCGGACAGCGCCGCGGCCCGGACGAGGCCGGCGACCCGGACCGTTCCGCGCCCCGCGCAGCCCTTGTCCCGGACGGCTTCGGTGGCAGGCACCGATCACCTGTTCCTACAGTGGGCCCATGCGCACTGGTGAGCCCCTGCCCGCTGTGGGGGACGTCCTGGCCACTCTGGCGACCGGCCTGTGGCGCTGGGACAACGCCGCGGGCCTCGTCACCTTCGACGCGGAGGCTGCCCGTCTCATCGGCCTGCCCGCGGAGCAGGCGACCCTCACCGAAGCGGGCGTGCGCTCCCATGTGCACCCCGTCGACTGGAACGAGATGGACGGGGTGGTCCAGCTCGCGGTGGCCGAGGGCACGCTCGCCGAGGCCCGGATGCGCATCATGGACGGGCACGGGCGGGTACTGCGCACGGTCCGTAGCCGCTCCAGACCCACGGTCGACCCCGAAACGGGCCACTACGAGCTGGTCGGCACCCTCCAGGAGGTCACCGAGCAGCCTCCGGGCGCCGCCGCCCGCACCCCGGTCACCGGGGACTGGCGCCGCTCGCGGGAGGCGTTCCTGCTGGACGCGGGACGGGCGCTGGCCGAGGCCCGCTCCACCGCGGAGGTGCTGCGTGTCGCGGCCGGGCTGTCCATGCCCGGCTTCTCCCCGGACGGACTCGCCGTCTTCGGCGCCGAGGGCGACCGGCTGACGATCATCGGCCACCACGGGCACCAGCCGGGCGACGAGGGTCCCTTCACGCACATGTCGCTGGCCACGGACTACCCGGCCGCCGAGGTGGTCCGCACGGGCCGGGCGGTCTATCTCTCCTCCCCGGAGGCCTACAAGGAGCGCTACCCGGTCTCCTGGCCGCTCGCACAGCACTTCGGGCGGCAGTCCTGGGCGTTCCTGCCGCTCACCGTGGCGGGCAGCACCATGGGCGCCTGGATGGCGGCCTTCACGTATCCCGTCTCCTTCACGCCCGACGAACGCTCGGTCCTCACCACCGTGGCCCGCATGCTCGCCCAGGCACTCTCCCGCGCCGGCGCCGCCGAGACCGAGCGGGAGCTGACCGACGGTCTGCAGCGCTCGATGATGCCGACGCTCGGCCCGCAGATGCCGGGCATGAGCGTCGCGGCGCGCTATGTCCCGACCGGCGGCGGACTCCAGGTCGGCGGCGACTGGTACGACGTGATCCCCCTGCCGACCGGCCGCTTCGCGCTGGTCATCGGCGACGTCCAGGGCCACGACGTCCGCGCGGCGGGCCTGATGGGCCAGCTCCGGATAGCGCTGCGCGCGTACGCCTCCGAGGGCCACCGCCCGGACGCGGTGCTGTCCCGGGCCTCCCGCTTCCTCTACGGGGTCATGGACTCGGTGACGTACGGGTCGAGCGGCGGCGCCGACGACGGCGACGGCGAACCCGGCGACCTGCGCTTCGCGACCTGCCTCTACGTCGAGGTCGACCCGGCGACCGGCACCCTCGACATCGCTCGCGCCGGGCACCCCGACCCCGCGATACGTATGGCGGACGGAACGGTGCTGATGCGCTCCACCGCGGGCGGGCTGCCGCTCGGCATCGACCCGGACGCCGACTACCCGACCACCCGGCTCGTCCTGGAGCCGGGCGAGACGATGCTGGTCTGCACCGACGGGCTCATCGAGACCGGCGGCCACGACCTGGACACCGGCTGGCGGCGGATCCGCCGGACGCTCGAGTCCCACGACGGCGACATGGAGGCCCTCGCCGACGCCCTTGTGCAGGCCGTGCACGGACCCTCCTCGCACCACACCACCGGCCCGCTGGCGGACCGCCGCGAGGACGACATCGCCGTGCTGCTGCTGTCCCGGGAGGCGGAGCGCGGCTACGGCGGCGCGACGCCCACCGTGCGGCCGACGGTGCGCCGCACGATGCTGACCGTGGCGCAGGCCGAGCCCGAGCGGATCGCGAGCGCCCGCCAGCAGCTGCGCGAGCTGCTGCACGACTGGGCCTCCGCCGACCAGCTCGACTCCGCGGTCCTCCTCGTCTCCGAGATGATCACCAACGTCCTCGTGCACACCGACGCCGACGCGCTGCTCGCGGCCGCGGTGACGGGCGAGCCGGGGAAGCGGCGGATGCGCATCGAGGTCACCGACGGCAGCGACGACCTGCCGCACCGGCGTGACCCCGGGGAACTGGCCTCGTCCGGACGCGGACTGGTCCTCGTGGAACTGCTCGCGGACGCCTGGGGGGTGGACCCGCGGGGCGAGGGGAAGAGCATCTGGTTCGAGTTCTCGGAGGAGCAGGATCCGGAAGCCGCCAGGGCGGAGACCACCCGGGACGCCGCCATGCTGGAGGCGCTGGAGGCGTTCGGCGACGCGGCCGACTTCGAGGACGCGGCCGGCTTCGCGGGGACCACGCGGCCCGGGGCGACCGGCGCTCCCGGGAACACGGGCGGTCCGGGGCGGACCCCGGGCCCCGCGGACGAGGGCGACCTCGGGAAGGCGGCGGAGGCCGGACCCGGGCCCGCGGGCTACGGCTCCTCCGAAGGTCCCGGTACGCCGGGCACCCCCGGTGCCGCCGGCCCGCCCGGCCCGTAGAGCTCGCGGAGTTCGTGGACGACCCCGAAGACCGCCGCGGTCAGCGGGACGGCGAGCAGCATGCCCAGGATCCCGGCGACGGACGCGCCCGCGGTGATCGCCAGCAGCACCACCGCCGGATGCATCTGCACCGTCCGGCTCTGGATCATCGGCTGGAGGACGTGCCCCTCCAGGACCTGCACCGCGACGACGACCCCGAGCGCCCACAGGGCGATGACGAACCCGCGGTCCGCGAGCGCGACCAGTACGGCGACCGCGCCGGAGATGAACGCGCCGAGGTAGGGCAGGAACGCGCCCACGAAGACGAGCGCGCCGAGCCCCACCGCGCCCGGCACGCGCAGGATCAGCAGGCCGACGGTGATACACAGGGCGTCGATGAGCGCGATGAGGGTCGTTCCGCGCATGAACCCCTCGACGGCCCCGAAGGCCCGCCGGGCCATGGCCTCGACGAGGTCGGCGGTCCCCCGGGGTGCCAGCGTGCGCAGGGCCCCGGCCACGCGGTCGGAGTCCCGCAGGAAGAAGAAGACGAGCAGCAGGGCGAGGACGGCCATGGCGAGGGTCTCGCCGACGACGCTGACCCCGCTGATGACGTTGGCCGCGGCCGTGCCGCCGAACTTGGCCAGCAGTTCCTTGGAGTGGGCGGCGAGATCGTCGAGCGAGGTGCCCGCCGCGCCGAAGTGCTCGGCGACGGAACGGGCCGCCTGCCGCAGCGAGGTGACGATCTGGCCGCCGGTGTGGATGAGCGCCGCGACGACGATGTAGACGGCGCCGCCGACCACCACGGCCACCGCGACACAGGTGAGCGCGGCGGCCAGCGACTGGTTGACCCGCATCTTCAGCAACCGGCGGTACAGCGGCCCGAGCAGGGCGGTCCCGAGCAGGGCGAGCAGCACGGGGACCACCGCCGTGCGGAACTCCCCGCACAGGAGGATTCCGACCCAGCCCACCCCGGCCGCGAGCAGGATCACGACGCACCAGGCCGCCAACCGCCGGGCGCCTTCGGGGAGTAGCTGCACCTCCTCACCTGACCATGCGTCAGCCCGGGCGGCGCTCCGGGGCGGCCGAACGAGGGAGGCGGGGAAGGAGTCGGCGGGGGAGGGGGGAGCGGCGGGGGCACGGGGAAGCCCCGTCCGCCGTGGCGGACGGGGCTTCCCGTGTTCAACGCTCGTGAGCGACGGCCCGGCCCGCGGGCCGCTCGCCCGGGAGGACCCGGCCTCGCTCAGAGGCCGCCCTCCGACATGCCGTGCACCGCGGGGACCGTCCCGAGGCGGCCCTTCTGGAAGTCCTCGAAGGCCTGCTGCAGCTCGTCGCGGGTGTTCATGACGAACGGGCCGTAGTGGGCCATCGGCTCGCGGATCGGCTGCCCGCCGAGGAGGACGACCTCCAGGTCGGGGGTGTTGGAGTCCTGCTGCTCGTCCGCGCGGACGGTCAGCGAGGAGCCCGCGCCGAAGACGGCGGTCTGGCCGGTGCGCACCGGCCGGCGGTCCGCTCCCACGCTGCCGCGTCCGGCGAGGACGTACGCGAGGCCGTTGAAGTCCTCGCGCCACGGCAGGGTGATCTCGGCGCCCGGCCGCACCGTGGCGTGGACCATGGTGATCGGCGTGTGCGTGATGCCGGGGCCCTGGTGACCGTCGAGCTCACCGGCGATGACGCGCAGCAGCGCGCCGCCGTCCGGGGTGCTCAGGAGCTGCACCGTCCCACCGCGGATGTCCTGGTAGCGGGGGGCCATCATCTTGTCCTTGGCGGGGAGGTTCACCCACAGCTGGAGGCCGTGGAAGAGACCGCCGGACATGACGAGGGACTCCGGGGGCGCCTCGATGTGCAGCAGGCCGGAGCCCGCCGTCATCCACTGGGTGTCACCGTTGGTGATGGTGCCGCCGCCACCGTTGGAGTCCTGGTGGTCGAAGACGCCGTCGATGATGTAGGTCACGGTCTCGAAGCCGCGGTGGGGGTGCCAGGGGGTGCCCTTCGGCTCGCCCGGCGCGTACTCCACCTCGCCCATCTGGTCCATCATGATGAACGGGTCGAGGTGCTTGTAGTTGATCCCGGCGAACGCGCGGCGGACCGGGAAACCCTCGCCCTCGAAGCCACTGGGCGCGGTCGTCACGGTCAGCACGGGACGGTCCACGGCGTCGGCCGGCGCAGCCACTCGGGGCAGGGCCAGCGGGTTCTCGACGGTCACTGCAGGCATGTCGGTACCTCCTTGTGCTTCGAGTTTAGTTGAGCGTTGAACTTTCTGCCACCCGTAACGACGAACGCCCGGAGGGCATTCCCTCCGGGCGTCCCTGTTCGCACGTCAGCCGTGTCAGCCGTACATACGGCGCATCGCGAAGTCCACCATCTGCTCCACGGCCTTCGCGTCGAAGACCATCCGGTGCTCGCCCTCCATGTCGATCACGAAGCCGTAGCCGGTGGGCAGCAGGTCGATGACCTCGGCGCCGGTGATCACGAAGTACTTGGACTCCTTGCCGGCGTAGCGGCGCAGCTCCTTGAGCGAGGTGAACATGGGGATGACCGGCTGCTGCGTGTTGTGCAGCGCCAGGAAGCCCGGGTTGTCGCCGCGCGGGCAGTACACCTTGGAGGTCGCGAAGACCTGCTGGAAGTCCTCGGCGGCCATCGAGCCCGTGGTGAACGCGCGGACCGCGTCCGCGAGGGAGGGCGGGGACGGCTCGGGATACAGCGGCGGCTGCTGTCCGTACCCGCCGGGCATCTGCCCGCCCGGCATCTGCCCGGGCATCTGCTGCTGCGGCGGGACGTACCCCTGCTGGGCGCCTGCGCTCTGCTCGTAGCCGTACATGCGTCAAAGAGTAGTGGGCCACATATGGCCCATCCGGGGTTGCTTCTTATTACTGACGGGTAGCATCATCGTAGCTACTTGCTGGTACGTGAATCTAGGCGCGAGGAGTCAGTGCCTCGCCGATCCCTTAACGGAGCCGTCGCCATGGGGCACTACAAGTCGAATCTCCGCGACATCGAGTTCAACCTCTTCGAGGTACTCGGGCGCGACAAGCTGTACGGCACCGGCCCGTTCGCGGAGATGGACACGGACACCGCCAAGAGCATCCTGGAGGAGCTGACGCGCCTCTCGGAGAACGAGCTGGCCGAGTCCTTCACGGACGCCGACCGCAACCCTCCCGTCTTCGACCCCGAGACCAACACCGCGCCGGTCCCGGCCTCCTTCAAGAAGTCGTACCAGGCGTTCATGGACTCCGAGTACTGGCGCCTGGGCCTGCCGGAGGAGATCGGCGGCTCCACCGCCCCCCGCTCCCTCATCTGGGCCTACGCGGAGCTGGTGCTCGGCGCCAACCCGGCCGTGTGGATGTACTCCTCGGGTCCGGCGTTCGCCGGCATCCTCTTCGAGGAGGGCAACGACGTCCAGAAGCACATCGCGAAGATCGCCGTCGACCGGCAGTGGGGCTCCACCATGGTCCTCACCGAGCCCGACGCGGGCTCGGACGTCGGCGCCGGCCGCACCAAGGCCGTCCAGCAGGACGACGGCTCCTGGCACATCGAGGGCGTGAAGCGCTTCATCACGTCCGGTGAGCACGACATGTCGGAGAACATCCTCCACTACGTGCTCGCCCGCCCCGAGGGCGCCGGACCGGGCACCAAGGGCCTGTCCCTCTTCCTCGTCCCGAAGTACGAGTTCGACTTCGAGACCGGCGAGCTGGGCGCGCGCAACGGCGCGTACGCCACGAACGTCGAGCACAAGATGGGTCTCAAGGCGTCCAACACGTGCGAGATGACCTTCGGTGACCGCCACCCCGCCAAGGGCTGGCTGATCGGCGACAAGCACGACGGCATCCGCCAGATGTTCCGCATCATCGAGTTCGCCCGCATGATGGTCGGCACGAAGGCGATCTCCACCCTGTCGACGGGCTACCTGAACGCCCTGGAGTACGCCAAGGAGCGCGTCCAGGGCCCCGACCTGGCGAACTTCATGGACAAGACCGCGCCCAAGGTCACCATCACGCACCACCCCGACGTGCGCCGCTCGCTGATGACGCAGAAGGCCTACGCCGAGGGCATGCGCGCCCTGGTCCTGCACACCGCCGCGATCCAGGACGAGATCCAGGTCAAGGAGACCACCGGCGAGGACACCGCCGCGCTGGAGGCCCTCAACGACCTGCTCCTGCCGATCGTGAAGGGCTACGGCTCCGAGAAGGGCTACGAGCAGCTCGCCCAGTCGCTCCAGACGTTCGGCGGCTCCGGCTTCCTGCAGGAGTACCCGATCGAGCAGTACATCCGCGACGCCAAGATCGACACCCTGTACGAGGGCACCACCGCGATCCAGGGCCAGGACTTCTTCTTCCGGAAGATCGTCCGCAACCAGGGCGCCGCGCTGAACTCCCTCGCCGAGGACATCAAGAAGTTCCTGGCGCTCGGCACCGGCGGCGAGGACCTCTCCGTCGCGCGTGAGCAGCTCGCCAAGGCCGCCGTCGAGCTGGAGGCCATCGTCGGCCTGATGCTCACCGACCTCGCGGCCACCGAGCAGGACGTCAAGAACATCTACAAGGTGGGCCTCAACACGACCCGCCTGCTGCTGGCCTCCGGCGACGTCGTCGTCGGGTACCTGCTGCTGCGCGGTGCCGCCGTCGCCGCCGAGAAGCTGGAGACGGCCGCCGCCAAGGACAAGGCCTTCTACACCGGCAAGATCGCGGCCGCGAAGTTCTTCGCCGCCAACGTCCTGCCGGGCGTCACCGGCGCCCGCAAGCTCGCCGAGGGCGTCGACCTGGACCTGATGCAGCTGGACGAGGCCGCCTTCTAGAAGCGCCGGCCCCTCGGGCGCCGGGCGGCCCACCGAACCGGAACCTGTCCATCCAGTCAGGTGTCCCAAGGTGTCCGCCCTTCACATCCCCCTTACGAGGGCCCGCTCCCATCCCCGGGAGCGGGCCCTCGTGCGTCGTTAAGGTGAACCCATGAGTGCACCCACCCGCTTCGACCGCGGCCACACCGACGACCTCATGTCCTTCCTCGCGGCCGGCCCGACGCCGTACCACGCCGTGGCGACCGCCGCCGAGCGGCTCGAGAAGGCCGGATTCCGTCAGGTCGCCGAGACCGACGCGTGGGACGCCACCAGCGGCGGCAAGTACGTGCTGCGCGGCGGCGCGATCGTCGCCTGGTACGTGCCGGAGGGCGCCGAGCCCCACACGCCGTTCCGGATCGTGGGTGCGCACACCGACTCCCCCAACCTGCGCGTCAAGCCGCTGCCGGACACCGGCGCCCACGGCTGGCGCCAGGTCGCCGTCGAGATCTACGGCGGCCCCCTGCTGAACTCCTGGCTCGACCGCGACCTGGGCCTCGCCGGACGCCTCTCCCTGCGCGACGGCTCCACCCGCCTGGTCAACATCGACCGGCCCCTGCTGCGCGTACCGCAGCTCGCCATCCACCTCGACCGGTCGGTCAGCACCGACGGCCTCAAGCTCGACAAGCAGCGCCACCTCCAGCCCGTCTGGGGCCTCGGCGACCCCCGCGAGGGCGACCTGATCGCCTTCCTGGAGGACGAGGCGGGGCTGCCCGCCGGCGAGGTCACCGGCTGGGACCTGATGACCCACTCCGTCGAAAGACCGGCCTACCTCGGCCGCGACAAGGAACTGCTCGCGGGCCCGCGGATGGACAACCTGATGTCCGTGCACGCCGGCACCGCCGCCCTGGCCGCCGTCGCCGCCGCCGACACCGGACTGTCGTACATCCCCGTCCTCGCCGCCTTCGACCACGAGGAGAACGGCTCGCAGAGCGACACCGGCGCCGACGGACCGCTGCTCGGCGGCGTGCTGGAACGTTCGGTCTTCGCCCGCGGCGGTTCCTACGAGGACCGGGCACGCGCCTTCGCCGGCACCGTCTGCCTGTCCTCCGACACCGGTCACGCCGTGCACCCCAACTACGCCGAACGGCACGACCCGACGCACCACCCGCGCGTCAACGGCGGGCCCATCCTCAAGGTGAACGTCAACAACCGTTACGCCACCGACGGTTCGGGCCGCGCCCTGTTCGCCGCCGCCTGCGAGAAGGCCGGCGTGCCCTTCCAGTCCTTCGTGTCCAACAACTCCATGCCCTGCGGCACCACGATCGGTCCCATCACGGCCGCCCGGCACGGCATCACGACGGTCGACATCGGCGTGGCCATCCTCTCCATGCACAGCGCCCGCGAACTCTGCGGCGCCGACGACCCGTTCCTCCTGACGAACGCGCTGGTGGCGTTCCTGGAGGGATAGCCCCCGCCCCCGTGTCACAGGCCGCCGCCCCGCGTTCGGGACCGGCGGCCTGTGACGTGAGCGCTCGCCTCCGCATGTCTCGCGGGGTCCCGGGTACCCGGAACACGCCCCGAATGACTCCGAGTTGCTACTTCAAGGAGGCGGACACCCATGGGCCTGGGCGGATGCATCATTCTGATCGCCGTAGGCGCGATCCTCACGTTCGCGACCGACTGGCACATGGCGGGGGTCAACCTCCACGTGGTCGGCGTGATCCTCATGATCGTCGGTCTGATCGGCGTGGCCACCATGAGCAGCGTCGCCCGCCGGCGCCGCGTGGTCATGGAGCCCACCACCACCGTGGTGGAGGAGCGTCACCACCGCGGCGACGGCTACCACGACGGCTACGGCGTCTGACCGCGACCGGACGCCCGCGGGCGTCCGCACCGGTCAGACTCCCACGGGCGGCTGCCGGTCCCGACCGGCCACGCCATCCGCTCCGGTCCGGTCGACCCGGCCCGGACGGCCACGGCGATCCGGCTGGGACGGCCACCGCGCCGATCCCGACCGGACGCCTGTGGCGAACTCTGCGGCGGGCTCACCGAACCGGACGGCTCCGACGGACCGACACCGCACCGCGCGGTTCCGTCGAGCCGATCCGAAACCGTCCGAGGACGACGGCCGGGGCGGACACTCCGAACCCGCCGAACCCGCCCCGGACGGACGACCGCACCTGACCCGGACCGCTCCCGGTCCGGGTCAGCCCCGGCCGGACACCGTCCGCCGTCCCCCTCCGTCAGCTGTCCCCCGGCCGCCCTCAGCCGTCCATACCGGCGAGCACCAGAGGCAGCCGGTCCGCACCGCCTTCGACGAGCCGGACCGGAACACCCCAGTCCTGCTGGTGCACATGGCAGGCGGGGTACTCGTTCGCCGGGTCGTCGTCGCAGGACGCGGCCATCGCCGAGACATGCAGCACCCCCTCCTCGACGGCCGGGTTCAACTCGACCGACCGCGCGAGATCCGTCCCCGCGCCCTCACCCGCGAGCAGCAGCTCCGGCGGCGTCGCGGACACCAGCAGCCGCGTGGACGGCCCGTACCGGGTGTCCAGCTTCTGCCCGGCCGGAGCCTGGAAGATGACGTCCAGCCGGACCGCACCCGGAGTGACCTCGGTCGCCGCGCGCTGGGTGCGGTGGGCGACCGACTCCACCCGCACCGCCTCCTCGGGGAGCCGCAGCCGGGTCAGCCGGTGCCGGGCCGACTCCACCACCACGATGTCGTCCCCGACCAGCACGGCGTCGCTCGGCTCCCGCAGATCCGTGGCCAGCGTCGTCACCTCACCCGTCGCCGGGTCGTACCGGCGCAGCGCGTGGTTGTACGTGTCGCTGACCGCCACCGAGCCGTCCGGCAGCGCGGTCACACCCAGCGGATGCTGGAGCAGGGCCTGCTCCGCGGCACCGTCACGGTGCCCGAAGTCGAAGAGCCCCGTGCCGACGGCCGTGTGCACCGCGCCGTCCCGGTCGACCCAGCGCAGGGCCGAGGTCTCGGAGTCCGCCAGCCACAACCGCTCCTCGGTGGCGGCGAGGCCGGACGGCTGCGCGAACCACGCCTCGGGGCCCGGCCCGTCCACCAGACCCTCGTTCGTCGTGCCCGCGACGACCCCCACCGTCTCCGTCGCCGGGTCGTACGCCCACAGCTGGTGGACGCCGGCCATGGCGATCCAGACCCTGCCGCCGAAGAGGGCGACGTCCCACGGCGAGGACAGGTCGACCTCGCGCGCGGGTCCGGAGGTCGGCGACCCCTGCCACCACTGGCGGCCCGTGCCCGCGAGCGTGCCGACCTCGCCGGAGGCCAGATCGACCCGGCGCAGGGCGTGGTTCACCGTGTCCGCGACGACGACCGTGCCCTCGTCGAGCAGCGCCAGCCCCTGCGGCTCACTGAATCCGGCCGTGTCCGCCGCTCCGTCCACGAAGCCCCGGACGCCGGATCCGATGCGCCGCACGACCGTCTCGCCGTCCTCCGCCAACTCCACCAGCTGGTGCCGGGTGGTGTCGCTGACCAGCAGGTTCCCGCTCGGCAGGGCCAGCGCCTTACCGGGGAAGCGCAGCACGGTCGGCTCGGGCTCCGGCGCCACGTACGGCCCGTCACCGCGCCGCAGCGTGCCCTTCGCCCCGTGCTCGGCCTCCAGCTCCTCCACCAGGCGCGCGATCGCGTGGGCGTGCCCCTCACCGGCGTGCTGCGCGACGACGTACCCCTCGGGGTCGATCACGACGAGCGTCGGCCAGGCCCGCACGGCGTACTGCTTCCACGTCGCGAGCTCCGGGTCGTCGAGCACCGGGTGCTCCACCCCGTACCGCTCCACGGCGTCGACGACCGCCTGGTGCTCCGCCTCGTGCACGAACTTCGGCGAGTGCACCCCGATGATCACCACCGTGTCCCGGTGCTTCTCCTCCAGCTCCCGCAGCTCGTCCAGGACGTGCAGACAGTTGATACAGCAGAAGGTCCAAAAATCCAGTACGACAATCCGACCACGCAGGTCGGCGAGGGTGTACTGCTGACCGCCCGTGTTCAGCCAGCCACCCTTGCCGATCAGTTCGGGGGCACGGACACGGGCACGGCGGGGGGTGGGCGTCGAGGCGGACGCCGGGGCGGAGTCGTTCATGGATCAAGGGTGCCACCTGCCGCGGACATCCCGTCGAGCGCCCGGCTCCGGCCCGCCCCGACCTCGCCCTCCGGCCCCGTGAGGGCCCCGCCCGCACCCGCCCCCTCAGCCCGTCGGCCTACCGACGGCGTTGCGCGGGGGTCGTCGGGGAACCGGTGAGGGCATGAGATATCTCGTGCGCGACCGGCTGCTCGGCTTCGGTGACGACTACTGGATCGAGGACGACCACGGCAACAAGGTCTTCCTCGTCGACGGCAAGGCGATGCGGGTGCGGGACACCTTCGAGCTGAAGGACACCCGCGGACGCGTCCTGATCGACATCCACCAGAAGATGCTCGCGCTGCGCGACACGATGATCATCGAGCGGGACGGCGAACCGCTGGCGACCATCAAGCGCAAGCGTCTGTCCCTGCTCCGCAACCACTACCGGGTCTCCCTGGTCGACGACACCGAACTCGACGTCAGCGGCAAGATCCTCGACCGCGAGTTCGCCATCGACTACGACAACGAGCTGCTGGCGCAGATCTCGCGGCGCTGGCTGCACCTCCGCGACACGTACGGCGTGGACGTCGTCCGGGAGGACGCCGACCAGGCGCTGCTCATCGCGGTGGCGGTGTGCGTGATCCACCTGGCGGAGAAGGAGCGCGGGGACGACTGACGGCGGCGGACGGCGGCGGACGACGGAACGGCCCCGGGCGCCCGGGTCAGCGGCGGGGAGGTTCCAGACCCAGCATCCGGTCCTTGAGCGCCGGGAACTGTTCCCGGGTCGTCGCGACCTTCGCGGGGTCGAACTCCACCGTGAGGATCTCCTCGCCGGAGCCCGCCTCGGCGAGGACCTCTCCCCACGGGTCGACGACGATCGAGTGTCCGGCCTGGGGAACTCCCGCGTGCGTACCGGCCGTTCCACAGGCGAGGACGTACGACTGGTTCTCGACGGCGCGCGCCCGGGCGAGCAGGGTCCAGTGGGCGCGGCGCCGTTCGGGCCAGCCGGCCGGGACGACGAGGATCTCCGCCCCCGCGTCGACCAGGCCGCGGAACAGCTCGGGGAAGCGGAGGTCGTAGCAGGTGGCGACGCCGATGACGGTCTGCGCAAGGGCGACCGTCACCAGTTCGTCGCCGGCCGCCATGAGGACGGCTTCGCCCTTGTCGAAGCCGAAGCGATGGATCTTCCGGTAGGACGCGACACGTTCTCCGGAGGGGGAGTAGACGAGGGAGGTGTTGTAGAGGGAGACCTCGGAGGGGGAGCCGTCGGAGGGCGCCCGCTCGGGGATCGAGCCCGCGTGCAGCCAGACGCCCGCGTCGCTCGCCGCCTTGGCCATCGCCTCGTGGGTCGGACCGTCGAGCGGTTCGGCCTCGGCCGCGAACTCCTCGTAGGCGAAGGCCCCGGTGGTCCACAGCTCGGGCAGCACCACGAGATCGACTCCGGCCTGATCTCGTACCAGATCCGCCACACGGCGCCGGCGCGCGGCGACCGATTCGTCGTCGTTTACGTCGATCTGGAGGAGAGAGGCGCGCACACTACCACCGTCCTGGCATTCGAGCCGTCGATACGGGCCTACGATCGTCACACGAAAGCACTGCCGGGGTGCCTCACAGCAGCGTAACTTAGCGTCCCAAGACACCCGCTGCCTGTGCACTGCCCGCGCCCAACCGCCCGAGGGGTCCCGTTCCGTGAGTCTGCATCCCAGCCTTCAGTCCTACGCCGACGCCTGGACCCACTCGATCGAAGCGATATCCGAGCTGGTGCAGCCGCTGGTGGAGGGTGAGTGGAACCGGCGGACCCCCTGCCCGGGATGGTCGGTCCGTGACATCGTCTCGCATGTCATCGGCCTGGACTGCGAGATGCTCGGCGACCCGCGGCCGATCCACACGCTCCCCCGCGACCTCTACCACGTGTCGAACGAGCACCAGCGGTACATGGAGATGCAGGTCGACGTGCGCCGTCACCACACGGCGCCGGAGATGACCTCCGAGCTGGAGTACACGGTCATCCGCCGCAACCGCCAGCTGCGGAACGAGACGCGGCAGCCCGACGCCAAGGTGCGCGGCCCTCTCGGCACCGAGGTCACCCTCGAACAGGCCATGCGCAACCGCGCGTTCGACGTGTGGGTGCACGAGCAGGATCTGCGCGTCACCTTGGGACAGCCGGGGAATCTCGACTCCCCCGGTTCACTCATCGTGCGGGACGACCTGCTGTCCGCCCTGCCGAAGGTGGTCGCGAAGGACGCGGGGGCGCCGGCGAACTCCGCGGTCGTCTTCGACGTGCACGGTCCCGTGGAGTTCCTCCGCACGGTCCGGATCGACGCGGACGGGCGCGGTTCGATAGACGGTGCGCCCTCGCTCGGTCCCGCCGCGAGCCTGTCGCTGGACTGGGAGACCTACGTCCGTCTCGCCTGCGGCCGGGTGACCGCGGATTCCGTGGCCGACCGGATCAAGACCGAGGGCGACCCGGAGCTGACGGCGGCGATCCTGCGCAACTTCACCGTCACGCCGTAGCCCTTCGGTCCACGAGGCCGTCCGTCCGGGTGGGCGGGCAGGACGGCACAGGCGGGCCCCGCGCCGGGAGCAGCACAGGGCCCGGAGGCGTCCGGCGGTCACGCGGGGACGTGCACCGTCTCCACCCTGCTCGCCACCAGCCGTTCCCGCTCGCGGCGGTCCGCCTGACCGCGCAGCCGGAAGATCTGGCTGAGGCCGAGCGCCTGGAGGACGAACACCGCGGCGAAGGCGATGCGGTAGTTGTCGCCGGTGGCGTCGAGCAGGACGCCGATGGCCAGCAGCGTGGTCATCGAGGCGACGAAACCGCCCATGTTGGTGATCCCGGAGGCGGTTCCCTGACGTTCCGGCGGGTTCGCGGGGCGGGCGAAGTCGAAGCCGAGCATCGAGGCGGGTCCGCAGGCACCGAGGACGGCGCAGAGCACGATCAGGGCCCACATGGGCGCGTGTTCGCCGGGGTACACCAGCATCGTCGCCCACACGACCGCCGTCGCCGCGACGGTGCCGAGGGCCAGCGGGAGCCGCGCCTGGTGGTGCCGGGCGACGATCTGGCCGTAGACGAGTCCGACGACCATGTTGGACAGGACGACGAGGGTGAGCAGTTCACCGGCCGTGGCCCGGGAGAGGCCCTGTGCCTGGACGAGGAACGGCAGCCCCCACAGCAGCAGGAACACCATCGCGGGGAACTGCGTGGTGAAGTGCACCCACATACCGAGCCGGGTGCCGGGTTCCCGCCAGGACGCGGCGATCTGCCGGCGGACGTAGGCGGCGCCGCGGTGCGGGAAGGGCTCGGGCTCGTGCCCCTCGGGGTGGTCCTTCAGGAAGAGCAGCAGCAGGACGAGGACGACGACACCGGCGGCCGCGCTGCCGGCGAACGCGGCGGTCCAGCCCACTCCGTGCAGCAGGCGGGCGATGACGAGCGTCGACACGAGGTTGCCGGCCATGCCGACCAGGCCCGCGAGCTGTGCGACGAGGGGCCCGCGGCGGGCGGGGAACCAGCGGGTGCCGAGGCGCAGCACGCTGATGAAGGTCATCGCGTCACCGCAGCCGAGCAGCGCGCGCGAGGCGAGCGCCATGCCGTACGAGGAGGAGAACGCGAAGCCCAGCTGTCCGGCCGTGAACAGCACGACGCCGATGGTCAGCACCTTCTTGGTGCCGAGCCGGTCGACGAGGAGCCCGACCGGTATCTGCATGCCCGCGTAGACGAGCAGTTGGAGGATGGAGAAGGTGGACAGGGCGGAGGCGCCCACGTGGAAGCGGTCCGCCGCGTCGAGCCCGGCCACGCCGAGGGACGTACGGAAGATGACGGCGACGAAGTAGACCGCGACGCCGATGCCCCACACGGCGATGGCGCGCCGGCCGCCGGGCGGGTCGCCGGGCAGCGTGGCCGAGGAGCTCATCGGACCTCGCCCCGGGCCAGGTTGGAGAACCAGCTGACGTGTCCGTGGATGAGGCCGACGACCGCGTCGGCGTCGCCGGAGCGCAGTGCCTGAAGGATCTGCTCGTGCTCGGTGAGGGTCTTGGTGATCCGGTCGGGGTGCGCGTGCATCACGGCGACTCCCATCCTCAACTGGCGGTCGCGGAGCTGGTCGTAGAGCCGGGAGAGGATCTCGTTGCCGCCGCTGCGGACGATCTCGGCGTGGAAGCAGCGGTCGGTGACCGCGGCGGCGGCCAGGTCCCCGGCGGCGGCCTGCTCCTTCTGCTGGTCGAGCAGTTCCTCGAGGCGGGCGATGAGCCGCGGCGACGCCGGTACGGCCTTGCGGGCGGCGTGCTCCTCGACGAGCTGTCGGGTCTCGACCACGTCCGCGATCTCCTGGGCGGAGACGGGCAGGACGAGCGCGCCCTTCTTCGGGTAGAGCCTGATGAGGCCTTCGACCTCGAGGCGCAGCAGTGCCTCGCGGACCGGGGTGCGTGAGACGCCCACCGCGTCGGCGAGTTCGCCCTCGGTGAGCAGCGTCCCGCCCTCGTAACGGCGTTCCAGGACACCCTGCTTGACGTGTGCGTAGACGCGGTCGGCGGCGGGCGGCTGCTTCACGGGCTGTCGCGCCGGGGCAGGTGGGGCTGAAGGCATGCGCACATCATAGATACAACACGTACGCATCCTGGGCGGAGTTCCAGCATGCGGACCCCGGCCGACCGGGATGTAACGCAGGTCACATAAACTTCACCGTTTCGCCGTACATCCCTTTGCCGTTCTGGGGAGTCGGTACACCAGACGGCATTGTCATGTGCCGTTCTCCCAGGGGCATTTCGCGCATACGGAGCGTTCATTTTGATTACCGGCATTAAGGGCACGCGTTTCCGCAGGGCCGCCGCTGTGACCGTCACCACCGGCGCCGTTCTGGCCGCCGGAGCCTTCGGCGCCGCACCCGCCGGCGCCGTCGCCACCCCCACGATCGCCGCCAAGGGCGGCTACGTGATGAACAACGGCACCGGCTCGACCCTCTACACCAAGGCCGCGGACACCCGGCGTTCCACGGGCTCCACGACCAAGATCATGACGGCCAAGGTGGTACTGGCCCAGCCGAACCTGAACCTGGACGCCAAGGTCACCATCCAGAAGGCCTACAGCGACTACGTCGTCGCCAACAACGCCTCGCAGGCGCACCTGATCGTCGGCGACAAGGTCACCGTCCGCCAGCTCCTTTACGGGCTGATGCTGCCGTCGGGCTGCGACGCGGCCTACGCGCTGGCCGACAAGTTCGGATCGGGTTCGACCCGTGCCGCCCGCGTGAAGTCGTTCATCGGCAAGATGAACTCCGCCGCGACGAGCCTGCACCTGACGAACACGCACTTCGATTCGTTCGACGGCATCGGCAACGGCTCCAACTACTCGACGCCGCGCGACCTGACGAAGATCGCCAGCAGCGCGATGAAGAGCTCCACGTTCAAGTCGATCGTGAAGACGAAGTCGTACTCCGCGAAGACCGTCACGAAGACCGGCACCACCCGCAACATGGCCGCGTGGACCAACACCAACGGTCTGCTCAGCAGCTACAGCGGCACCATCGGCGTGAAGACCGGCTCCGGCCCCGAGGCGAAGTACTGCCTCGTCTTCGCCGCCACCCGGAACGGCAAGACCGTCATCGGTACGGTCCTCGCCTCGACGTCCATCCCGGCTCGTGAGTCGGACGCGAAGAAGCTCATGAGCTACGCCTTCGCCAAGTAGTCACGCGTGCGGGGGCCGATGAGCCCCGCGCACGGGAAGGGGCCTGCCACGCGATCGCGCGGCAGGCCCCTTCCGTTCGTCCCTGCGGGCCTACGCCCAGGTGATCAGCCGCTTGGGCTGCTCCAGGATCGCGGCCGTGTCGGCCAGCACCCGGGAGCCCAGCTCGCCGTCGACCAGGCGGTGGTCGAACGACAGCGCCAGCGTGGTGACCTGACGGGGCTTCACCTTGCCCTTGTGCACCCAGGGCTGCGGCTTGATCGCGCCGACCGCGAGGATCGCGGACTCGCCGGGGTTCAGGATCGGCGTGCCCGTGTCGACGCCGAAGACGCCGACGTTGGTGATCGTCACGGTGCCGCCCTGCATCGCGGCGGGAGACGTCTTGCCCTCGCGGGCGGTCGCCACCAGCGCGCCCAGCTCCTCCGCCAGCTGCGGCAGCGTCTTGTCGTGCGCGTCCTTGATGTTCGGCACGATCAGGCCGCGGGGTGTGGCGGCGGCGATGCCCAGGTTCACGTAGTGCTTCTGGACGATCTCGGCCTTTCCGTCGTGCCCCTCGTCCCAGGACGCGTTGATCCCGGGGTTGCGCTTGATCGCGACCAGCAGGGCCTTGGCGATGAGCAGCAGCGGGTTCACCCGCAGCCCCTGCATCTCCTTGTCCTGCTTGAGCTCCTCGACCAGACGCATCGTGCGCGTCACGTCGAGCGTCACGAACTCGGTGACGTGCGGCGCGGTGAACGCCGAGCCGACCATCGCGGTGGCCGTCGCCTTGCGGACGCCCTTGACCGGGACACGGGTCTCCCGCGCGCCGTCGTACGACGCGGCCGGAGCGGGGGCCTGGACGCGGGCCGGGGCCTCCTGCGGAGCCTGCGGAGCCGGCACGGCGGCCGGCGCCGGTGCCTGCGCCGGGGCCACCGCCGCGTGCACGTCCTCCCGCGTGATGATGCCGTCCGGGCCGGACGGGGTGATCGTCGCCAGGTCGACACCGAGGTCCTTGGCGAGCTTGCGGACCGGGGGCTTGGCCAGGGGACGCTGCGCGGGGGCGACGCCGTGGCCGTTCAGCTCGGCCTGGAGGGCGGTGGCCGCGTAGAGCGTCTCGCCCTGCTGGGCCGGAACCTCTACGCCCTTGCGGGCACGGCGCTTGGTGGAGGCCTCCGCCACGCCGTACCCGACGAGGACGGGCTTGCGCCCCTCGGGCTTGGCCTCCTCGATGGGAGCGGGCTCGGCGGCCGGCACGGCCACGGCTTCCGCGACGGGGGCCGCGGGTGCGGCGGCTCCGCCGGACACGGCCACCGCGATGATCACCTGGCCGACGTCCACCGTGGTGCCCTCGGGGAAGTGCAGTGCGTGCACCACACCGTCGAACGGGATCGGCAGTTCGACCGCGGCCTTCGCCGTCTCGACCTCGCAGACGACCTGGCCGTCGGTGACGGTGTCACCCGGCTGGACGTACCACTTGAGGATCTCCGCCTCGGTGAGTCCCTCGCCCACATCGGGCATCTTGAACTCGCGGAGTCCCGACGCGTTCTCAGTCATCGTCGTCACGACCCTCTCCTCAGTACGCCAGCGAGCGGTCGACGGCGTCGAGCACCCGGTCCAGGCCCGGAAGGTACTCCTCTTCCAGGCGTGCCGGCGGGTACGGGACGTGATAGCCGCCGACGCGCAGGACGGGCGCCTCCAAGTGGTAGAAGCACCGCTCGGTGATGCGGGCCGCGATCTCCGCGCCCGTACCGAGGAACACCGGGGCCTCGTGCACCACGACCAGGTGACGGGTCTTCTCGACCGAGGCCTGGACGGAGTCGAAGTCGATGGGGGACATCGAGCGCAGGTCCAGGACCTCGATCGACTTGCCCTCCTCCTGGGCGGCCGCGGCGGCCTCCAGGCAGACCTTCACCATCGGGCCGTACGCCACGAGGGTCAGGTCGCTGCCCTCACGCACCACGGTTGCCTTGTGGAGCGGGCCGGGGATGGCGTCGTCCGCGTCGGAACCGCTGGTGGACCAGGTGACCTCGCCCTTGTCCCAGTAGCGCCGCTTCGGCTCGAAGAAGATCACCGGGTCGTCGCTCTGGATGGCCTGCTGCATCATCCAGAAGGAGTCCGAGGCGTTCGACGGCGAGACGACCTTGAGGCCGGCCACGTGCGCGAACAGCGCCTCGGGGGACTCCGAGTGGTGCTCGACGGCGCCGATGCCGCCGCCGTACGGGATGCGGACGACGACGGGGAGCTTGATCTTGCCGAGCGCCCGCGCGTGCATCTTGGCGAGCTGCGTGACGATCTGGTCGTAGGCCGGGAAGACGAAGCCGTCGAACTGGATCTCCACGACCGGGCGGTACCCGCGCAGGGCCAGGCCGATCGCGGTGCCGACGATGCCCGACTCGGCGAGCGGCGTGTCGATGACCCGCTCCTCGCCGAAGTCCTTCTGGAGCCCGTCGGTGACACGGAAGACGCCACCGAGCTTGCCGACGTCCTCGCCCATGATCAGGACCTTGGGGTCGGACTCCATGGCCCTGCGCAACGACTCGTTGATCGCCTTGGCGAGCGCAACCTTTTCCGCGGCCATGTCACTTACCCCCTTCGTCCACGAACGACGCCTGGTAGGCGGCGAACTGGGCTCGCTCCTCGTCGACGAGCGCGTGCCCGTCCGCGTACGCGTGCTCGAAGATGGCGAGACTGTCCGGGTCGGGCATGGCCCGCACGGCTTCGCGTACTCGTTTGCCCAACGTCTCGCTCTCGGCCTCGAGTTCCGCGAAGAATCCCTCGTCCGCGTGGTTTGCGGCCTCCAGGTACGTGCGCAGGCGCAGGATCGGGTCCTTCGCCTCCCATGCCTCGCGCTCCTCGTCGGCCCGGTACTTGGTCGGGTCGTCGGAGGTGGTGTGCGCGCCCATGCGGTAGGTGAAGGCCTCGACGAGGGTGGGGCCCTCGCCGGTACGGGCCCGCTCCAGCGCCCAGCGGGTCACGGCGAGGCTGGCGAGCACGTCGTTGCCGTCCACGCGCACGCCGGGGAAACCGAAGCCCTGCGCGCGCTGGTAGAGCGGCACGCGCATCTGGCGCTCGGTCGGCTCGGAGATCGCCCACTGGTTGTTCTGGCAGAAGAACACGACGGGCGCGTTGTAGACCGCCCCGAAGTTGAAGGCCTCCAGGACGTCGCCCTGGCTGGAGGCGCCGTCACCGAAGTACGCGATCACGGCCGAGTCCGCGCCGTCCTTGGCGACGCCCATGGCGTAGCCGGTGGCGTGCAACGTCTGCGAGCCGATGACGATCGTGTACAGGTGGAAGTTGTTGCTGTTGGGGTCCCAGCCGCCGTTGTTCACGCCGCGGAACATGCCGAGCAGGTTCGTCGGGTCGACCCCGCGGCACCAGGCGACGCCGTGCTCGCGGTAGGTCGGGAAGACGTAGTCGTCGTCGCGCGTGGCGCGTCCCGAACCGATCTGGGCGGCCTCCTGGCCGAGCATCGAGGCCCACAGGCCCAGCTCGCCCTGACGCTGCAGGGACGTCGCCTCCGCGTCGAAGCGGCGGCTCAGGACCATGTCCCGGTACAGGCCGCGCAGCTCCTCGGAGGTGATGTCGGCGACGTACGGGTCGTACGTGGCGTCGGGGACGCGCTCGCCCTCCGGGGTCAGCAGCTGAACGAGCTCCGGCTCGCCGCCCGTCTCCGGGGCCTTCTTGGCGGCCGCGCCGGCCCGCTTGCTCGCGGCGCTCTTGGTGCCGGTCGTACTGGCGCTCGCGGCGCTCTTCGTACCGGCGCTGCGTCGCGGCTTGCGCGCGGCAGTGCTCTCCACGGTCACGTGTGCTCCTCCGTCGGTCCGGCCCCCGGGATTGCCGGAAGGCTGGGGTCCCCCTCGCCCGCTTTTTGGGCTCGGGGAATCGGCTCACCTGTTCCGGCACCCGTGCACGGGGTGGGTGCCACTCGGCCGGGAACAGGCGTGACAGGTGCCCCGGCGAGCGCCCTGCACAAGTCACGTTACCCAGTGCTTCACAATTCTGTGAAACCTATCCTGACCTGCGATTTTGATTGGAAATCCAAGTACTTCGAAACGTGGATTTCCTAGTAAACCGAGCCGGTCGGGAACAGTCGCTGGTCACAGCACTGGTTACAGCCTTGCAGGGGGCCGGAACACCGGCACGTTATCCCGGCCACCCCGGGCACGGGAAGAGTTCACCCGAGGGCAATGGCCATGATCGTGTGTGACACTGACACCGTGCCGGAAAACGGGAAAATCAGGGTATTTCTCCTCGATGACCATGAGGTCGTCCGCCGCGGGGTCCACGAACTGCTCTCCGTCGAGGACGACATCGAGGTGGTCGGCGAGGCGGGAACGGCGGCCGACGCACTGGCCCGTATCCCGGCGACCCGCCCGGACGTCGCCGTCCTGGACGTCCGTCTTCCCGACGGCAGCGGCGTGGAGGTCTGCCGCGAGATCCGCTCCGCGCACGAGGACATCAAGTGCCTGATGCTGACCTCGTTCTCCGACGACGAGGCCCTGTTCGACGCGATCATGGCGGGTGCCTCGGGCTATGTCCTCAAGGACATCCGCGGCAACGAGCTGCTCACCGCGGTCCGGGACGTGGCGGCCGGAAAGTCCCTGCTCGACCCGGTGGCCACGGCCCGCGTCCTGGAGCGGCTGCGGGACGGAGGCGCTCCCAAGGGCGACGGGAAACTCGAGCGGCTCACGGACCAGGAACGCAGGATCCTCGACCTGATCGGCGAGGGGCTCACCAATCGCGCGATCGGCGAGCGACTGCACCTCGCCGAGAAAACGATCAAGAATTACGTGTCCAGCCTGCTGTCCAAGCTGGGAATGGAACGCCGGTCCCAGGCGGCCGCCTATGTGGCGCGCCTACAGGCGGAACAACAGCACCGCTGATCGATGGGGATTCCCGGCCTGCCAGGGACTTAAGGCCCCTCTTCGGAGGGCGGGTGCCCCTTTTCCCCGCCGCGCCGGTCCCGGACATTGGGGGCATGCCCACCGACGAACGTCCGGCCGCCCGGCGGCCCGCCGACGAGCAGCTCGCCCTGGGGCTGATCGCCCGCACGGACTACGGCCGGGTGGCCACCAGCCTGCGCGCGATGCCTTTCCTCGCGCTCGCCCGCCACATCGTCGTGGACGGCCGCGTCCTGCTGCGCATGCCCCTGAGCTGCGGCTATCACCTCGCGTGCGCCGGCAGTGTCGTCGCGTACGGCACCGACAACCTGAGCCGCGCGCGGCGCGGCGAGAACCTGTGGTCCGTACAGATCGTGGGCCGGTGCGAGCCGGTCGAGCCGACGGCCGCCGAACTGGAGCTGTTCGGCCCCGCGCCGCCGCTCGTGGACGGCGTCCCCTACGAGCCCGTCTACCTCGGCATCGAGCCCCAGTTCGCCGACGTGAACTCGACGGACGGCGACGGCCCGGAGGGGCGCCTCGACCGGGTCCCGTGACGGGTCGGCCGGTTCCCGTGACGGGCGGCTGCCCGGTCCTGTGACGCGGTGCCCCTGTAGTGCTCCACAACCGCGGTGAAACAGACACGCGCGCGTGGAGCCCTTCTCGGGCTCACACGCGCGCGTGATGTCGTCTCAGGGCCGTCCGGAGACCGTCCGGCCGTCGCGGGCTCCGGTCAGAGCCCGCCCACTCCGTCCGTCGTCACTCCGCCGTCACCGCTGTCGCCGGGGTCCACCGACTCGGACGCGGGCGGGGTGGGCGTCACCGGGTCCTCCGACGGCTTCTCGGTCGGCTTGGTCGGCTTCTCGGTCGGCTTCTCCGTCGGCTTCTCCGTCGGCTGGTCGGTCGGCTGGTCGCTCGAGGACGGCGTCTCCGAGGGCGTGTAGTCCGGGGTGTCGCCCGTGCCCGTCGAGTTGTCGCCCGAGGTGTCGTCCGTCGACTGGTCCGTCGTGTCGTCGCTGGGCGTCTGGTCGGACTCGTTGTCCTTGGTGGAGTGCGTGCTGGTCGGCTTCTCCGACGTGCCCGTCCCTCCGCCTCCGCCGCCGCCGGTGTTGTTGAGCGCCAGCGCGACACCCGCCACGATCGCGATCACGGCGAACACCGCGAGGATCCACAGCTTTCCGCGGCCGCCGCCCTTGTTGCCGCGTCCCTCGAAGCCGCCGTCGTCACCGCCGCCGTAGGGCGGGATCATCGGCGTCTGGATCTGCGCGGTCCCGGAGTCGCCGGGGTGCGGCATCGCGGCCGTCCCCGCGAAGCCGGCCGCGGGGGTGTTCAGCCCGTCGTGGACGGTGACCGGGCCGGTGTTCCAGGTGCCGGTGTGGCTGCCCTGGTCGTACAGCATCTGCAGCCCGTACTGGACGAGGCCGCGCATCTCCTCGGCGGTCTGGAACCGGTCGTCCGGGTCCTTCGCGAGGGCGCGCATGACGAGCCCGTCGAGCTCCGGCGGGGCCGCGTTCGACACCTGGGACGGGGGTACCGGGGTGTCCTGGACGTGCTGGTAGACCACCGAGAGCGGCGTCTCGCCGGTGAACGGGGGCCGCAGCGCGAGGAGTTCGTACAGCAGACAGCCGGTCGCGTACAGGTCGGAGCGGTGGTCGACGGCCTTGCCGAGCGCCTGCTCCGGGGAGAGGTACTGCGGCGTACCCATGACCATGCCGGTCTGGGTCATCGTCGACTGGGCGCCGTGCAGGGCACGCGCGATACCGAAGTCCATCACCTTGACCGCGCCGGTCTCCGTGATGATCACGTTCGCCGGCTTGATGTCGCGGTGCACGATGCCGTGCTGATGCGAGTAGGCGAGCGCCTCCAGGACACCGGACACGATGATCAGCGCCTGCTCGGGCCCGGGGGCCTCGGCGTTGATCAGCAGGTCGCGGATCGTGTGACCCTCGACGATCTCCATCACGATGTACGGGACGACGCCGTGGCCGACCACGTCCTCGCCGGAGTCGTACACGGCGACGACGGCGTGGTGGTTGAGCCCCGCGACCGACTGGGCCTCGCGCGTGAAGCGCGCCTTGGACACGGGATCCTCGGCCAGATCGGACCGGAGCAGCTTGACAGCGACAGTCCGCCCGAGGCGCACGTCCTCGGCGGCGAACACCTCGGCCATGCCGCCCCGGCCGAGTCTGCGTGTCAGCCGATATCGGCCGTCGCCGACCAGCCCGCCGTTACCCCACAACTCCGGCGCATCTGACATACCGCCGCCAGTCGCCTCGGGGTCGGACGGGCCCTGAGCGCGCTGCTGCTGTGCCATCAGTCCTCGCCGTCGTTTCTGCCCGCGGTCTGCGCGGTGGTTGTTACGGTCTCCGTCGGGCCACGCTACAGGCTCCGCGCAAGGCGACGGCCCGAGATGAAAGTGAGATGGACGGGCCATCCAACCCGCCCCAGGTCGGTGCGTGCAAATTCTGTGTACCGGCCGCGCGGCACCTGTAACGCTTCCGCGACGCTTCTTTCGCAGACGGTCACGGAACGGGCACCGCGCTTGACGTGTCAGTGCCCTCGGGCAGACTTGGCCCGGAATAAGCCAATCGATCACGGCCGCGGGGGACGCAGAAGATGAGCCAGGACGGTGCACAGGGCCGGTATGCGGGGCGTGCGGTCGCCGGCGGCCGCTACCAGCTGCGCGATCTGCTCGGCGAGGGCGGCATGGCCTCGGTGCACCTCGCGTACGACTCGGTGCTCGACCGGCAGGTCGCGATCAAGACGCTGCACACCGAACTCGGCCGTGAGCAGGCGTTCCGCGAGCGCTTCCGCCGCGAGGCCCAGTCGGTGGCCAAGCTCACGCACACGAACATCGTCTCGGTCTTCGACACCGGCGAGGACGACCTCGACGGCATGACGACGCCGTACATCGTCATGGAGTACATCGAGGGCCAGCCGCTCGGCTCGGTCCTCGAGGCGGACATCCGGCAGTACGGCGCGATGCCCGCCGACAAGGCCCTGAAGATCACCGCGGACGTGCTGGCCGCGCTGGAGATCAGCCACGAGATGGGCCTGGTCCACCGGGACATCAAGCCGGGCAACGTGATGATGACCAAGCGCAACGTCGTCAAGGTCATGGACTTCGGCATCGCCCGCGCCATGCAGTCCGGCGTCACCTCCATGACCCAGACCGGGATGGTCGTCGGCACCCCGCAGTACCTCTCCCCCGAGCAGGCGCTCGGCCGGGGCGTCGACGCCCGGTCCGACCTGTACTCGGTCGGCATCATGCTGTTCCAACTGGTCACCGGGCGGCTGCCGTTCGAGGCGGACTCCCCGCTGGCCATCGCGTACGCGCACGTCCAGGAGGCTCCGGTCGCGCCCTCCTCGGTGAACCGCTCGCTGCCCCCCGGGGTGGACGCGCTGGTCGCCCGCGCGCTGAAGAAGAACCCGAACGAGCGTTTCCCGAGCGCCGAGGCCATGCGGGACGAGTGCCTGCGGGTCGCCCAGTCCTTCCAGGCGGCCCCGCCGAGCATCGTGCCGGGCGCCCAGACGCCGAGCGGCGCGGGCGTCGCCTCCGCGGTCTTCCCGCCGGTCGAGCAGGGCACCCCGGCACCGGGCCCCGTCCAGACCCCGTACCAGCCGGGCCCGTACGGCACACCCGCCCCCGCCTACGGCTACCCGCAGCAGGGCGGCTACCAGACGCCGGCGCAGCAGACCTCCGGCTACGCCCCGCAGCACGGCACGTCGACGCCGCCGCCGTACAACCTCACTCCGCAGCACCCGGCGCCCGCGTCGGGCGGCTCGGGCGGCGGGAAGAGCAACAAGAGTGTGGTGATCGGCGCGATCGTCGTCGCGCTCCTCGCGATCGGCGGCCTGGTCGTCGCGCTCACCCTGAGCGGCGGCGGCAGCGGCGACGACACCAAGGGCGGTGACGACACGACCAGCTCGTCGCCCGCCGTGGTCGCCGGCCACAAGGGTCCCGACACGTCGAAGACCGTCGACACCGACGCGTGCACCGACGCGCAGGAGTCCTACGACGACCCCGACAAGATCCAGGTCCCGGACTTCCACTTCAAGAACCTCACCTCGGTGAAGTCCTGCTTCCAGGCCGCCGGCTGGCAGATGAAGGTCACCCGGGTCGACGAGAACACGTACGGCGAGGACACGATCATGGATCAGTTCCCGTCGGCCGGCACGGACGTCGACCCCAGGAAGATGCCGGAGATCGAGCTCAAGGTGTCCTCGGGCGACCCGTCCTGAACCACCCCGCACCCGCACCCACGTGAACGGGCCCGGCACCTCGGTGCCGGGCCCGTTCCGTTCGGGTGACTGGGCGAATCAGGTGTCCGGGAGTACCCGGTGATCCGTGTGGTTACAGGTACGGTCCGCCCGAGCGGCCCCCTGTGCGGGGGTCCTCGTCGCCCTCCGCGCCGCCGACTCCCGGCGGGAGCGCACGGCGCATCTGCTCCAGCTGAGCCCTCGCCGCCATCTGCTGGGCGAAGAGGGTCGTCTGGATCCCGTGGAAGAGTCCCTCGAGCCAGCCCACCAACTGGGCCTGCGCGATCCGCAGTTCCGCGTCACTGGGCGTCGTCTCGTCGGCGAAGGGCAGGGAGAGCCGCTCCAGTTCGTCGACGAGCTCGGGGGCCAGACCATCCTCCAGCTCCTTCACGGAACTGGCGTGGATCTCCTTGAGCCGGGCCCTGCTCGCCTCGTCCAGAGGTGCCGCGCGCACCTCCTCCAGCAGCTGCTTGATCATGCTGCCGATACGCATCACCTTGGCGGGCTGAGCCACCATCTCCGTGACCGGGACCTCGCGGGAGTCCTCGTCTCCGGTGCCACCCAGAGCCATACCGTCCTGGCCGACAACCAGGATCTGAGGGTTCTCCGGCGACCTTTCGTTCCTCGGCATCTCCATAGCGCCATTGTCTCGCACCCGTGCACTCCATCACGGTGGCGCCCCCTCCCTACGGTGATCCACCAGGTACGGGGGCGGCTGTGCGTCCCCGGGGGCCGCGCGGACGGTCCCCGGGCGCTCGCGGAGCGTCACTTTCCGCCGAGATGCCGGGACCGTCCGGTCATGTGAGGCTTGTCCCGTCGATCACGGCACTCGTCTTGGCGAACCGCACCGGGAGGGGGTCACCGGCGTGACTCCATGGCTCCGCGTCCTGCCCACGGCAGGGCTCCTGGCGGCCGCGCTGCTGTGCGGCACCGGCCCCTCGGCGAGCGCCGCCCCGCCGGCCGCCCGGACCCTCGCGTCCGCCGGGTCCCCGGGACAGCCCGGACCCGGCGCCCCCGAACCCGGACGCGCCATTCCGACGCCGGACTCCTCGCGCGCAGGCAGCATCGCCGGCGAGGGCCGCGTGCGTCCGGGGCGCGCCGACGAGGACTCCCCGGAACCCGAGGACTCGGACCCCGGCACGGACATCGGCAGCGACATCGGCGCCGGACTCAGCCAGGTGGGTGACGTCCCCGACGCGTCGCGGGAGGACACGGCTCCCGTGCAGCAGAGCGTCGTGGGCCCCCGGTCCAGCACCGAGCCGGTATGGCAGGTACTGCCGCTGGGCGGCGGCCTGATCCTCGTCGGCCTCGGTCTCGGTCTGGCCTTCGTGGGCCTGCGGGTCCGCCGCGGCTGAGGCGCGCCGCGAGGGACACGGCGCACCTCTGAGCCGGGCAGGTCAGCTCTGCGGCGCGACCAGCAGGACCTTGCCGATGTGGCCGCTCTCCTCCAGCACCCGGTGCGCCTCGGCCGCCTCGCTCATGGGCAGCTCCCGGTCGACGACCGGACGGACGTGGCCGCCGTCGATCAACGGCCACACGTGCTCCCGTACGGCCGCGACGATCGCCGTCTTCTCTTCGAGCGGCCGGGCGCGCAGCGAGGTGGCGGTGACGGCGGCGCGCTTGTTCAGGAGGGTGGCGATGTTCAGTTCGCCCTTGATCCCGCCCTGCATGCCGATGATGGCGAGCCGTCCGTTCACCGCGAGAGCACGCACGTTGCGGTCGAGGTACTTGGCGCCCATGTTGTCGAGGATGACGTCGGCGCCCGCGCCGTCGGTGGCCCGCTCGATCTCCTCGACGAAGTCCTGCTCGCGGTAGTTGATCAGGATGTCCGCGCCCAGCCCGGCGCAGAAGTCGAGCTTCTCCTTGGTGCCGGCCGTGACGGCGACCTTCGCGCCGACGGCCTTGGCCAGCTGGACCGCCATGGTGCCGATTCCGCTGGAGCCGCCGTGCACGAGCAGCGTCTCGCCGGGGAGGAGGTGGGCGACCATGAAGACGTTCGACCAGACGGTGCACGTCACCTCGGGCAGGGCCGCCGCCTGCAGCAGGGTCAGGCCCTTGGGCACCGGCAGCAGCTGTCCGGCCGGCACGGCGACCTTCTGGGCGTATCCGCCGCCCGCGAGCAGCGCGCACACCTCGTCGCCGACAGCCCAGCCCGAGACGCCGGTGCCGACCTCGACGACGCGTCCCGAGCATTCGAGTCCGGGGTAGGCGGAGGCTCCGGGCGGCGGGTTGTACATGCCCTGCCGCTGGAGCAGATCGGCACGGTTGACGGCGCTGGCCACCACCTCGACCAGCACTTCGCCCTCGCCCGGCACGGGATCGGGGACCTCGTCCCACACCAGCGCCTCGGGCCCACCAGGTTCAGGAATCGTGATCGCGTACATGAGGACGACGCTACTCCTGGGCGGTGGCTCCCTAGTCCGGCGGGCGGAGCCGGTTCCCCGGTGTCACCTGGGTGCCCGGGGTGGCCCGCGCGATCGTGATGAGCCGGTCCGTCAGCTGGAGCGTGCCGACGGCCGGATCGTCGTACCCGAGGACGCGATGCCCGCGGACGACGCTGACCACCAGGTCGGAGGTCTCCCGGACGCCCTTGCCCACCTCGGCCTTTATGACGGGCCGTTCGACCATGTCCAGCCCGCTGCCCTGATGGATCAGGTCCTCCATCACCATGCCGGCGGCGGGGCTGAGGACGGAGAGGCCGAGCAGCCGTCCGGCCGCGCTCGCACTGGTGATGACCGCGTCGGCGCCGGACTGCTTGAGCAGCGGCGCGTTCTCCTCCTCGCGCACGGCGGCGACGATCTTCGCCCCGCGGTTGAGCTGCCGGGCCGTCAGGGTCACGAGCACGGCCGTGTCGTCGCGCTGGGTGGCGATGATGATCTGGCGTGCCCGGTGGAGCTCGGCACGCATCAGGACATCGCTGCGCGTGGCGTCGCCGATCACTCCCGCGTATCCCTCGGCGGTCGCCGCGTCGACCACCCGGGGGCTCGGGTCGACGACCACGACCTGCTCCTTCTTCAGCCCGGTCGCGCAGACGGTCTCGACGGCCGAGCGGCCCTTGGTCCCGAAGCCGACAACCACGGTGTGATCCCTCAAAGCCGCCCTCCAGCGGTTCAGGCGCCATTCCTCACGGGTGCGCTCCGTGAGGACCTCCAGGGTGGTGCCGACCAGGATGATCAGGAACAGCACCCGCAGCGGCGTGATGAGCAGGATGTTGATGAGCCGGGCGCCGTCGCTGGTCGGGGTGACGTCGCCGTAGCCGGTGGTCGAGAGGGTCACCGTCGCGTAGTAGAAGGAGTCGAGCAGGTCGACGCTTCCGTCCGAGTTGTCGGTGTAGCCGTCCCGGTCGAACCAGACGATCAGCGCCGTGGCGACCAGCACCAGCAAGGCCATCGCCAGCCGCTTGCCGACCTGCCGGATCGGACGCTCGACGACCTTCCGCGGCAGTTTCACCTGGTGGGTCACGAGATGCTCGCCCGCCTGGCGGGCGATCGCATCATGGCCCGGAAGTTTCACGTGAAACACACCCCGTTCGGATTCATGCCGCTCCCACCCTGGACGTCACGCCGCCACCGCCCCGCCGTCACGCCGCTTCCACCGTCGTCCCGCTCCCGGCACCGCCCGGCTCCGCCCGTCTCCGTCTCAGACGAAGCACGCGTCGATCCCCGCGGTCGCCCACGGCAGGTCGATGAGTTCGAGCTCCTGGCCCGCCCGCGCGCCGGCCGGCGGTACGACGGCGAGTGCGTCGGACGCGGCGATGCCCCGGAGCATCGCCGGGCCGTTGTAGTGCAGCGGCACGGCACGCTCGCCGCGCAACGAGACGGGGACGAGCCGGGTGTCGTACGGATGTCCCTGCACGGCCTCCCTGCAGGGCAGCGTGTACGGCTCCGGGGCCGCGCGGCCGGCCAACGTGCGCAGCAGCGGCTCGGCGAGCGTCAGGAGGCCGGACACGGCCGCGAGCGGGTTGCCGGGCAGGCCGACGAGGTGCCGGCCTTCCTGGAGGCGGGCCAGCAGCATCGGATGCCCCGGCCGCACCTTGACGCCGTCCACCAGCAGCTCGGCGCCTAGCCGGAGCAGTATCGGGTGGACGTGGTCGACGGGTCCGGACGCGGTGCCGCCGGTGGTGACGATCAGGTCGGCCCGGGATCCGGTGATCGCCTTGTGCAGCGCGGCGGCGTCGTCGCCGAGGCGGCGCACCGCGACGACCTCGGCGCCGAGCGCCCGCAGCCACGGCGGCAGCATCGGGCCGAGCGCGTCCCGGATGAGGCCTTCGCGGGGCAGTCCCTCGGTGAGCAACTCGTCGCCGAGGACGAGTACTTCGACGCGCGGGCGGGGGATCACCGTGAGGGTGTCGTAGCCGGCCGCGGCGGCGAGGCCAAGGACGGCGGGGGTGACCAGGGCGCCGAGCGGCAGCAGTTGGTCCCCGCTGCGGCACTCCTGTCCGCGTGGACGGATGTCCTGTCCGTGCGCCACGTCCAGGGTTCCGGCCTGTCGGTCGGGGCCGTGGCCCTGTGCGTGACGGGCGTACAGACGTCCCTTGTCGTCGATGCGTCCGTGCTCGCTGCGCAGGACGGCGGTCGCGTCGCGCGGGACGCGGGCGCCGGTGGCGATGCGGACGGCTTCGCCGTCGGTGAGCCGCTCGGGCGCCGCGTTTCCGGCGAGCACACCGTCTCCCCGCACCTCCCAGGGCCCGGGGCCCGCGACGGCCCAGCCGTCCATCGCCGAGGTGTCGAAGGACGGGAGGTCGGTGAGCGCGGTCAGCGGGGCGGCGAGGACGAGGCCGAGGGCCGCGTCGAGGGGGACGGAGATCGGGGCCCTGCGGGGCACGGACCGGGCGGCCCGCTCGGCGACGACGCGGGCCTCGGGCCAGGGGGTGGCCTTGTGCTGGGCCTGCTTGCCCGGGTTCCCTTCGCGCGCCGCGGTGCCCGGGGCCGGGGGGCGGTCGCTCGCGTGGGGTTCCCCCGCGGGGGCGCTCTCCGCGCGGAGCCGCTCGGCCGACGGGCGCGGTCCGGGGTCCTTGACCAGGGCGAGCGCCTCCTCGACGTCGAACTCGTCGGCGTCCTGGCCGTCCCGGGTGGAGCGGGCGGCGGTCATCCGGCGTCCGGTTCGGTGGCAGCCGTGGGCGAGGTGCCCTCGACGGCCTCCGGAGCGGCGTCGGGGGCGGTGGCCTGGGCGTCCTCGTCGGCCCAGCGGAGCGCGAGCGCCGTGGCCCTGCGGGACGCCTCGGCGACCGCTTCGGGTCCGCCGCCCGCCCGGGCGGCCGCGTACCCGACGAGGAACGTGGTCAGCGGCGCGGCCGGCCTGGCGACTCCGTGCGCGGCGTCACGGGCCAGGTCGAGCAGTACGCCGGTGTCGACGTCCAGGTCGATGCCCAGCTCGTCCTTGACTGCGGTCATCCATTCATCCAACACGTGCCCATGCTCCCTGATGCGTGCCCGAGCGGCGGCGATGTCGTCCCAGGTGTCGCAGTCGAAGGACGCGACGGGGTCGGAGAGGCGAAGAAGATCGAGTGCGGCGACGAGCCGTCGCAGCGGCAGGCCGCCGAGTCCGCCGTGGGCGGCTCCCAGCACGGCCAGTTCACGGCGCAGTGCGTCGGTCCGGTAGGCGGCCACGAGGGGCTGGTCGCGCCCGTCGGGGTCGGTCAGCAGGACGCCGTCCGGACGGGCGTCGTCGGTGGCGCGCTTGTCCTCGGCGTACGGGGAGGTGGCGTCGGCGCTTCGAGGTCCCCGATCGGGCGGGGCGGCCAGGTCAGCGGGAACACCCGCGGCGCTCGGGGCAGGCGCCTCGGCGGGGGTGCCGGGGGAAGCCGGGGTGCCGGGGGAAGCCGGGGTGCCGGGGGAAGCCGGGGTGCCGGGGGAAGCCGGGGTGCCGGGGGAAGCCGGGGTGCCGGGGGAATCCGGGGTGGCCGTGGTGGCGCTCTCCCTCGCAGAGGCGGGCGGGGCGGCGGCGCCCGCGTCCCCGCGGTCGGCGGAGGAGGGCGCAGGCCGTGCGGGAGTCCCGTGGGCCGCAGGGGATCCTCGGGAGGCACTCGGCGCGGTCACGGGACCAGCTGAGCCGCCTCGGGAGGCTTCCGGAGCCGTGCGAAGACCTGCGGAGTCGGCGGGCCCGGCGAGAGCGTCCAGCAGGCGCCGTACGGTCTTCTCGTCCAGGAACGGCAGATCGGCC
Source organism: Streptomyces sp. NPDC005302 (assembly GCF_040607345.1). Lineage (NCBI taxonomy): Bacteria > Bacillati > Actinomycetota > Actinomycetes > Kitasatosporales > Streptomycetaceae > Streptomyces > Streptomyces sp. NPDC005302. Next base: position 256,074 of record NZ_JBEXGN010000001.1, read on the forward strand.
GAGAGTACGACGACGTACGGCGCCGTGGTGTGCCGCAGGCCGGCGTCGAGCGCGGCGAGGGGTCCGCCGCCCGGCGGGTCCTCGCGGGCCCATCGCACGGGGCGGGCGGTGGCCCGGGGTTCCGCCACGACCACGGTGTCGGCCGCGTCGGCGCACGCGGCGAGCACCCGGTCCAGCAGTGCCCGGCCGCCCACCCGTACCCCGGGCTTGTCCGCCCCGCCGAGGCGCCGCGCGGAGCCGCCCGCGAGCACGACGGCGTCGTACGCGACGGTGGCGCCGGAGGCACCGGGCAGGCCGGGCCCGCCCGGTCGCCCGGTCGCTTCCGACCGCCCAGGCGCATCCGGTCGCTCGTTCGCGGTCATCCCCCGAGTATGGGCGCCCGAAGGATCATTGCCACCCCCGCACACAGCATGTGGACGGGGAGGACCGGCCCGCCGGTGCTACAGCGTGCGCAGCAGCACCGCCGGCTGTTCCACACAGTCCGCCACATACCGCAGGAAGCCGCCCGCCGTGCCGCCGTCGCAGACCCGGTGGTCGAAGGTGAGCGAGAGCTGGACGACCTGACGTACCGCCAACTCACCCTGGTGCACCCAGGGCTTGGGGATGATGCGGCCGATGCCGAGCATGGCCGCCTCGGGGTGGTTGATGATCGGTGTGGAGCCGTCGACGCCGAACACCCCGTAGTTGTTCAGGGTGAAGGTGCCGCCGGTGAGGTCCGCGGGCGTCAGCGTGCCGGTGCGGGCCGCCTCCGTCAGCCGGGCGAACTCGGCGCTGAGTCCCTCGGCGTCCCGCCCGTTCGCCTCCCGCACGACCGGGACCACGAGACCCCGTTCGGTCTGGGCCGCGAACCCAAGGTGCACCCGGTCGAGCCGGACGATCTCACGGGCTTCCAGATCGACCGTCGAGTTGAGCTCGGGGAACCGGGCCAGCGCCGCGGTGCAGATCCGGGCCAGCAGGGCGAGCAGCGAGATCTTCGCGCCGCCCGCCGCGTTCATCGCCGTGCGGGCCCGCATCAGTTCCGTGGCGTCGGCGTCCACCCAGCAGGTCGCGTCGGGGATCTCGCGCCGGCTGCGGGAGAGCTTGTCGGCGACGGCTCCGCGCACGCCCCGCAGCGGGACACGGACTCCGCTCGGAGCGGCCCCGCGGGAGACGCCGGACGCGCCGGGCACGACCGCCGTGATGTCCGCGTACGAGGACGCTGCGCCCCGTGTCGGCTCCTGGGAGGACGCGTCGGCGAACGCGTCCGGGCCGATTGCGGTCGCCGGGACGCCGAGCGGTTCCATGAGGGAGGAGGAACGCATCCGGCCGCCCGCCGCCGCGCGCAGCGCGTACTCCACGTCGGCCCGAAGGATCAGGCCGTCGGGGCCGGAGCCCTCCAGCTCCCGCAGGTCCACGTCGTTTTCCCGGGCGAGCCGGCGTACGAGGGGCGAGATGACCGGCACGGGACCGTCTCCCCGCCCGGCTCCGTCCGGAGCGGTCCGCTTGTCCGCCTGTGTGGCGGACGGGGCCGCGCCTGCCTGCTCCTGCGGTTCCGGCTCACGCGAACCGGCCACCGCACCCGGAGCCGCCGGGACGGCCGCACCTGTCTGGTCCGGCGCACCCCCGCGCGCCGGCGCGCCGGCCGGGGATGCCGCGCCGGCCAGGCCATGGCCGCCGGCTGCCTGGCCGCCCCGGGCACGCTGCCCGCCGGCTGCCGGACCGGCCGCGGGCCGCACCCTCCGACGCCGTGCCGGGGGCGCTCCCGTGCCGTAACCCACCAGCACGTTCCCGGAGCCCTCGTCGTCCTGGGGCTCCTTCTCGTCCTCGCCGGAGGCCGACGTGCCCACGGCGACGGTCAGCAGGGGTGCGCCGACGGGCAGCTCCGTGCCCTCCTCGCCGAAGCGGGCGGTGACCACGCCTCCGTAGGGGCAGGGCACCTCGACCATCGCCTTGGCCGTCTCGACCTCGACGACGGGCTGGTCGACGGCGACGACGTCGCCGATCTCCACCAGCCAGCGGACGATCTCCGCCTCGGTGAGCCCCTCCCCGAGGTCGGGGAGCTTGAACTCCAGCACCTGCGCCATCAGTTCACCGCCTCCCACTGCAGACGCCCCACGGCGTCCAGGATCCGGTCGACACCGGGCAGGTGGTGCCGCTCCAGCATGGGCGGCGGGTACGGGATGTCGAATCCCGCGACGCGCAGCACCGGCGCCTCCAGGTGGTGGAAGCAGCGCTCCGTGACACGGGCCGCGATCTCGCCGCCCGGGCCGCCGAAGCCGCCCGACTCGTGCACGACGACCGCGCGTCCGGTCCGCCGGACCGACGCCGCGACCGTCTCGTCGTCGAACGGCACCAGGGAGCGCAGGTCGACGACTTCGAGGTCCCAGCCCTCGGCCCGCGCCGCCTCGGCGGCTTCGAGGCAGACGGGGACGGACGGCCCGTACGTGATGAGCGTGGCACTCCGGCCCGAGCGCCGCACCACCGCGCGGCCTATCGGTTCAACGGCCGGCGGCTCGTCGGGGTTCCAGGAATCCTTCGACCAGTACAGCCGCTTGGGTTCCAGGAAGACGACCGGGTCGTCGGAGGCGATGGCCTCGCGCAGCAGCCCGTAGGCGTCGGAGACGGTGGCCGGTGTGACGACATGGAGACCCGGGGTCGCCATGTAGTACGCCTCGGAGGAGTCGCTGTGGTGCTCGACGCCGCCGATGCCGCCGCCGTAGGGGACACGGATCGTGATGGGCAGCGGCATGGCGCCGCGGGTGCGGTTGCGCATCTTCGCCACGTGCGAGACGAGCTGCTCGAACGCCGGGTAGGCGAACGCGTCGAACTGCATCTCCACGACCGGGCGCAGGCCGTACATGGCCATGCCGACGGCCGCGCCGAGGATGCCCGCCTCGGCGAGCGGGGTGTCCGTGCAGCGGTCCTCGCCGAACTCAGCGGCGAGCCCGTCGGTGACCCGGAAGACACCGCCGAGGGTTCCGACGTCCTCGCCCATGACGTGGACGGTCGGGTCGGCCGCCATGGCGTCGCGCAGGGCTCGTCCGAGCGCCTGCGCCATGGTGGCCGGCTTGAGGGCAACCGTGGTCATCGCCCGGCTCCTTCCGGGCCGTGCGGGCCCGCTCCGTGCGAACCGTCCGCCTCCGCCTCCAGCTCCGCCCGCAACTGCGCCTGCTGTTCCAGCAGTTGCGGGGTGGGCCGGGCGTACACGTGGGCGAAGAGGTCCATGGGGTCGATCACCGGGTCCTGGTTCATGCGCTCGCGCAGGTCGGCGGCCATCACCTCGGCGTCGTCGCGCACCGCCTTGAGGGCGGCCTCGTCGAGCAGACCGCGCTCGGTCAGCTCGCGTTCGAGGAGGGTGACGGGGTCGTGCCCACGCCAGGTCTCGACCTCGGAGTCGCCGCGGTAGCGGGTGGCGTCGTCGGCGTTGGTGTGGGCGTCGATGCGGTAGGTCACGGCCTCGACGAGGGTGGGACCGCCGCCCGCGCGCGCGTGGGCGATGGCCTCGCCGAGGACCTGGTGCACGGCCAGCGCGTCGTTGCCGTCGACCAGGCGGCCCGGCATCCCGTAGCCGACGGCCTTGTGGGCCAGCGACGGGGCGGCGGTCTGCTTGGCGAGCGGCACCGAGATGGCGAAGCCGTTGTTCTGGACGAGGAAGACGACCGGGGCCTGCCACACGGCGGCGAAGTTCAGCGCCTCGTGGAAGTCGCCCTCGCTGGTGCCGCCGTCGCCGACCAGGGCGAGCGCGACCACGTCGTCGCCCTTGAGCCGGGCGGCGTGCGCGAGGCCCACGGCGTGCGGGAGCTGGGTCGCGAGAGGGGTGCTGAGGGGCGCGACACGGTGCTCGCGCGGGTCGTAGCCGGTGTGCCAGTCGCCGCGCAGCAGCGTGAGGGCCTGGACGGGGTCGAGGCCGCGGGCGACGGCGGCGAGGGTGTCGCGATAGCTCGGGAAGAGCCAGTCGCGGTCCTCCAGGACGAGCGCGGCGGCGACCTCGCAGGCCTCCTGTCCGGTGCTGGAGGGGTACACGGCGAGACGGCCCTGCTTGGTCAGGGCGGTGGCCTGCGTGTTGTAGCGGCGGCCTCGGACCAGCTCCTTGTGCAGCCGGCGCAACAGCTCCGGATCGGCCTGCGCGGCCGCCTCGGTGCCGAGCACGCGGTGGGGCAGCGCGTCGGGCAGCAGCGGCGCGGGGTCGGTGCGGGGCTGCCAGGCGGGCGGCGGCGTGGGCCGGTAGGCCCCTCGCTGCTCCATGACCGTCATGACGGCACCTCCTCGTGGGAGCGGCTTCAGGCGCGTCACGGGTGTGATGCGCCTCACCTACCGATTGTTCGGTCGTCGGCACATTTTGGCTACAGGCGGCGCCAGGCTGTGGACAAACGGTTCTGCACAGCCTGAGATGGACGCAGTACGTCCATGGTAGGGAGGCGGGGGGACATGGCACCTGAACAAATGGCCGAGCAGCCGGAGCCCGGCCCCGTCGAACCGCCCGCCCGGCCCCTCGACGCGATCGACCGGGACATCCTCCGCATGCTCCAGGCGGACGGCCGCGCCTCGATACGGTCCGTGGCCGAACGGGTCCATGTGTCCCGGGCCAACGCCTACGCCCGGATCAACCGCCTCATCGAGGACGGCGTGATCCGTGGCTTCGGGGCACGCGTCGACCACGAACGCGCCGGTCAGGGCACCTCGGCGTACATCACCCTCAAGATCGTGCAGAACTCCTGGCGCACGGTGCGCGAGCAGCTGAGGGTGCTCCCCGGGGCCTCCCACATCGCCCTGGTGGGCGGGGACTTCGATGTCCTGCTGCTGGTGCACACGCCGGACAACCGGGCACTGCGCGAGCTGGTGCTCACCCGCCTCCAGGCCATCCCGGAGGTGCTCAGCAGCAGGACCCTTCTGGTCTTCGAGGAGGAGGACCTGGAACCGGAGAGCTGACCCGGGGACTCCCGTGGTCTCACGTCGGTCCCAGGGCCTCACCCGTTCGGGTCGTCGCCGTCCCCGGCCCGGCGGCCACCGGGCCTCTCAGGCCTCCTTGCGGAGCCCTCCGAAGACCAGCAGCACCACGGCGTCGACGACCTCGGGCGCGCCCATGCCCCGCGCGTCCGGCCGGTACCACTCCACGAGCGAGTTGATCATTCCGAAGACCAGCCGGGTCGCGAGCCTGACCTCCACGTCGCCGCGTACGTCCCCGTCGGCCGCCGCGGCCTTCAGGAGCTCGGCGACCTGGTGGTCGAACTCGCGGCGCCGCTCCAGCGCCCACCGCTCGGTGTCGGTGTTGCCGCGCACGCGCAGCAGCAGCGTCACGTAGGGCAGCTCCGAGGTGAGGACCTCGACCATGCGCCGGACCACGTACTCCAGGCGCTGCACGGCACGCCCCACGCGCGCGTCCTCCTCGTCGAGGATCCCGAAGAGGCCGTCCAGCGCCCGGCTCACGGCGCGGCGCAGCAGCTCCTCCTTGCCCGCGACGTGGTGGTAGATCGAGGACTTCGAGATGCCGGCCGCCTTGGAGAGATGCTCCATGGAGGTGCCGTCGTAGCCGCGGTCGTTGAAGACCTGGACGGCGACGGACAGGAGCGTCTCGGGGGTGTACGTGTCGCGCTTGGCCGTGGTCATGGGGTGCCCTCGCGCTTCTCGGTGGCGTACGCGTGACGGTAGAGCGCCAGGGACGGCGCGTAGCGGCCGGAGGGGTCGCGTACGTGCAGCTCGTCCAGGAGGTCGTACGACCAGTTCGTGCCGAGCCTGCGGCTCCATTCGAAGGGGCCCAGGGGGTAGTTGACGCCGAGGCGCATCGCGGTGTCGATGTCCTCCTCGGTGGCGACGCCCTTGGCGACGGCGTCGTGCGCGAGGTCGACGATCCGGGCGACCGTGCGGGCCACGATCATGCCGGGGCAGTCCCCGATGACGCTGACGTCCTTGCCGAGCGCCTGGAAGAGCCCGACGGCCTCGGACAGCGTCCGGGCGGCGGTGTCCTGGGACGCCGACAGGGCGATGCGGGTCGCCTTGCGGTAGTCGAGCGCCAGGTCGAAGTAGACGACGTCGCGGAACTCGACCGAGGTCTGGCCGTCGGCGAGGACGAGCTGCCCGCCGCCGGGCAGCACCAGGCGGGTGCCGTGGTCCTCCTCCTCGCCGCGGACCGGGATACCCGCCTCGCGGATGACGTCGAGGAGGTCTGCGGCGGGTCCCAGGTCCCCCTCGGCGACGACGTACGCGGGCGGCTGGGCCTTCTCCGCGGTGTGCGGCTCGGCGGCCTCGGCCTCGTCCCCGTAGTCGTACCAGCCGTGGCCGGCCTTGCGGCCGAGCCGGCCCGATTCGACGAGCCGGCGCTGGGCGAGCGAGGGCGTGAACCGCACGTCCTGGAAGAACGACTGCCACACGGAGTGGGTGACCGACTCGTTGACGTCCTGGCCGATCAGGTCGGTGAGTTCGAAGGCGCCCATCCGGAAGCCGCCGGACTCGCGCAGGACGGCGTCGATGGTGGCGGGGTCGGCGGCCTGCGCCTCGTGGACCGCGAAGGCCTCGGCGTAGAAGGGGCGCGCGATGCGGTTGACGATGAAGCCGGGCGTGTCCGCGCAGGCGACGGGGGTCTTGCCCCAGGCACGCGCCAGCTCGTACGCACGCGTGGCCGACGTGACGTCGGTCGCGTACCCGGAGACGACCTCGACGAGGGGGAGCAGCGGCGCCGGGTTGAAGAAGTGCAGTCCGACCAGGCGGCCCGGGTTGCGCAGCGCGCCACCGATGGCCGTGACGGACAGCGACGAGGTGTTGGTGGCGAGCAGGCAGTCGTCCTCGACGATGTCCTCGAGGGCGCTGAAAAGCTGCTGCTTGGCGTCGAGTTGTTCGAGCACCGCCTCGATGACGAGCATGCAGTCCGCGAGGTCGGTGAGGGCGGTGGCCGGATGGAGCCGGGCGCGGGCGGCGTCCCGGTCGGCGCCGGAGAGCCGGTCCTTGGCGACGAGCCGGTCGAGCCGGGCGTTGATCGCCTCGGCCGCCGCCTCGGCACGCCCGGGAGCCGCGTCGTAGAGCCGCACGGGGTGGCCCGCCACCAGCGCGACCTGGGCGATGCCCTGGCCCATGGTGCCGGTTCCGACGACTGCCACGGGGCTGCTGAGGTCGAGTGCTGTCATGTGCGCGATCCTCCCGCACGGCGTTTTCCCCAGATGCGGCGGACCCCCTTGTCCCGACCGATCGTTCGGTTACTCTAACCCTGACTGTCCCTTCCTGCCCAGCTCGCGAGCTCGACGAAGAGTTCCTGAGACGAGGAGTTGGTCCCTGATGGCCGCCGAACTGACCGCGCACCAGCTGATCGCCCAGCACCGGCCCACCCTGGACCAGGCGCTGGAAGCGATCCGCACGCGCGCGTACTGGTCCCCGCACCCCGAGCACCCCAAGGCGTACGGCGAGCACGGCAGCCTGGGCATGGCCGAGGGCAAGGCCGCCTTCGACGCCCTGCTGGGCACCCGCCTCGACCTGGGGCAGCCCGGCACGGACGACTGGGTCGGAGGCGAGACCTCGCCGTACGGCATCGAGCTGGGCGTGACCTACCCGCACGCGGACGTCGACGCGCTGCTGCCCGCGATGCGCGCCGGGCAGCGCGCCTGGCGGGACGCGGGCGCGGAGATCCGTGCCGTGGTGTGCCTGGAGATCCTCAAGCGGATCAGCGACCGCACCCACGAGTTCGCGCACGCGGTCATGCACACCAGCGGCCAGGCCTTCATGATGGCGTTCCAGGCGGGCGGACCGCACGCGCAGGACCGCGGCCTGGAGGCGGTGGCGTACGCGTACGTGGAGCAGGTCCGCACCCCCGACACCGCGGAGTGGACCAAGCCCCAGGGCAAGCGTGACCCGCTCGCGCTGACCAAGGACTTCGTGCCCGTCCCGCGCGGCATCGCGCTGGTGATCGGCTGCAACACCTTCCCGACGTGGAACGGCTATCCGGGCCTGTTCGCCTCCCTGGCCACCGGCAACGCGGTCCTGGTGAAGCCCCACCCGCGCGCGGTGCTGCCGCTCGCACTCACCGTGCAGGTCGCGCGCGAGGTGCTCGCGGAGGCGGGCTTCGACCCGAACCTGGTGGCGCTGGCCGCCGAGCGACCCGGCGAGGGCATCGCGAAGACGCTGGCCACCCGCCCCGAGATCCGGATCATCGACTACACCGGCTCCACCGCGTTCGGCGACTGGCTGGAGACCAACGCCCGCCAGGCGCAGGTCTACACGGAGAAGGCCGGCGTCAACACGGTGGTCGTGGAGTCGACCGGCGACTACAAGGGGATGCTGTCCAACCTGGCGTTCTCCCTGTCGCTCTACAGCGGCCAGATGTGCACCACCCCGCAGAACCTGCTGATCCCCCGTGACGGCATCCGCACGGACGAAGGCCCCAAGTCGTACGACGAGGTGGTCACCGACCTCGCGAAGTCGGTCGGCGGTCTGCTCGGCGACGACGCCCGGGCGAACGCGCTGCTAGGCGCCATCGTGAACCCGGACGTGAAGGCCCGCCTGGAGGCGGCCGCCGGGCTGGGTGACGTCGCCCTGCCCTCGCGGCAGATCGAGAACCCCGAGTTCCCTGACGCCGTCGTGCGCACCCCCGTGATCGTGAAGCTCGACGGTGCGCGCAAGTACTGGGAAGGCGCCGAGAGCGCCGACGAGGCGGCCTTCATGAGCGAGTGCTTCGGCCCGGTCTCCTTCGCCGTCGCGGTGGACTCCGCGGCGGACGCCGTGGAGCTGCTGCGGCGCACGATCAGGGACAAGGGCGCGATGACCGTCGGCGCGTACACCACCGACGAGGAGGTCGAGCGCGAGATCCGGGAGGCCTGCCTCGAGGAGTGCGCCCAGCTCTCCCTGAACCTGACGGGCGGGGTCTACGTCAACCAGACGGCCGCGTTCTCGGACTTCCACGGATCGGGCGGGAACGGCGCGGCCAACGCGGCCCTGTGCGACGGCGCGTTCGTCGCGAACCGCTTCCGGGTGGTCGAGGTGCGCCGGGAGGCGTGAGCCGACCGGAGGCACGGTGATCGGCTGCCCCTAGGCGGGTGCGCCCCCGGTCGCGCTCCAGTGGAACAGCGTCATGGCCACACTGGTCGCGAGGTTGTAGCTGGAGACCTGGGGGCGCATCGGCAGGGCCACCAAGTGGTCGGCCCGGGTGCGCAGCGCGGCGGACAGCCCGCTGCGCTCCGAACCGAAGGCGAGCACCGCGTCGTCGGGGATCTTCGATCCGCGGATGTCCTCACCCTCCGGGTCGAGCGCGAAGACCGGGCCCGGCGGCAGTTCGTCCACCGTCACCCGTTCCACCGCGGTCGCGAAGTGCAGTCCGGCCCCGCCGCGGACGACCGTGGGATGCCAGGGGTCCAGCGTGCCCGTGGTGACCACGCCGGTCGCGCCGAATCCCGCCGCCAGCCGGATCACCGCGCCGGCGTTGCCCAGGTTGCGCGGGTCGTCGAGGACGACGACGGGTGCGGTGCGGGGAGTGCGGGCCAGCGTCTCCAGGTTGGCGGCCCGGGAGGGTCGTACGGCGAGAGCGGCCACCGAGGTGGGGTGCGGACGGGCCACGAGGTTCGTGAACGTCGCCTCCGGGACCTCCGCCAGCAGGCCGTCGAGGGTCGCGCGGACGTCGGGGGCGAGTTCCGTGGCCAATTCCAGCGTCGCCCGCCGGTCGGTGGTCACGGCGACCGGGATGTCGGCCCCGAAGCGCACCGCGTGCTTGAGGGCGTGGAAGCCGTCGAGCAGGACGGAATCGTCGGCGAGCCGGCGCCAGACACGTACGGGGTCGTTCATGCGGTGAAGCCTACGTGCGTCGGCTCGGCCTCCTCCGGAACGCCCGGCTCCGGCTTTCGAGGGCCCGGCACCGCACGCCCGCCGGCGGCCGACAGGCGTCCACGCGTGCGTGCCGTCCATCCGCCGAGGCGGTGCAGGAAGGACGTGGGCAGGAACACCGCGTCCGCGGCGATCATCGCGAGCGAGAAGAACGGCAGGCCGAGAACCACGGCGATCACCGCGTGCTCGGTCATCATCGCGACCAGCAGGACGTTCTTGACCCGCCGGTTGAACAGCGTGAAGGGGAAGGCGACCTGCATGATCACCGTGCCGTAGGTGACCAGCATAACGAGCGTGCCGTGCGCGGAGAGCACGCCGGACAGGGCCGACCAGGGCGAGAAGTAGTCGAGGTGCAGGGGGTAGTAGACGGCGGTGCCGTCCTGCCAGCGAGAACCCTGGACCTTGTACCAGCCGGCGGTCGCGTAGATCAGGCACGCCTCGGCCATGATGATCAGCAGGGCTGCGTTGTGCACGAGGTTGGCGACGACGTCCAGCAGGACCCGCGGCTCCGCGGTCCGCGCGAACCGGCAGACCGCCCACCACAGTCCCTGGACCGCCCACAGCCCCCAGAACACCGTGAGCCAGCCGCCCAGCCGGCCGCCCTCGATCCGGCCGGCGCCCGTCGCCGTCGCGAGCAGGACACCGAGCACCACCCACAGCGCGGGCCCCACACGGTCCGGCCCGGTCCACTCGCCCCGCGCGCGTGCCTGGTGCGCGAGGCGCTCGCGGCGCGCGTCCAGCGACCACACCCGGCCGCAGCGGGTGAACACCAGATAGATCGCCATCAGGTGGAGGACGTTGTCGCCGCCGTCCCCCATGAAGACGCTGCGGTTCTGCAGGGACAGCACGCCGATCATGAAAACGACGGACATGGCCCGGGTCCGCCAGCCCGCCAGCAGCAGGACGCCGGACAGGACGGCGAGGGCGTAGACGATCTCGAACCACGCCTGGCTGTCGGACCAGAGCAGGGCCGTGAAGGCGTGGTTGCTCGCGACGAGCCGCTGCGCGAGATCCCAGCTCCAGGGCCCGTCGGGCCCGTACATCTCCTGCCGGTTCGGGTACTCGCGCAGCAGGAACAGCAGCCAGGTGGCGGCGAAGCCGATGCGGATCGCGGCGCTCTGGTACGGCCCGAGGGCCGACTCCGTGACGCGGGCGATGCCGCGCGAGACCGTCGGAGCGAATCGGTTCACCGGGCGCTCGCCTCCGTCAGGCCGTCCGCGCGGTCGGTCGCGGAAACCGGCCACCAGGGCAGTTCCCGTACGACAGGCCGGCCGGACACCTTCTCGTCGCTCCATCGGGGCGGTTGCACGTCGGTCGTACGGGAGCGGAACTGGACGCGTTCGACGGCCGCCCCCGTGCCGCCCGCGTGCTCGCGGTCGAGGCGCAGTACGGCGATGCGGCGCAGGTACCGCTCGGAGAGGTCGCCGCGCAGGCCGGCGGGACGGTTCTCGGCGTCGTGCGTGCCGACGTAGAAGTCCCACGCCCGGCGCAGTTCGTTCTGCTGGGTGTGGCTCGGCAGCGGATTCCCGTCGATGGCGCGGCCGTCGAGCGCCGACAGGTCGTACCAGCCGGTCTCGCCGCTGGTGCCGTCCGCGGACCGGACCAGGGCGCGGACCTGGACCCCGATGTTCTGCTGGAGCGGGTTGGGCGCGAAGAGCTTCCAGTTCTGCTCGAACTCGGGGTAGATCCACTCGTCGATGGCGTCGCCGTGCTGCTTGGTGACCGTGTTCGAGGGCGCGACGTGCAGGAACACCATGCCGAGGTGCACACAGGCTGCGACGGCGACCACGGCGAGGGCGAAGGCGGCGGCGACCTGATAGCGGAGGGAGAGGGCCGCGAGGCCCGCGGGCCCCGGCTCGTCGTCACGGTCCGGGGGAGCGGGCTCGTCGGGCCCGGCGGCGTCTGCCGTCGTCAGCTCCGGGAAGGGCGTCCTGGCCTCGCGGCCGGCCGCTCCCTGCCCGGTCACGGCGCCACCGGGCCCGCCTGCGCCCGACGGGGGCCGGCGGGAACCGGGGATCTCAGGATCGGTCGCACCGCTGCCGGGCAGATCGTCGCCGGGCACGGCGGGGTCGGGGACCGGGTGATCGGGACCGGCGTGATCGGGCGACATGCGATCGGGCATCGCGTGATCGGGCGCGTCCGGGCAGGGGCCGGTCGTGGAGCCCTCGTCGTTCGCGTCCATTCCGCCCCGATTCACGATCCCGAATCCGACTGCCGGCCGCCGGGCCCAGGCGCCGTACCGCCACATCGCACCTCACCACGGCGTTTCGCAAGCGAACCGTACTCAGCACCGGCCGCCTCGCACAGTCCCGTGCGTCACAACGGTCACGCGGACGCCCACGAGGTCATCCACAGCGGTTGACACCTTACGGCGCGCGACCGACCATTGTTGCGAGCGGACCGAACGATCGGTCGGTCGGGAGCGAGAGGTCGAGGGGGACCGCATGGCGACGGCAGCAGCGCACCACACGGCCCGCACACAGGCGGGCGAAGCCGCCGAGGAGGCGGCCCGCACAGCGGCGTACGAGGCGGTCTTCGACGCCGCGGTGGCGGCGGACGACCGCATCGAGCCGCGCGACTGGATGCCCGACGCGTATCGGTCGACCCTGGTCCGCCAGATCGCCCAGCACGCGCACTCCGAGATCATCGGCATGCAGCCGGAGGCCAACTGGATCACGCGCGCGCCCTCGCTGCGCCGCAAGGCGATCCTGATGGCGAAGGTCCAGGACGAGGCGGGCCACGGCCTGTATCTCTACAGCGCGGCGGAGACCCTCGGCACAAGCCGCGACGAACTGCTGGACAAGCTCCACGCGGGCCGCCAGAAGTACTCGTCGATCTTCAACTACCCGACGCTGACCTGGGCCGACGTCGGCGCCGTCGGCTGGCTGGTGGACGGCGCAGCGATCACCAACCAGGTCCCTCTGTGCCGCTGCTCCTACGGCCCGTACGCGCGCGCCATGGTCCGCGTGTGCAAGGAGGAGTCCTTCCACCAGCGCCAGGGGTACGAGCTGCTGCTGGCCCTGAGCCGGGGCACCACCGAGCAGCACGCGATGGCGCAGGACGCGGTGGACCGCTGGTGGTGGCCCTCCCTGATGATGTTCGGCCCGCCCGACGACGAGTCCTCGCACTCCGCACAGTCGATGGCCTGGAAGATCAAGCGCCACTCGAACGACGAGCTGCGCCAGCGCTTCGTCGACATCTGCGTGCCGCAGGCCGCGTCCCTCGGCCTGACCCTGCCCGACCCGGACCTCGTCTGGAACGAGGAGCGCGGACAGCACGACTTCGGCGCCATCGACTGGACCGAGTTCCGCGAGGTCCTCAAGGGCAACGGCCCCTGCAACGAACAGCGGATCTCCCAGCGCCGGACCGCCCACGAGGAGGGCGCCTGGGTCCGGGAGGCGGCCGCGGTGTACGCGAAGAAGCACACGAGCGGAACCGGCGGCGCCACGAGCACGGCCGGTGAGACAGGAGCGACCCGAGCATGACGAACACCGACTGGCCCCTGTGGGAGGTCTTCGTGCGCTCGCGCCGCGGACTCTCGCACACGCACGCCGGCAGCCTGCACGCGCCGGACGCCGAGCTGGCGCTGCGCAACGCACGCGATCTGTACACGCGCCGCGGAGAAGGCATCTCGATCTGGGTCGTCCCGTCCGCGGCCGTCACGGCCTCCTCGCCCGATGAGAAGGACCCGTTCTTCGAGCCGTCCGCGGACAAGCCCTACCGCCACCCCACCTTCTACGAGATCCCGGAAGGGGTGAAGCACCTGTGACGACCACCGTGAACACCACCGCCGCCCTGGCCCTCGGCGACGACGCCCTGGTGCTCTCGCACCGCCTGGGGGAGTGGGCGGGCCACGCACCCGTCCTCGAGGAGGAAGTCGCCCTGGCCAACATCGCGCTGGACCTGCTCGGCCAGGCCCGGGTGCTGCTGTCCCTCGCCGGCGACGAGGACGAGCTGGCGTATCTCCGCGAGGAGCGCGCCTTCCGCAACCTCCAGCTGGTCGAGCAGCCGAACGGCGACTTCGCCCACACGATCGCCCGCCAGCTCTACTTCTCCACCTACCAGCGGCTCCTCTACGCCCAGCTCGCCTCCGGGGACGGTGAGTTCGCTCCTCTCGCCGCGAAGGCGGTCAAGGAGGTCGCCTACCACCAGGACCACGCCGAGCAGTGGACGCTGCGCCTCGGCGACGGCACGGACGTCAGCCATGAGCGGATGGACCGGGCCTGCCGGGCGCTGTGGCGGTTCACCGGCGAGATGTTCCAGCCCGTCGAGGGCCTCGACGTCGACTGGGATGCCTTGCGGGCCGCCTGGCTGGAGTCCGTGACGGACGTCCTGCGCCGCGCCACCCTCTCCGTCCCCGACGGACCGCGGTCCGGGGCCTGGACCGCGGGCGCCGGACGCCAGGGAGTCCACTCCGAGTCCTTCGGACGGATGCTCGCCGAGATGCAGCACCTGCACCGCAGCCACCCGGGGGCGTCATGGTGACGGCCACCGCTCTGGAGGAGGAGCTGCGCCGGCTGGCCGGCTCCGTGCCCGACCCCGAGCTTCCCGTCCTCACCCTGGACGAGCTGGGCGTGGTCCGCGCGGTGCACGTCCACGGCACGGACTCGGTCGAGGTCGAACTGACCCCGACATACACGGGCTGCCCGGCCGTCGAGGTCATGTCCACGGACATCGAGCGGGTGCTGCACGAGCGCGGGATACGGGACGTGTCCGTGCGCACCGTCCTCAGCCCCGCCTGGTCCACCGACGACATCTCCGACGAAGGGCGCCGCAAGCTGCGGGAGTTCGGGATCGCGCCGCCCCGCGGCGGCCGCCCCGCGGGACCCGTGACGCTCTCCCTGAGCGCCACCCGCACAGTCGCCGAAGCCGCTGCCGGAGCCGAAGCGCCGGAGCTGGAGCTGGAGCGCATCCTCTGCCCGATCTGCGGTTCGGCCGACACCGAGCTGCTCAGCCGTTTCTCGTCCACCGCGTGCAAGGCGCTGCGCCGCTGTCTGTCGTGCCGCGAACCGTTCGACCACTTCAAGGAGTTGTGATGGCCCGCTTCCACCCGCTCCCGGTGGCCGCGGTCGACCGGATCACCGACGACTCCGTGGCCCTGACCTTCGCGGTGCCGGCCGACCTGCGCGAGGACTTCCGGCACGCGGCCGGCCAGCATCTCGCCCTGCGCCGCACGATCGACGGCACGGAGATCCGGCGCACCTACTCGATCTGCTCAGCGGCGCCCACGCCCGGCGGCGAGGGACCACGCACCCTGCGCGTCGGTGTGCGCCTCGTCGACGGCGGGGTGTTCTCCACCCACGCGCTCAAGGAGATCGCCGTCGGGGACGAGATCGAGGTGATGACTCCGGCGGGACGCTTCACGCTGGAGCCGTCCGACGGTCTGTACGCGGCGGTCGTGGGCGGCAGCGGGATCACCCCGGTGCTGTCGATCGTCTCGACTCTCCTCGCCCACCGCCCGGACGCCAGGTTCTGCCTGATCCGCAGCGACCGCACCTCGGCGTCGACGATGTTCCTGGAGGAGGTCGCGGACCTCAAGGATCGCTATCCGCAGCGGTTCCAGCTCGTGACGGTCCTCTCCCGGGAGGAGCAGCAGGCCGGACTTCCGTCCGGACGGCTCGACCAGGAGCGGCTGACCCACTTGCTCCCCGCGATGCTCCCCGTGGACCACGTCGCGGGATGGTTCCTGTGCGGGCCCATGGGCCTCGTGGAAGGCGCCGACCGAGCGCTGCGCGGACTGGGGGTGTCCCGGGGACGGATCCACCAGGAGATCTTCCATGTGGACGCGGGGACGGCGACCGTCTCGGTCATACCGGCGCCCGCGCACAGCACGGTGACGGCGCGGCTCGACGGACGCGGCGGAACCTGGCCCGTCCAGGACGGCGAGTCCCTGCTGGAGACCGTGCTGCGCAACCGGCCGGACGCGCCCTACGCCTGCAAGGGCGGCGTGTGCGGCACCTGCCGCGCCTTCCTGGTCTCGGGCGAGGTGCGGATGGACCGCAACTTCGCCCTGGAACCGGAGGAGACGGAAGCGGGCTATGTGCTGGCCTGCCAGTCCCACCCGTCCACGGAACAAGTGGAGTTGGACTTCGACCGCTGAGCCCGACGGGGCCGTCCCTCGGGTCGGCCCCGCCGGTGACGGCGACTCTGCCCATGACGGTGACTCCCTGGGGGTGACCGCGACCGCAGGCGATCGGTGCCCGGCGATCGCCGGTCGCCGGTCGCCGGTCGTCGGTCGTCGGTCGTAGGTCGTCGGGAAGCCGCGTCCGCCCCCGCCCGTTCCCTTCTCGTAGAACCTGTTCTATCTTGACGCTCCGTCAGATCAGGCGTCCTGTCTGGTCGGTGGTCCGGCGCGTGCGGGAGGACGGGATCGTGGACTTCACCTTCACCGAGGAGCAGCAGGCGGCGGTCGAGGCGGCGAAAGCGGTGTTCGCCGGGGTCGTTCCGGACGGGGTCCCCAGTCCGGCTCTCACCGCGGGCGCCGTCGCCGCGGACTTCGACCGGCAGCTGTGGGCGAAGCTCGCCGCCGCGGACCTGCTGAGCCTGCTGCTCGACGAGGAGTACGGCGGGGCCGGCCTCGACGCGGTCGCCCTGTGCCTGGTGCTGCGGGAGTCCGCGAAGGTGCTGGCGCGGGTTCCGTTGCTGGAGAGCAGCGCGGCGGCCCTGGCCGTGCAGCGGTACGGCGGGCCGGAGTCGAAGGCCGATCTGCTCCCCCGCGCGGGCCGGGGCGAACTCGTCCTGACGGTGGCCACCAGTGGCAGGACCGGGCACGAACCGGCCGAACGGGCCGTGACCGCGCGGCGGGACGGTGACGCCTGGCTGCTGGACGGCACGCAGACGGCCGTCCCCTGGGCCTACGGCGCCGACTACATCGTCGTCCCCGCGCACACCGACACCGACCGGACCGTCCTCGCCCTGGTCAACCGAGACCTCGAAGGGGCCGTACTCGCCGAGCAGATCTCGACGACCGGCGAGCGGCTCGGCCAACTGCGCCTGGACTCCGCGCGGGTGGCCTCACGGGATGTCATCGACGCGGAGGGTGCCTGGGAGTGGCTGCGCGAGCTGCTGGCCACCGGAACCTGCGCCCAGGCGCTGGGCCTCGGCGAGGCGGTGCTCCGGATGACGAGTGAATACACCGGCAAGCGGGAGCAGTTCGGGTTCCCGGTGGCCACGTTCCAGGCGGTCGCCGTGCAGGCCGCCGACCGCTACATCGACCTGCGGGCGATGGAGGCCACCCTCTGGCAGGCCGCGTGGCGGATCAGCACGGGGGCCGGCGGCGCACTCCCCGCCTCCGGTGACGTGGCCGTCGCCAAGATCTGGGCGTCCGAGGGCGTCCGCAGAGTCGTACAGACCGCCCAGCACCTGCACGGCGGATTCGGCGCCGACACCGACTACTCCCTCCACCGCTATCACGCCTGGGCCAAGCACCTGGAACTGTCCCTGGGCCCGGCGGCAGCTCACGAGGAAGCCCTGGGCGATCTGCTGGCGGCGCATCCGCTGGGCTGACGGCCGCACACCCACCAAGCGGACACGCGCATCCGTCAGGCGACAGGCGACAGGCGACAGGCGACAGGCGACAGGCGACAGCACAGGACATCGCGGCTGTGGGCGGTCGGTTCCGGGCCGCAGCACGGAACCGACCGCCCACGGCCACAACAAAAAACCGGGAACCGCAGACCTACAGCTACAGCTACAGCTACAGCTACAGCTACAGAACGAAGCCGGACTCGCCCTTGTCGTTCACCACGGGGCGGCCCGTGGCCTCCCAGGTGTGCATGCCGCCTTCGACGTTCACCGCGTCGATGCCCTGCTGGACGAGGTACTGCGTGACCTGGGCCGACCGTCCACCGGAGCGGCAGATCACGTTGACCCGGCCGTCCTGCGGCGCCGCCTCGGTCAGCTCGCCGTACCGGGCCACGAATTCGCTCATGGGGATGTGCAGTGCCCCCTCGGCATGACCTGCCTCCCACTCGTCGTCCTCCCGGACGTCCAGCAGAAAGTCGTCGACGGTGAGATTGTCGACCCCGACGGTGGGCACACCAGCTCCGAAACTCATGCCTCCGACGCTACCCGACCGGGCCGACGGTACGGCCCCGGGAGCCTCGCCGGGCCGGAGACTCAGGGAGCCTGGGCGATCAGCTCCGCCAGCTCGGTCTCACGCTCGCCGACCTGCGTCAGCAGTTGTTCGGCGATCTCCTCGAGCAGCCGGTCCGGGTCCTCGGGGGCCAGCTTGAGCATGGCGCCGATGGCGCTCTCCTCCAGTTCGCGCGCGACGAAGGTGAGCATCTCCTTGCGCTGGGCGAGCCATTCGAGGCGGGCGTAGAGCTCCTCGCTGCGGGTCGGCTTCCACTCCTGTGGCGCGGGTCCGGCGGCCCACTCCTCGGCCAGCTCCCGCAGCAGCTTCTCGTCCCCCCGCGCGTACGCGGCGTTCACGCGGGAGATGAACTCGTCCCGGCGCTTGCGCTCGTCCTCGTCCTGCGCGAGGTCGGGGTGCGCCTTGCGGACCAGTTCGCGGAAGAACTTGCGGGCCTCCTCGCTGGGGCGCACCCGCTGCGGGGGCCGCACGGGCTGCTCCGTCAGCATCGCGACGGCCTCGGGGAACAGGCCGTCCGAGTCCATCCAGCCGTGCAACAGTTCCTCGACGCCAGGCATGGGCATGACCCGCGCCCGCGCCTCCTGCGCCTTGCGCAGGTCCTCCGCGTCACCGGTGCGGGCAGCGCGCGCCTCGGCGATGTCGGCGTCCAGCTCGTCGAGCCGGGAGTACATCGGGCCGAGCTTCTGGTGGTGCAGCCGGGAGAAGTTGTCGACCTCGACGCGGAAGGTCTCCACGGCGATCTCGAACTCGATCAACGCCTGCTCGGCGGCCCGCACGGCCCGTTCGAGCCGCGCCTCGGGCCGAGCGTCCTCGCTCGGGACCTCGGCCGTCGCGTCGCCCCCGGCCCCGGCCTCACCATCGGCCTCGCTCGCGGCGGCGTTCCCGTCGTCCGGGGAGGCCTCCGCACTCTGCGTGGCCTCGGCGTCCGAGAGACCACCGCCGTCGCCGGGGGATGCCTGGGGCGCCTCGCCCGCCGGAGCACCGGACTGTTCCCGGCCCCTCTCGATGGTGGGCTCGGACTGGCTCTGATCGGCTTCCGGGGTCGTCACCCGACCAGCGTAGGCCACGCTCCCCCGCGGCTCACGGTCTTCCCCACCTCTCCACCCACCTGACCGGCCACAACGGCCCCAAAGACCCCAACCGCCCCGATCATCCCGACGGCGCCATCACCACCGGGAGCACTGACGCCTCCGCCGGGTCAGACTCCCGGTTCGGAGGCGATCCGGCCGGTTCTGATCGCCTCCACCAGGGCCGTGTGGTCCGCCTCCGTGCGGTCCGCGTAGGCGACAGCGAAGGAGGCGACGGCCTCGTCGAGCTCCTCCTTCTTTCCGCAGTAGCCGGAGATGAGCCGGGGATCGACGCTGTGACTGTGGGCGCGGGCCAGCAGGGCACCGGTCATGCGGCCGTAGTCGTCCATCTGGTCCGCGGCGAGGGCGGCGGGGTCGACGCTGCCCTTGCGGTTGCGGAACTGGCGTACCTGGAAGGGGAGACCGTCGACCGAGGTCCAGCCGAGCAGGATGTCGCTGACCACCTGCATCCGCTTCTGACCGAGGACGACCCGGCGGCCCTCGTGCGCCACCTCGGGCATCCGGTGCCCAGCCGTCGCCAGGTGCGGCAGCAGCGCCGAGGCACGGGCCTCCTTCACCTGGAGGACGAGCGCCTCGCCGCGGTGGTCGAGCAGCAGCACGACGTACGAACGGGTGCCGACGCTGCCCGTGCCGACGACGCGGAAGGCGACGTCGTGCACGGCGTAACGCGCGAGCAGGGGAAGGCGGTCCTCCGAGAGCGTCGTCAGGTAGTGCTCCAGCGACGCGGCGACGGCGGCGGCCTCCGCGTCGGGCACCCGGCGCAGCACGGGCGGCGCGTCCACGAACCTGCGTCCACCGCCCTCCACCGCCTGGGTCGACCGGGCGGCGAACCGCCCGCTGGTGTTGCCCCGCGCCTTCTCGGAGACCCGCTCCAGGGTGCCGAGCAGATCGTGGGCGTCGGCGTGGGAGACCAGTTCCTCGTCGGCGATGGCGTTCCAGGCGTTCAGCACCGGCAGCCTGGCCAGCAGGCGCATGGTGCGGCGGTACGCGCCCACGGTGTCGTACGCGGCGGCACGGCAGGTGTCCTCGTCCGCCCCCGCCTCCCGGCCGGCCAGCACGAGCGAGGTGGCGAGCCGCTTGAGGTCCCATTCCCAGGGGCCGTACACCGTCTCGTCGAAGTCGTTCAGGTCGATGACGAGGCCGCCGCGCGCGTCGCCGTACAGACCGAAGTTCGCCGCGTGGGCGTCACCGCAGATCTGGGCGCTGATGCCGGTCATGGGGGTGCGGGCGAGGTCGTAGGCCATGAGGCCGGCCGAACCACGCAGGAAGGCGAAGGGAGTGGCGGCCATTCTGCCGACCCGTATCGGGGTGAGATCGGAGAGCCGGCCGCGGTTGGACTCCTCGACCGCGGAGACGGCGTCGGGCCGGTCGGCGTCCGACGTCAGCTCGGCGTGTGCGGTGCGGGGCACCCGTACGCGCAAGGCCTTCCCCTCGGCCTTGGGCGACGCCTGCGTCGGCCAGGCGGCGAAGCCCGGGACGCCGAATCCCCGGCTCCGGGCGCCCTCCGCGGCCGGTCGGCGCTCGGACAGGGACACCACCTTGGGCAGAGGCGCACTCGCGGTCGAGGACAGTCCGTCCGCACGCTCCGCGGGCTCCCGCGGCTCCGTGCCGGAGGCGGGACGCTCCGCCCGAGCACCGTCGTCCTGCCCGTCGAATCCCGCGGCGCGGACGACCTCGGACCGCTCGTCCGGCACGGCCGCGACCGCCTGCTGCTCCGACCCCGCTGAACCGACCTCGGCCATGACGACCGCCTCCCCCGCACACGAACATCAACTCGTGCCGACGGTACAGCCGGTCGTGGACACGCGTCAGACCCTGTGGACAACTCGGCCGGCACCCGGCACGGACCGCACGCGACCCGGGCCGGGCAGATCACCTGCACCGGGCTCGCGAGACGTCGGTCACGCCCCGCTCCGGCCTACTTCCGCGGCTCGCCCCGACAGGGACCGCTCCCCGGCAGATACGTCTCCGCCCAGGCACCCAGTTCCTTGAGCGCGGGTTCCAGTGCCGCCCCCGCCTCCGTCAGGCGGTACGCAACCCGCAGCGGAGGCCCCTCGTTGACCTCGCGCACGACCAGGCCGGCCACGGCGAGTTCGGTGAGCCGGTCGGAGAGCATCCGCTCGCTGATTCCAGGGATCGCCCGACGCAACTCGGCGAAGTGGACGGGATGTTGCATCAGAACCGCGACGACCAGGCCCGTCCAGCGCTTTCCGAGCAGCGTGAAGACACGGGTCATGCCGTCGTCGACCTTCTGGCACGGCCCCGCGTCGTGGCTTCCCGGTTCTGCCATGCCTCCAGCGTACTGCGTCCACACAAGGGGATGAAAAAAAGTAAGTAGCTGTGTTATCTCTAGTTAGGTACGAATGAGAAGCCCTCCAGGACTTCGCGTCGCCGTCCATGCACCGCCCTGCCCTGGATCCGTTTCCGCAGCCCTGACCGGGCCCGTCCCCACCAGGTCGACCGGTCTCGGCACCAAGAGCCCGCCCGGGCTCCGCCCCACGGCCCTCCCCGGGCCGGCGGGCGCCACCGGTTCACATCGCTCTCCTTGGAGATCCCCATGGCCACCCTCCTCCACATCGACTCGTCCGTTTTCCCGGGCAGCGCCTCCACCTCGCGGGCCGTGACGGACGCCTTCCGCACCGCCTGGCTGGAGCAGCACCCCGACGGCACGGTGATCTACCGCGACCTCGCCGCCGAGCCCGTGCCGCACATCACGGCCGAGGCCCACACCGCCGGATTCGCCGCCCCCGACACCCACAGCCCCGAGCAGGCCGAGGCCTTCACCGCGCGCGTGAAGCTCATCGAGGAGATGGAGAACGCGGACGCGATCCTGATCGGCGCCCCGATGTACAACTTCTCCATCCCCTCGACCCTCAAGGCGTGGCTCGACAACGTCGTGCTGATCGGCCGCACGGCCATGACCGAGGAGTCGAAGATCAAGGGCACCCCGGTGACCGTGGTCGCCAGCCGCGGCGGCTCGTACGCGCCGGGCACTCCGCGCGCGGGCTTCGAGTACGTGCAGAACTACCTGGAGGCCGTCCTGCGCGACATGCTCGAGATGGACCTCGGTTTCATCGTCCCGGAGCTCACCATGGCGCCGAGCAACCCGGCGATGTCCGAGCTGGTCCCCCTCTTCGAGGCGTCCCGCGACAAGGCCCTCCAGGACGCGGCCGCCAAGGCGAAGGACGTCGCGCACCGCGTCGCCGCGTAACCCCGCGGCCGGGACAACCGGCCATCCGCATCCCGCCGCCCACCCGTAGGCGACGCCACAGAGCCCCGCAGGGCCACTCCCATTGCCCTGCGGGGCTCGGCGCGCTTTCCGTGGTGGGTCCGCCCGCTTTTCACGGGACTTCGCCGGAAACCGCTCATCGGCCGACGAGAGGGAAGCCCGCCGCCGGGCATCTGAGACCATCGTCACACTTACCGCGCCGACATCAGGGCTCCCGGCGGGGCGACGATCCGGACCGGCCGTGACGAACCATCACGCGCCCCCGGCGGCGAGCGGCCGGTTCCAGGCCGGATCCGCGCCGGTTCCGGCCGGCGCACCACCCAGGACCATCGCGAGCACCGATGCGGACAACGCAAAAGCCCCGCAAGTCCGAAGACTTGCGGGGCTTTCAGCTGTGCGCGAGGGGGGAGTTGAACCCCCACGCCCTTGCGGGCACTGGAACCTGAATCCAGCGCGTCTGCCATTCCGCCACTCGCGCAGTGAGTGTGTCGTCCGTCTCCCACCGAGTGGTGCGAGCGCCTGCCGACATCCAGAAGATTAGCACGCTGTCAGGGGTGGATTCACATCCCTTTTCCCAGCCCCCGGCACCCGCCGTCCACCTCCCGGCGTGCGGCGTCCCCGGCCCCGGTGCCCGTGTGCCGCCCGGCCTGTACCCCTCGCGGCCTCCCCTCCGGAACCGGCCGGCTCCGTCACTACGACACCGTTCCGCCCCACACGTCTCAGACCGAACCGGTTCACGTATCAACCTCGTACCGGTCCTGCCCATCTCCCCAGGAGCCGGACGGGCCGCACAGTCAGGTGCGGGACACTGGTCGCGAGGCGCCTCTACGATCCATGGCAGGAGTAGTGCCGGGAAGAGTTCGAAGAGGGCCCTCTCAGGGAACGTGCGGAGGGGACTTCCGAAGGCGTCGACAACCTGTCGACCGGGCCGACAGGGGGAACCAGCCGATTTCCCGACGCGTGGATACGATCAGTAAGCAGTACCAGCAAGGCCAGCAGGATCAGGTAGACGACGACAGCAAGCTGTACCAGGACGGCTACGCAGGAGGAGGTGCCCCATGGGAGTCCTGAAGAAGTTCGAGCAGCGTCTCGAAGGTCTGGTCAACGGCACCTTCGCCAAGGTGTTCAAGTCCGAGGTCCAGCCCGTGGAGATCGCCGGAGCGCTGCAGCGCGAGTGCGACAACAACGCCACGATCTGGAACCGCGACAGGACCGTCGTCCCCAACGACTTCATCGTCGAGCTGAGCACGCCGGACTTCGAGCGCCTCAGCCCGTACTCCGGCCAGCTGGGCGACGAGCTCGCCGGCATGGTCCGCGACTACGCCAAGCAGCAGCGCTACACCTTCATGGGACCCATCAAGGTCCACCTGGAGAAGGCGGACGACCTCGACACCGGTCTGTACCGGGTGCGCAGCCGTACGCTCGCCTCCTCCGCCAACCAGCAGTCCCCGGAGCGTGCCCCCGCGGGCCCCGCCCCGGCGGCACCACGCGCAGCCCAGGGTGGCTACGGCTACCCGCCCGCGGCCGCTCCCCCCATGCCGTCCGCGCCGCCGCCCGGCGGCCGTGCGGGCGCGGCACCCGCGGGTGCCCGGCCCCCGGCCGCTGCCGCGGCGGGTGCCCGTATGCGGCACTGGGTGGAGATCAACGGCGCACGCCATCAGATCTCCCGCTCGACGCTCGTGCTGGGCCGCAGCACCGAAGCCGACGTGCGGATCGACGACCCCGGCGTATCGCGCCGGCACTGTGAGATCCGGACCGGAACGCCCCCGACGATCCAGGATCTCGGGTCCACCAACGGCATCGTGGTGGACGGGCAGCACACCACCCGCGCT
This sequence comes from Streptomyces sp. NPDC005302, assembly GCF_040607345.1. Taxonomy (NCBI): domain Bacteria; kingdom Bacillati; phylum Actinomycetota; class Actinomycetes; order Kitasatosporales; family Streptomycetaceae; genus Streptomyces; species Streptomyces sp. NPDC005302. The sequence goes on from NZ_JBEXGN010000001.1 coordinate 280,095, forward strand.
ACGCTCCGCGACGGCTCGCGGATCGTCGTGGGCAGCACCACCATCATTTACCGGCAAGCCGAAGGGTGAAGCGGGGGCAATGTCAGAGCTGACCCTCACGGTCATGCGGCTGGGTTTCCTGGCCGTACTGTGGCTGTTCGTGATCGTGGCCGTGCAGGTCATCCGCAGCGACCTGTTCGGAACGCGCGTCACACAGCGCGGCTCGCGCCGGGAGGCCCAACGGCCTCAGCAGGCCGCGCGACAGGCCGCGCCTCCGCAGCAGCGCCAGCAGCAGCCGCCCAGCGGCGGCGGCCGGCAGCGCCGTGGCGCCCCGTCCAAGCTGGTCGTCTCGGAGGGCACCCTCACGGGCACGACAGTCGCCCTCCAGGGGCAGACCATCACCCTGGGCCGTGCCCACGACAGCACCATCGTGCTGGACGACGACTACGCGTCGAGCCGGCATGCCAGGATCTACCCGGACCGGGACGGCCAGTGGATCGTCGAGGACCTCGGCTCCACCAACGGCACGTATCTCGACCGGAGCCGACTGACGACCCCCACGCCCGTTCCGCTGGGCGCGCCGATCCGCATCGGCAAGACAGTCATCGAGCTGCGGAAGTAGTGCCACGTCATGAATGAGCGCGAGCGGAGCGAGCACGCGGCGGCGGTCCACGTGGTGGATGCCGGCGCGCTCCCGACCGGAGGGTGGGCACCGTGCGGATGTACCCGGAGCCGACGGGCGAGGTGCGCATGAGTCTGTCACTGCGCTTCGCCGCCGGATCGCACAAAGGCATGATCCGCGAGGGCAACGAGGACTCCGGCTACGCCGGTCCCCGGCTGCTCGCGATCGCCGACGGGATGGGCGGCCAGGCCGCCGGTGAGGTCGCCAGCTCCGAGGTGATCTCCACCATCGTCGCGCTCGACGACGACGTGCCCGGCTCCGACATCCTCACCTCGCTCGGCACCGCCGTGCAGCGCGCCAACGACCAGCTCCGGCTGATGGTCGAGGAGGACCCGCAGCTGGAGGGCATGGGCACCACGCTCACCGCCCTGCTGTGGACGGGCCAGCGCCTCGGCCTCGTCCACGTCGGCGACTCCCGCGCGTACCTGCTGCGCGACGGCGTGCTCACGCAGATCACGCAGGACCACACCTGGGTGCAGCGCCTCGTCGACGAGGGACGCATCACCGAGGAAGAGGCCACCACCCACCCGCAGCGCTCCCTGCTGATGCGCGCGCTGGGCAGCGGCGACCACGTCGAGCCGGACCTCTCCATCCGCGAAGTCCGCGCCGGCGACCGCTATTTGATCTGCTCCGACGGCCTCAGCGGCGTCGTCTCCCACCAGACCATGGAGGAGACCCTCGCCAGCTACCAGGGCCCGCAGGAGACCGTCCAGGAGCTCATCCAGCTCGCGCTGCGCGGCGGCGGCCCGGACAACATCACCGTCATCGTGGCCGACGTCCTCGACATCGACTCCGGCGACACCCTCGCCGCCCAGCTCTCCGACACCCCGGTCGTGGTCGGCGCCGTCGCCGAGAACCAGCTCCAACTGCAGGACAACGGCGCGATGCAGACGCCCGCCGGACGTGCCTCCAGCCTCGGCCGGCAGGTCCCCGGACAGGGCGGTGGCGGCGAGTTCGGCCCGCCCGGCAGCGGCGACACCACCGGTTACGTGTCCACGGGCGGCTTCGGCGACTACTCGGACGAGGACTTCGTCAAGCCGCGCAAGGGCCGCAGGTGGCTGAAGAGATCCTTCTTCACCGTCCTGGCGCTCGCCGTCATCGGCGGTGGCCTGTACGGCGGTTACCGCTGGACGCAGACGCAGTACTACGTCGGCACCAAGGGCGAGCACGTGGCCCTGTACCGCGGCATCAGCCAGGACCTCGCCTGGGTCTCGCTCTCGAAGGTGGAGAAGGATCACCCCGAGATCGAACTCAAGTACCTGCCGCCGTACCAGCAGAAGCAGGTCAAGGAGACCATCGCCGAAGGCGGGCTCGGCGACGCCAGGTCCAAGGTCGACGAGCTCTCCGTCCAGGCCTCCGCATGCCAGAAGGACGCGCAGCGCCGCGCCGCCGAGAGCGAGAACAACGCGAAGACCGGTGCGGGCGAGGCCGGTGGGACCGCGGGAACCACAAAGACCTCCCTGACGTCCAAGGCCACGTCCACGCCGAGTCCGACTCCTTCGTCCTCCCCGTCCAAGACCGCACCCACTCCCACACCCGGCCCCAGCCTCTCCGACGAGGAGCAGAAGCTGGTCTCGCTGTGCGGTAAGCAGTAAGAAGCCGTGAGGGGCCCTGTCACACGATGAGCAGCAGTACGAACACGCCGACGCACCACACGTCCACGATCGGATCGATCGGCGCACCGAGCCGACGCAACACCGAGCTGGCCTTGCTGGTGTTCGCCGTTGTCATCCCGGTGTTCGCCTACGCCAACGTGGGCCTCGCCATCGACGACCAGGTGCCCGCGGGGCTGCTGAGTTACGGCCTGGGTCTCGGCCTGCTGGCCGCCGTCGCCCACATCGTCGTGCGGAAGTTCGCTCCGTACGCGGATCCGCTGCTGCTCCCGGTGGCCACGCTGCTGAACGGGCTGGGTCTGGTCGTCATCTGGCGCCTCGACCAGTCCAAGCTGCTCCAGCAGATCAAGCAGGCAGGCACCGCGGCGCCCCGCCAGCTGATGTACACCGCGCTCGGCATCGCACTCTTCGTGGTCGTACTGGTGTTCCTGAAGGACCACCGCGTCCTGCAGCGCTACACCTACATCTCCATGGTCGGCGCCCTGGTGCTGCTGCTCCTGCCGCTCGTCCCCGGCCTCGGCGCCAACATCTACGGCGCCAAGATCTGGATCCACGTCGGCAGCTTCTCCATCCAGCCCGGTGAGTTCGCAAAGATCGTCCTGGCGATCTTCTTCGCCGGCTATCTGATGGTGAAGCGCGACGCGCTCGCCCTGGCCAGCCGCCGCTTCATGGGTCTCTACCTGCCGCGCGGCCGCGACCTCGGCCCGATCCTGGTCGTCTGGTTCATCTCGATCCTCATCCTGGTCTTCGAGACAGACCTCGGTACGTCGCTGCTGTTCTTCGGAATGTTCATCATCATGCTGTACGTCGCCACCGAGCGGACCAGCTGGATCGTCTTCGGTCTGCTGATGTCGGCGGCGGGCGCGGTCGGCGTGGCCAGCTTCGAGCCCCACGTCCAGCAGCGTGTCCAGGCCTGGCTCAACCCGATGGGGGAGTACAAGCTCAGCCAGTCGGGCGCTCCCGGAGTCCACTCCGAGCAGGCCATGCAGGCCCTGTGGGCGTTCGGCTCCGGCGGGACCCTCGGCACCGGCCTCGGCCAGGGCCACTCCGAACTGATCCGGTTCGCCGCCAACTCCGACTTCATCCTCGCCACGTTCGGCGAGGAGATGGGCCTCGCCGGGATCATGGCGATCCTGGTGCTCTACGGCCTGATCGTCGAGCGCGGCGTCCGCACGGCCCTCGCCGCCCGTGACCCGTTCGGCAAGCTCCTCGCCGTCGGCCTCTCCGGCGCCTTCGCGCTCCAGGTCTTCGTGGTCGCCGGCGGTGTGATGGGCCTCATCCCGCTGACCGGTATGACGATGCCCTTCCTCGCGTACGGCGGTTCGTCCGTCATCGCCAACTGGGCGCTCATCGGCATCCTGATCCGCATCAGCGACACCGCGCGCAGGCCGGCCCCCGCGCCCGCCCCGAACCCCGACGCCGAGATGACCCAGGTGGTCCGCCCGTGAACAAGCCCCTGCGCCGGATCGCGATCTTCTGCGGGCTGCTCGTCCTGGCCCTGCTCATCCGCGACAACTGGCTCCAGTACGTCCAGGCGGACGAGCTGCGTACGGACACCGCCAACCGCCGCGTGAACATCGAGCGGTACGCCACCCCGCGCGGCGACATCATCGTGGACGGCAACCCGATCACCGGATCCGTGAAGTCCAAGACGGGCGACTACGAGTACAAGCGCACGTACAAGGACGGCGCGATGTGGGCCCCCATCACGGGCTACGCCTCGCAGGCCTTCGGCGCCAACCAGCTCGAGAAGATCGACGACGGCATCCTCACCGGCAACGACGACCGGCTCTTCTTCCGGAACACGCTCGACATGATCACGGGCAAGAAGAAGCAGGGCGGCAACGTCGTCACGACGCTGAACGGCGCCGCGCAGAAGGCGGCCTTCCAGGGGCTCGGCGACAAGAAGGGCGCCGTCGCCGCGATCGACCCCAAGACGGGCGCGATCCTGGCGCTGGCCTCGACGCCCTCGTACGACCCGTCGACCTTCGCGGGCAACTCCACGACCACCGACTCCAAGGCGTGGAACGACCTCCAGAAGAAGAACAACCCCGACGACCCGATGCTCAACCGGGCGCTGCGCGAGACCTACCCGCCGGGCTCGACCTTCAAGGTCGTCACCGCCGCGGCCGCGCTGGAGAACGGGCTCGTGCCCGACGCGGACACCAACACGAAGTCCCCGGACCCGTGGACCATGCCGGGCACCACGACCAAGCTGCCCAACGAGGGCAACCTGCCGTGCAAGAACGCCACCCTGCGCACCGCGCTCCGGGTGTCCTGCAACACGGTCTTCGGCAAGGTCGGTTCGGACCTCGGCAACGACAAGATGCTGGAGGAGGCCAAGAAGTTCGGCTTCGGCTCCGAGCAGTTCACGCCGGTCCGCTCCAGCTCCTCGGTCTTCTCCGACGACATGAACCCCTCGCAGACCGCGCTCTCCTCGATCGGCCAGTACAACACCGCCGCCACCCCGCTCCAGATGGCGATGGTGGCCTCCGCGGTGGCCAACGACGGCGCCCTGATGAAGCCGTACATGGTCAGCGAGCTGAGCACCCACAACCTCGACGTCATCGAGCACACGGACCCCGAGAAGCTGAGCCAGCCGCTCAGTGAGAAGAACGCCCAGGTCCTCCAGTCGATGATGGAGACGGTGATCAAGCCCGGCGGTACCGGCACCAAGGCGGCGATCCCCGGCTACACGGTCGGCGGCAAGACGGGTACCGCCCAGCACGGCGTCGACAACAGCGAGAAGCCGTACGCCTGGTTCATCTCCTACGCGAAGCTCGCGGACGGCAGCTCGCCGGTCGCCGTCGCCGTGGTCGTCGAGGACGGCAGCGCCAACCGCGACGACATCTCCGGTGGCGGTCTCGCCGCTCCCATCGCGAGGAACGTGATGAAGGCGGTCATCGACAGCAAGAAGTGACCCCGATCACGTCCCCTTCACATCGGTGCACGTTGCGATACCGGTCCTGTCACGGGTGACGGTCTTGGCCAGGTCACAGAAGGCGATCCGGGTACGGTATGCCCGGACAGCACACCGCCGGACCACACAAAGGTGCGGTCGGGACCGACGGAGAGGGCTGGTAGGTAGCTATGGAAGAGCCGCGTCGCCTCGGCGGCCGGTACGAGCTGAGCCACGTGCTCGGCCGTGGTGGCATGGCGGAGGTCTACCTCGCGCATGACACCCGGCTGGGGCGCACGGTGGCGGTGAAGACGCTGCGAGCTGACCTCGCGCGTGACCCGTCGTTCCAGGCTCGGTTCCGCCGGGAGGCCCAGTCGGCCGCCTCGCTCAACCATCCCGCGATCGTCGCCGTGTACGACACGGGTGAGGACTACATCGACAACACCTCCATCCCGTACATCGTGATGGAGTACGTCGACGGGTCCACGCTGCGCGAGCTGCTGCACTCCGGCCGCAGACTGCTGCCCGAGCGGTCGATGGAGATGACCATCGGGATCCTCCAGGCCCTGGAGTACTCGCACCGCGCGGGCATCGTCCACCGTGACATCAAGCCGGCCAACGTCATGCTGACGCGCAACGGCCAGGTCAAGGTCATGGACTTCGGCATCGCCCGCGCCATGGGCGACTCCGGTATGACGATGACGCAGACGGCCGCGGTGATCGGCACCGCCCAGTACCTCTCCCCGGAGCAAGCGAAGGGCGAGCAGGTCGACGCCCGCTCGGACCTCTACTCCACGGGCTGTCTGCTGTACGAGCTGCTGACCGTGCGTCCGCCCTTCGTGGGCGACTCCCCGGTGGCCGTCGCGTACCAGCACGTCCGGGAGGAGCCGCAGGCCCCGTCGGTCTTCGACCCCGAGATCACGCCCGAGATGGACGCGATCGTGCTGAAGGCCCTCGTCAAGGATCCCGACTACCGCTACCAGTCGGCCGACGAGATGCGCGTCGACATCGAGGCCTGCCTCGACGGCCAGCCCGTCGCGGCCTCCGCGGCCATGGGCTCCGTCGGATACGGCGGGTACGGCGACGACCAGGCGACCACGGCCCTGCGCTCCTCGGACGCGCAGGCCACGTCGATGCTGCCGCCGATGAACCCGGACGACGGCGGTTACGGCTACGACGACCGCCCGGACCGCCGTCGCCAGAAGAGCAACAAGAACAACACCTCGACGATCCTCCTGGTCGTCGCGGGTGTCCTGGTGCTGATCGGCGCGATCCTGATCGGCAAGTACCTGGTCGGCGGCAACGGCGCCGGCAGCGACGAATCGTTCGAGGTGCCCAACTTCGTCAGCCAGAAGTACGCGGACGCCCAGAAGATGGCGGACAACCGCGATCTGACGCTCTCCCCCACACGGAAGCCGTGTGAGAAGGAGCCGAAGGGCAACGTCTGCTCCCAGGACCCGGCCTTGGGCGCGACGGTGAAGAAGGGCGACACGATCGACGTCGTCGTCTCCACCGGAGCACCGAAGGTGGCCGTCCCGAGCGTCACGGGCAAGTTGCTCGATGAAGCGAAGCAGATCCTCACAGGTGACAAGTACGAGTTCACCGTCAAGACGAAGTCCGAGGAGTCCGCGGAGAAGGCCGGCACCGTCCTGGAGCAGAATCCCGACCTCGGCGAAGAGGTGCAGAAGGGGTCGACGATCACTCTCACCATCGCCCGGGAGAAGAAGCAGTCCACCGTCCCCGACGTCTCCGGCAAGAACTGCGACCAGGCCAAGGCCCAGATGACGGCCAGCAACCTCGTGGGTGAGTGCACCGACGTCGAGACCGACGACCAGAACCTGGTCGGCAAGGTCGTCGCCATCACACCCACCGCCGGCAACAAGGCGGACCCCGGCTCCAAGGTGCAGATCCAGATCGGCAAGGCCAAGCAACAGTCGGCCGTGCCGAGCGTCGCCGGCAAGAAGGTGAAAGAGGCGAAGCAGATCCTGCAGCAGGCGGGCTTCAACAACATCCAGTTCGCCCCGGGCAGTGACGGAAGCGACGGCGCCACGGTGATCAGTCAGGACCCGGGCGGCAACAGCCCGGTCGACAGTCCGGACAACACGACGGTCACGCTCACGACCGTCAACATCGGTGGCAACAACGGCGGGAACGACAACGGCGGCGGCGGGTTCATCGGCGGTAACTAGCCGCTGAAACAGGCAAGGCCATCAGACAGGGGCCCGGTACTCCTCGGAGTACCGGGCCCCTTCGTCATGTCCTCCATGCCCGTGGACTCAGCGCATTTCCTTCGGCGGCGTCCGGGCGTTGTCGACCTTGTCGACGCGTTCCAGTTCGCCCCAGACCACGTAGCGGTAGCGGGAGGTGTACACCGGGGTGCACGTGGTCAGGGTGATGTAGTGGCCCGGCTTCGTCTTCCCGGACTGCTGGGGGACCGTCTGAAGGACCTTGACGTTGTACTTCGAGGTCTCGGGGAGGATGCCGAAGACCTTGTAGACGTACCACTTGTCCTTGGTCTCGAAGACGATCGCGTCGCCCTTCTGGACCTTGTCGATGTTGTGGAACTTGGCGCCGTGGCCGTCCCGGTGGGCGGCGAGCGTGAAGTTGCCGTCCTTGCCGGTCGTCGGGAGGGACGACTTGACGGGGTCCGTGTAGTAGCCGGCGACACCGTCGTTGAGGATGTTCGTCGACGTGCCCTTCTCTACGAGGACCTCGCCGTTCTTCATCGACGGGACGTGCAGGAAGCCGATGCCCGCTTTGGTGTCGAGGGCGCCCGGACCGCTGGGGCCCCTGCCCTGTGCCCAGTTGTCGCGCACCTTGTCGCCCTGCTGGTGGGCCGCCCGGTCGGCGACGACGTTCGTCCACCACAGCGAGTAGACGACGAAGAGTCCGAGCACCAGGCCCGTGGTGATCAGCAGTTCGCCGAAGACGCTGACGATCATCGCGAACCATCCGATGCGGCGGCGGTCCGCGGGCGCTTCACCGTCCGGTGCGGAACCGGCTTCCGCCGCGGCGCGCTCGTCGTGGTCGGTGCTCGCTGCCACTGTTCATCCGCCCCGTCTGGTTCTGTCCCGCTGGTTGTCTCGCGTACGTGTGCCGGGCGAACGCGCGTGTGCACGCGTCCCCGCATGGTGCATACGGCCCCGCTCGCTGACCGGCCCGTGCCGTCAGCCGACCAGCGCGTCCGGTTTTCCCTTGCTGCGTGGCCGGTCCTCGACCATCTTGCCCCAGACGATCATCCGGTACTTACTGGTGAACTCCGGTGTGCAGGTGGTCAGTGTGATGTAGCGGCCCGGCGCCGTGAAGCCCGATCCCTTGGGGACCGGGTCGAGCACGCTCGTGTTGCTCGGACTCGTGACCGGAAGGATCGACGACATCTTGTAGACGTAGTAGTCGTCCTGCGTCTCGACCACGATCTCGTCGCCCGGCTGGAGCCGGTTGATGTAGCGGAACGGCTCCCCGTGGGTGTTGCGGTGCCCGGCGAGCGCGAAGTTGCCCGTCTTGGCGTCCGGCATCGCCGTCTTGAGATCACCCTCGCCGTAGTGGCCGACCATGCCGCGGTCGAGCACCTTCGTCTTGCTGATGCCCTCGGCGATCGGCGCGACGACGTCCAGTTTCGGGATGTGCAGGATGGCGAAGCCCTGCCCGGGCGAGAACGTCCCCGGGTTCCGCTTGCCGTCCGCCCAGTCCTGCTGGAGGTGGTGAGCGGCGCTGCCGGCCTGCTGGTGCGCCCGCACGTTCGACCACCACAGCTGGTAGGTCACGAACAGCAGCATGAGGACGCCGGTGGTGATGAACACCTCGCCGATCATCCGGCTCACGAGGACGCCCGCGCTGGGCTTGCGCGCCTGAGCCGCCCGTCGCGCCTCCATCCGGCTCAGAGGGGCCTCAGTGGCCCCCTGAGCGGACTCCTGGGACTCCTGTGGCTCCTGGGTGCTCCCGTGCCGTCCGCGGTGTCTGGCCGCCTTACGACGGGCCGCACGGCCTCCCGGTGCCGCGGCCCCGGCGGACCCGGCCGCGCTTCCACCGCCCGCTCTCGGCAGATCGGCCAGCCGCAGGGCGACGGTCTCGTCGTCCAGGGGCAGCGCCGCGACCGCTTCCTCGTAGGCCGACGGGGAGGGCTGGGGGGACGGGGCGGTCCGCGCGTGCTGCGGTGCCGGTGGCTGCCCGGAGGACCACTGGAGCGCGAATCCGTCCGGGCCGTACCCCTGGGCCGGGGCATGGCCCTGGGCGTGCCCCTGTGGTGGGGCGTGCCCCTGTGGTGGGGTCTGGCTCTGTGCCTGGCCGGGCAAGGGGTCCGTCAGCGGATCGGCGAACCCTCCGACCGCAGCCTGGAAGGCATTCGCGCCGCCGAAGGCCTGGGTGCCCGCACCCTCGAACGCGTCGGCGCCCCCGTACGCGGCCTCGCCGCCGTAGGAGGAGCTGTCGCGCTCGGGGCGCAGCGCGGTCACGCCGTGGCCCTGCCCACCACCGGGGCGAGCCCCGCCGACCTCGCCACGGCGACCTTGTCACCGCACTCGTGCAGCCAGTTGGCGAGCATCCGGTGGCCGTGCTCGGTGAGTACCGACTCGGGGTGGAACTGGACACCCTCGACGGGAAGTTCGCGGTGTCTGAGGCCCATGACGATGCCGTCGTGCGTGCGGGCCGTGACCTCCAGTTCGGCCGGGACCGTCTCCGGCTCGGCCGCCAGCGAGTGGTAGCGGGTCGCGGTGAAGGGCGACGGCAGACCGGCGAAGACGCCCTTGCCGTGGTGCTCCACGAGTGAGGTCTTGCCGTGCAGCAGCTCGGGAGCCCGGTCGACGACACCGCCGTACGCCACCTGCATCGACTGCATCCCGAGGCAGACGCCGAAGACGGGGACCCCGGTGGCGGCGCAGTGCCGGACCATGTCGATGCAGACGCCGGCCTGCTCGGGAGCGCCCGGCCCGGGGGACAGGAGAACGCCGTCGAAGCCGTCCTGTGCGTGCGCGGTCGACACCTCGTCGTTGCGCAGCACCTCGCACTCGGCGCCCAACTGGTAGAGGTACTGGACCAGGTTGAAGACGAAGCTGTCGTAGTTGTCCACGACGAGGATGCGCGTGCTCACTGGTTGTCCACCGTCACATCATTGAAGGGCAGCAGCGGTTCGGCCCAGGGGAAGACGTACTGGAACAGCACGTAGACCACTGCCAGGACGAGCACGAGGGAGACCAGGGCCTTCACCCACACGGTCCCCGGCAGATGCCGCCAGATCCAGCCGTACATGCCGTCCCTTCCGTCGCCGTACGTCAACAGACTAACGGCGCAGAGCCGCCGGTTTCCCTGCCTCCACAGGCTGCGTGGAATCGAGGTGCGCCCAGACGATCAACCGGTGACTGTGACCCCACTCCGGATCGCACGTGGTCAGCGTGAGATAGCGCCCCGGCCGCGTGTAACCGGATTTACGTGGCACAGGGTCGATCACCTCAATGTCCGACGGCACGGTTTTGTAGGGGCCTTTGTCGATCCGATACGTGAACCAGGTCGTCCCGTCGGTGAGCACCACGGCGTCCCCGCGCCGCAGCCGGGGAAAGTCCGTGAAGGGATCGCCGTACGTGCGCCGGTGGCCGGCGACGGAGAAGTTGCCCTCCTGGCCGAGCTGCGCGGTACCCCGGTAGTGGCCGAGGCCCTTCTTCAGGACGTTCGTGGCGGTGCCTTCGAGCACGGGCTTGTTCCACGTGAAACCAAGCCGGGGGATGTACATGACCGCGAAAGGGCCGCCGTACTTGTACGGTCCGGGCTCTTTCGGAGTCGCGGAGGTGGTGCCGGCCTGGGCGCCCGAGGAACCGGCGGAGCCGGACGGCGCCGGGGAGGCGGTGGGATCCCCGGGCCCGGTCGGCTTCCGGGTGACCGCGCCCTTCGACCACTGTTTCTGGAGGACGTCGATCTGGTGGTCCATCGCGCTGTCGGCCTTCACGCCCGTCCAGAAGAGCACGTAGACCACGAAGAGCACGATCAGGCTGCCCACGGTGATGCACAGCTCACTGATGGTCCTGACGACCACTCGCACCGACACAAGGTCCCCCCGGCGGCAGCTCGCTCAACAGGCTTCGCCCACGACTCCGCGTAGGTACGCGGTTACTCCACGGGCTTCGCGTAGTGGAGATCCACTGTGCCCGAGTAGCCGGGAAGAGTCACCGTCCCGTTCTCCGCGACTTTCCAGCCGAGCCCGTAGACGTTGACGTAGACCATGTAGTTCTGGATCGCCGGAGAGGCGGCGAGCGCGTTCTGCAGCTTCTTCGGATCACCGATCGCGGTGATCTTGTACGGGGGCGAGTAGACGCGGCCCTGGAGGATCAGGGTGTTGCCCACACAGCGCACGGCGCTCGTGGAGATCAGCCGCTGGTCCATGACCTTGATGCCCTCGGCGCCGCCCTGCCAGAGGGCGTTCACCACGGCCTGGAGGTCCTGCTGGTGGATGACGAGGTAGTCGGGCTGCGGTTCGGGGTAGCCGGGCAGCTTGGCCGTGGCGTTCGGCGGAGCGTCGTTGAGCGTGACCGTGACGGCCTTGCCCTTGAGCTTCTTGGTGCCCGCGTGCTGCTCCAGGGCGGCGAGCTTGGCGTCCTCGGCCTCGCTGCTGCCGTCCTCGCGGCCGGCGAGGGAGTCCACGTCGTCCCGCAGGGCGCCGTTGGACTCGTCCAGCGTCGCGTTCTTGTGACTGCGCTCCTGGATCAGGTCGGAGAGCTTCAGCAGCGAGGTGTCCGTCCGGATGTTCGTGCCCTTGGCCGTGTCGAAGCTCGTGAAGAAAATGAGCCCGGCCAGGGCGAAGACGGCCGCCGTGAGTACGCGTACGGGCCGGAAACGGCGCTTTCCGGCAGGACTGGGACCCGTCCCGGGGGAGTCGGCAGAATTGCTCAACGTACCCTTATCTCCTTAGGCGCCGCGGAAGCACTACGCTAACGGACGCCCGGGGGAGCACTCAGTGTCCCCTTGTACGCTGCCCCGGAGCCCGCCCCAGTTCCCTGCGCGGCCACGCAGCGCATCGACAGGAGAGACCCTCGTGCCGAAGTCACGTATCCGCAAGAAGGCCGACTACACGCCGCCCCCGGCGAAGCAGGCGTCCACCATCAAGCTGACCAGCAATACCTGGGTCGCCCCGGTCATGCTGGCCATGTTCCTCATCGGCCTCGCCTGGATTGTCGTCTTCTACGTGACAGACGGCTCCCTGCCGATCGACGCGCTCGACAACTGGAACATCGTGGTCGGCTTCGGCTTCATCGCGGCCGGATTCGGTGTCTCCACGCAGTGGAAGTGACTGCTTCCACTCACAGGTGAGCAGTCGGGCACCAGCTCTGCCCACGGCTATCCACTGAGTTATCCACAGCAGTTGTCCACAGGTGGAAAAGAAAGACGATCTGTGGATAACTCATCAGCGGTTGACGCCGGTGTGACTGACCTACCGGGATCCGGAAACCTGTTCGCCCCCTGTCCGACCTGCGGAAACTCAGGTCAGCGACAGGGGGCACAGCTGTTCCCACACAGCGTGCACAAGATCCGCCACGGTCTGTGGACAACATCACCTCTCACCTGAGCCGAAGCCCTCCTCAGGTGAGCTGAGCGGTCCTGAGCAGCGTCGTCCCCACGACGACGACCAGGAAGAGTGCGCACACCCCGTACTGGACGAGGTTCCTCCGCTCTCGCGGTGCGTGCACCATCGCGTACCCGACCACCACACCGGCGACCAGACCACCGATGTGCGCCTGCCACGCGATACCGCTCCAGCCGAAAGTGAAGATCAGGTTGATGACCAGCAGGGCGATGACCGGGCGCATGTCGTAGTTGAGCCGGCGCATCAGGACCGCCGTCGCTCCGAACAGGCCGAAGATCGCGCCCGAGGCGCCGAGCGACGGCTGGTTGGGCGCGGCGAGCAAATAGCAGAGCGCGCTGCCCGCAAGGCCCGAGATGAAGTAGAGAGCGAGATAGCGAGCGCGGCCGAGGGCCGCTTCCAGAGGGCCGCCGAGCCACCACAGGCTGAGCATGTTGAAGATGATGTGGATCGGGCTGGCGTGCAGGAACATCGAGGTCAGCATCCGGTACCACTGGCCTTCGGCCACGCCCTGGATGTCTCCGGCGAGGAAGGCCCGGCCGAAGAGGGTGAAGCGGTCGGTGAAGGTATCGCCCGCCACCTGCTGGACCACGTACAACGCCACGTTGAGCCCGATCAGCACCTTGGTGACGAGCCGTGGATCCCGGGCGATCGTGCCGCCCGCGATGGTCCGGGGCTGGGCGGCCGCCGGGGCGTGACCGGTGCCGGAACCGCCGCGAATGCACTCGGGACACTGGAAGCCGACGGAGGCACTGACCATGCACTCGGGGCAGATCGGACGCTCGCAGCGAGTGCAGCGCACCCCGGTCTCGCGGTCCGGGTGCCGGTAGCAGGTGGGCAGTTCGTGGGCGTCCTGCGATCCCTGGTCCCGCGGCCCCTGCGGGCTGCCGGGCGGCTGGTCCATGGGGTCCCCTCAATCTCCGTACGGCGGCTCGCACGCGCTCACCACGGGTCCGTGCGCACAACGCGCCGCCCCGTCCATCCTTACGGATGAACGGGGCGTTTGGTTCCCCGCCCCCGGCAGTCGAAGCCGGGGCTGTCCTGCCTCGAACCTCGCGCCTCGCGGGGGTCCGGCGGCCTCAGCCCTCGCGGGTCTCGACGACGACCGACTCGATGACGACGTCGTTGACCGGGCGGTCGGTGCGCGGGTTGGTCTGCGTGGCGGCGATGGCGTCCACGACCTTCTGGCTGGCCACGTCCGTGATCTCGCCGAAGATGGTGTGCTTGCGGGTCAGCCAGGCCGTCGGGGAGACGGTGACGAAGAACTGCGAGCCGTTCGTACCCGGGCCGGCGTTGGCCATGGCGAGCAGGTAGGGCTTGTTGAAGGACAGGTCCGGGTGGAACTCGTCCTCGAACTGGTAGCCGGGGCCGCCGGTGCCGTTGCCGAGGGGGTCGCCGCCCTGGATCATGAAGCCGCTGATCACCCGGTGGAAGACCGTGCCGTCGTACAGCTTGTCGGTCGACTTCGCACCCGTCTCCGGGTTGACCCACTCACGCTCACCCGTGGCGAGCTCGACGAAGTTCCGGACCGTCTTGGGCGCGTGGTTCGGCAGGAGCCGGATCTCGATGTCGCCTTGGTTGGTCTTCAGGGTGGCGTAAAGCTGCTCGGCCACGATCTGCCTTCCGTTGCCTTCTTTTGACTGACCGATCCTCGCACGGACAAGCACCCCCGGTGCCCGTCCGCCACCGCCGGGCGGGCATCTGCGCAGCGGGCTTGCAGAAATCAGGCCGAGTACTTCCGGGACGGGGGCGAGGGGCGGCGATCCGTGGCATTGTCGACGACAAGCTCCCGTTACCCGTATTTTTCCGCTATCTCATGTGATCGACACCTGACCGGCTGAGGCGGGCCCACCGTCCCGGGACTCAGCACCCGTGACACGGATGCCCGTCCTCACATGCCCCGGCCCCGTCAGGCGGGCATGATCCCCCTAGGGGTGGAAAGGTGAACTGTGTGTCTTTGGGGGTACCCGAACCCCCGACGTACGCCACCGAGGAGGAGGAAACCCGTGACCCGCATCGACAGCGTGCGCGCCGCGACCGGCTCGGCGAAGGACAGCGTGCTGCACGCCGCGGAAGTGGTGGCGCCTTACGCCGACACCGCCAAGGACAGGGCTGCTTACTACGCGACCGAAGCACGCGTAAGGCTGGCGCCGAAAGTGTCGCAGGCCGCCGAGCAGGCCCGCGTGCAGTACGACGCCCATCTCGCGCCGCGACTCGAGCAAGCCCGCACGCATGTTCCGCCGAAGGTCGAACAGGCCGCTCAAGAGACGGCCGTGCGCACCAAGAAGGCGGCTCGCCAGGCCGCCGTCTATTCCAAGCCGAAGATCGAGCAGGCGGTGGCAGCCGCCCAGCCCGTCGGTGAGGAAGCCGCGTCCCGCGGTGCGGCGGCCATCGCCGCGCTGCGCGGTCAGGTCTCACCGAAGGAGATCCAGAAGCTGGTCCGCAAGCACGAGCGGCGGGCGAGGGCCGGCCGTGTCGTGAAGGGTCTGGCCGTGCTGGGGATCCTGGCGGGCGGTGCTTTCGCCGCCTGGAAGTGGTGGGACAAGCAGGCCAACCCCGACTGGCTGGTCGAACCGCCGGCCGCGACCGAGGTGCCCGAGTCCGGACGCCTGACGTCGGTCGACGGCAGTGGCCAGTCCGACCTTGACCCGGAGGTCCAGGTCAAGGAAGCACAGGAAGAGGCGGCCGAGCGCGACGACCTGCGCTGAGCCCGACCGACTCACAACATCGCCGCGGGGCAGGAGACTTGAGGGTCTCCTGCCCCGCGGCGATGTTTCACGTGGAACGACGGCCGGTTCGCCCCGGAAGCGGCTTCACCCGCCCCGATCACGATGACGTTTGCAACGGTCTTCGTGTGCAGCATCCGTGGAGATGTTGTTGACGGACTGCACCTGGGCGGCTACGCGACCGGCTGCGCGCCAGCTCACACAGGGGCTCGAACACCGAGCGCCCTACCGAGGCGGCACCGCCGGCACCCGCGGGGCCGCCGCGAGCACCTCCACTTCAGCCCATGTTTGCGCAAAGAAATGCAACGACTGCAAAGAGAAGTCGCGTGACGCAGTTCATCGGCTCTCACCCCGGTGCCCTGGATTGCACCCGGAAGGCGCCGCTCGCCAACCCTGTGGTTCGGTGAAAGCGGGATACGCAAAAGACCGGCCAGCCGCCGCTGAGGGCGTCTGGCCGGTCCGGGTTGTGGAGCCTAGGGGAGTCGAACCCCTGACATCTGCCATGCAAAGACAGCGCTCTACCAACTGAGCTAAGGCCCCGTAAGAGGAGCGTCCGGCCACAGGAACCACCTGCCGACGGGCGCCGCAGACCAGAGTACCGGGTCACCCCCGGTATCTCGCAAAAAGATTGGGGCTCCCCGTGGACGACCACTCTCCGTAAGATGCTCGACGTGGTTCGCGACAGCGAACCACGGTACTTGGGGAAGCGATGGGGAGACGCAATGGACGCCGCACAGCAGGAAGCAACCGCGAGAGCCCGGGAGCTGCAGCGGAACTGGTACGGGGAGCCTCTGGGGGCGCTCTTCCGTAGGCTCATAGAGGACCTGGGCCTGAACCAGGCCCGTCTCGCCGGGGTGCTGGGCCTCTCCGCTCCCATGCTGTCGCAGCTGATGAGCGGTCAGCGGGCCAAGATCGGCAATCCCGCGGTGGTCCAGCGCGTGCAGCTCCTGCAGGACCTGGCGGGCCAGGTCGCCGACGGCAGCGTCAGCGCCGCGGAGGCGACCGAGCGGATGGACGAGATCAAGAAGTCCCAGGGGGGATCGGTGCTCAGCAACACCACGCAGTCCACGACCAGTTCGGGCGCACCGACGGTCAAGCGTGTGGTCCGTGAGATCCAGTCCCTGCTGCGGTCGGTCGCCGCCGCCGGAGACATCATCGATGCGGCGGACACCCTCGCCCCGACCCATCCGGAACTGGCAGAGTTCCTCCGGGTCTACGGCGCCGGCCGCACCTCGGACGCGGTCGCGCACTACCAGTCCCACCAGAACTGAGCAGGCCGCCCGGCCGCCGAGCATCCGGCCACTGAAGGCCCGTAGGACCTTCCAGCCGCCGCACGTCAGGCAGCCGGGCACCTCGGAAGAGGTCTTGGGAGCGACCGCCGAAGGGGAGCGACGCACGACCATGGGTGAGGTCTTCGCAGGCCGGTACGAACTGGTCGACCCGATCGGGCGCGGGGGAGTCGGCGCCGTCTGGCGCGCCTGGGACCACCGGCGGCGACGCTATGTCGCCGCCAAGGTGCTCCAACAGAGCGACGCGCACGCCCTGTTGCGCTTCGTGCGGGAGCAGGCAATGCGGATCGATCATCCGCACGTGCTGGCTCCCGCGAGCTGGGCGGCCGACGACGACAAGGTTCTGTTCACCATGGACCTGGTCGCCGGAGGCTCCCTGGTGCACCTGATCAACGACTACGGGCCGCTGCCTCCCGTCTTCGTCCACACACTGGTCGACCAGCTCCTCGCGGGCCTCGCGGCCGTGCACGCGGAAGGGGTCGTGCACCGCGACATCAAGCCCGCCAACGTGCTCCTCGAAGCCACCGGCACCGGCCGGCCGCGACTGCGGCTGTCCGACTTCGGCATCGCGATGCGGCTCGGCGAGCCTCGGCTCACCGAGACCAACTACGTGGTGGGGACGCCCGGTTACTTCGCCCCCGAGCAGATGCTGGGATCCGAGCCCGACTTTCCCGCGGACCTGTTCGCCGTGGGACTGGTCGCCCTCTACCTCTTGGAAGGCGCCAAGCCGGACGCCAAGGCGCTGATCGAGTACTTCGCCGAGCACGGCACACCGCCCGCCCCCCGGGGCATACCCGAGCCTCTGTGGCAGGTGGTGGCGACACTTCTCCAGCCGGATCCACAGGCCCGCTTCCGTACCGCCACCGGGGCCCGCAAGGCGCTCGCCGCAGCCGCCGAGCTGCTGCCGGAGCCCGGACCCGACGACGAGCTCATCGAGGTGTTCGACCAACTCGGTCCGCTGCCAGCGGGCTTCGGACCGGAGGGGCCCCTCGGGAAAGGGTCGGCTTCAGCGCACTCGGGCGGGAATCCGGCGGCTCTGTTCTCCCCCGGGCACCCGGACAGCACAGCGGCACATCTCGGCCCCGGCCCGGACGACAAGCGAGGCGGTACCGCGAGCAGCGCTTCGGGCAGGACTCCTACCTGGCCGGACGCCGGTACGGGCTCACTGCCGGATCCCGGTACGAGTTCACCGCCGGATGCCGGTACGGGCTCACTGCCCGGTACCGGTACGGGCGACAGCAGCAGCACGGGGGCCGGCCCGGTGCCCCCAGACCCGGTCCCCCCGGCCGACGTCGCCGCCGACGGCAGACCCCTCGACGTCTTGGGCGAAGACGCCGTAGGCATTCCAGAATCCGGCGCCGGCACTGCGGCGCGGTCGGATCCCGCTCCCTCCCCCCACTCCTCCATGTCCGACACCGGCAGCTTCCACCTGCCACCGCCGAGGCCCGCCCCCGCGTCCGGCTCCTCACCACAACAACGGGCAACCCCACAGCCCCTGCCGCAGGCTCAGGCCGAACTCCCGTACCCACCACCGCATCAGTCCCCGGCCCCTCAGGCCGGGAGCGAGGCGGAGGTACCCACTCCCCCCACCTCGGTCCCACTCCCCCCTCTTGCGCCGCCTTCTGCGGCCGTTCCGCCCGGGCTCCCGGCCTCGGAGCCCACCCCGACTCCGACGCCGCACGCGCCGTTCCCCCATCGGCACGAGCCGCCGGCCGCCGCGATGCGGCAGCACGCGTACGCCCCTACTGCTTCATACACCGCTCGATCCGCCCAGGTTCCGCCTCCACAGGCAGGACCTCCAGGAGCCGCGGCTCCTGGGCACCGGGGAAAGCGGGCACGACCGCGTCCGGGACCGCCGGCGAAGATCGCGGTCCCGATGCTGTTGCTGGCACTGACCTGCTTCGCGGTGGGGTTCTGGGCACTGACCCAGATCTGAGAACGGGCCGAGATCCGAAAGGCCGTGGCATCAGCCCCGGCAGCGCCCTCTGAGGAGCGTGTCACCAGTTCCGTGGTGTGCCGTGGTCCCAGGGCGCGGGATCCGGCGTGGGCAGCGGAGCCGGAACGGTTTCCGCCTCCGCCGAGGCGGGCCACGGAGCCCGTATCGGCCGCCGCCGCCGTGCGGCCACGGTCCAGGCCCCGAGCGTCAGCACCAGCAGACCTCCCAGGCCGATGCCGCCCACGGCGAGCAGTCTCATGGTGGTGCTTCGGCCGTCGCCGTCCTCTGTACCCGTCGAACCACCCGCTGTGCCGCCGGCGGCCGCAGCGGCGTCGAACACGTCACGTGGCAGCGGCCGCCCCGCGTAGGCAGGCCCCGACCGTGCCGCTCCGGTCACGCGGACCCGCAGGGTCAGCCCGAGCGGGCCCTCACCGAACCGGTCGGCCACCTGCGCGGCGAGATGGACCACGAGGTAGTAGGAGCCGGCGAACCGCATACCGCTCACGCGGTCGCTGAGCGCGTAGCGGTTCTCGTAGGCGACCGGAGGAACGGGAGCGAGCGCGGCGGACCGCTGTCTGCCGTCGTACCCGGAGCCGACATCGTCGACGAAACCGCGGACCGGGTTGTAGAGCGACAGGGCCAGGGCGGTGCCCACATAGCCGTCACCTCCGCTGGAACTGCCCAGGTCGGCGGTGGCGTGGAACTGCTGCCCCCAGTCGACCGGAACCTTGTAGAAGAGGGTCTGTCCCGGGCTGATGCCGTCCCGCCAGACGCCCTGGCCGAGGGTGGTCGCGGTGCTGAACCCGGCTCCGCCGCCGCGGTGCCGTGGAGTGCCCGCGAGGGCTTCAGGAGTCGCTGAGTCCCAGGCTTGCGGCGCGGTCGTCGAACGCGCCTCCTTCAGACCCGGCTCCGACACATAGCCGATCTCCAGGTCCCACATCCCCGACGCCGAGCCCTTCGGATCGGCCGTACCTCCCGACGCAGTCCCCGGGGAGGCCTTAGAAGTGCCCGCGCCACTGCGCTCGACGACCATGTAGTACGTTCCGGCCGCCTGACAGGCGTACTGCTTGCCGCCCGTCTCCCGCGCCGCCCAGGCCGCGATGGGGTGCGGACTCTGGGTGGCGCCGAAGTGGCTGCTGCCAGAGGAGGAGCAGTTGCGGCCGTCGCCGTCCTGCAGGGAGACCTTGAGACCGTCCGCATAGGAGACGCTCGCCCCGGGCCGGGGGACAGCGGTGGCGGAGACGTACGCGGTGGACGCGGCGTCGAGTTCGAGTCGGTAGTAGAGCCTGCCGCCCCGTCCGGAGGGCCCGATGGAGCTCTTGTAGGTGCGGCCGGCCTCGAGCCGTGCCGAGTCGGTGGTGCCCTCGGCGCCCGGGACCGTGGTGGCGTCCTCGGCGAAGTCGTACGGGCCCGGCGTCCCGTCGGCGGCCCACCCGGTGGGAGTGAGCGCCCCGCACAGCGCGACCGCCGCCACGGCGGTGAAGGCCCTGCCGTGCCACGTTCTCGCACGCCGGCTCCCCGTGCGAACCCCCATCACGCGCCACCCCTCGTCGCAGCCCCCTGGCGTGGCCCCATCCTGCCCCCTCGGCCACGGCTGCACCCGGGCTATCCCGGGGAGCGGCCGAAAGGGAACGGCCGTACGACGGTCAGCCGGCGCCCTGACAGCCCGTCCGCCTGCCTCTCCCGGCCGGAGAAGGCCCTGACAACACAAAACCCCGACCGCCAGGGCGGCCGGGGTCTGCTCTGAGACTGTTGTCGGTACTCACGAACCCGTAGGCACGGAGTCGGTCGCCTCCGTCCACAGATCCTGCTCGGCGCGATCCGCCTGGATCTGGCGGTACACGAGGAGCCCGCCGATGGCGGCCAGTGCGACCAGGAGAAGCTTCTTCACCGCGCGACCTCGTCTTTCGTTGACGTAGGGGACTTCTGGCGCCCGACTATACACACCGACCGATACCGATCGGTGACCTGGTTCAGCCCTCAACTCCGGCCCTGAGAACAGCAATAGGACCGGCCATCACCGCCCCGATCTGAGGGTGATCACAATTCACAGAAAGTGACTTTCGGTGGCATCTGTGGACTTTCCCGGTCTCTTGCGGCCATCCGGGTGGTGTTCATCAGAACATCGACGCGCCACAGGCGTCGGTCCACCACTTCGCGGCCCGCATACACATCATGAGGAAAGTACGCAAATCGCCTGACCCGAAAGTGAGGGGCCATGACCCAGAACAAGGTCATGAAGCTGTGGACCGCGATCGTCACCGCGTTCCTGGCTCTGTGCACGACGCTCGGACTCATCACCACCACCGCGGCCGCCGCCGTACCGCAGGCCACCGCGGCCCGCAACATCGAGGCCGCTGTGACGGCCCCGGCGGTCTCCCCCTGGACCCTGTCCTTCAGCCGGGCACTCCCCCCGACGATGAAGCAACGGATCCGCGCCGAGGCCCACGGCTCCTCGCCGAGCTGCCGCCACCGCGCGCCGGCCGAGGAGGACGCGACGGACACCGCCGCCCTCACCGAGGCGGAGAGCCTGACCGGAGCGGAACGCCTGGCCGATCCCACCGCCTGCTCCGACCCCGCGGCCCTCGCGGCGACCGACGCGGCCGCGATCGAGCCCCTCAGGGCTCCGGTGCCCCTCCAGCGCTGACCCAGCGCGCGACGATCAAGGGGAGAACACCGTACGGAGCACGACACCGTACGGGAGCCGGTCCGAGAACGAGTGCGGGAACCAAGGACAGAACCACGTACGGGACACACCGTCCCTGCCTGAGCGTCGTCCCTGGCCTTCCTCGAACCTGGCGCCCCTCCGCATCCCGCCTCACGTACTCCTCCGTACAGCGCAGCTCTTCGGCAGCACCCTTTATCAGCACCCCTTGTAGCCACTCCCTGCTTTCTCGACCCCTCCTACTCCCAGCCTCACCTTGCACAGTCCCGCAAACCCCCTGACGTAGCGGCGAACTTGCGTACAAAGCACCCAGGGCAAAGGCCCGGCGACTCGGACGAGTTGCCGGGCCTTCGACGTCTCACCCACGGCCGGCCGTCGCAGGAGGCCTCCGACGTCCGTCCGTCGGCCCCGCCCGCCTGCCCCCGACACACGACAGCCGCCCTACCGCGCCGCCGGTGCCCCACCACGGCACAGACCGCGCCCCGTCTCCCCAACAGCGCGGCACAGCAGCGCCGGGTCTCCAGTGCGGCCACAGCGGCCACCGCTGAAGCAGCCCTGCCGGAGCGGCTCCGGCTCCCGCGGGGACATCCGTGGCGGCTCCTTGTGAGGCATCCGGGGCCCCCGCTCCCGGGAAGCCCGTCGCAGCCCCGCACAACCCCCGTACGGGCAACGCAAAGACCCCCAACCGTGACCGGTTGGGGGTCTTGATGCTGTGGGGCTAACAGGATTTGAACCTGTGGCCTCATCCTTATCAGGGATGCGCTCTAACCAACTGAGCTATAGCCCCGCCGCGCTTTGCGGTGTGTGTCCCGCGCGCTGACCTCTGAAGATTAGCGCACGACGTGGCCAGTCCCAAAATCGATAGTCAGAGGGCGTTTGAGCGGGCCCTCACTCGTCCTCGGCGAGCGTCAGCTCGACACCGCCGACGAAGCCCGCGGAGAGGTTGTAGATGAACGCGCCGAGGGTCGCGAGAGCCGTCGCGAGGACGACGTCGATGACCGCGATGACCGACGTGAACATCAGGACGTGCGGCAGCGAGAGGAACGACTGCAGGTCGAACCCGTTGGACTCGTTCGAGCCCGTCGCCTCGGAGATGGTGCCGCCGACGGTCGAGAAGACCCCCATGGCGTCCATGACCATCCACAGCACCGCGGCCGCCACGATCGTGCAGATACCGAGCGCGATGGAGAGCAGGAAGCTGACCTTCATCACCGACCACGGGTCGGCCTTGGCCACCCGCAGCCGTGCCTTGCGGGTGCGCGGCGTGGTCCGCGCGCCGGTGCGCGGCCTGCGGACCGCGCTCGAAGGCGCCTGAGCCGGGTAGGCCTGCGGCGGGTGATACGGCTGGGCGGCCTGCTGCCCGTTCCGTTCGCCCGGCAGCGGTGAGCCCGGCACGGCCGGTCCCGCCGCCGGCGCGCTCGGCGACGAGGTCGCCCCGGCCGGGGCCGCCTGCCCGCCCGCGTACTGCTGGGCCTGCTGGCCTCGGGTGTCCGTCACAGTTCCCCCCTGGGATCCATGAGAGTCATGGGAGTCGTCCCCCTCCATGGCGGGGCCACGGCCGCCGTCCGTTTCCGTACCGGTCGATCCGGCGCCCGTGGCTCCGCTCACGATGAACTCACTCCTCGCGCTACTCGGCCGAGGACGGATCGCCCTCTTCCGTACCGACGGCCTCGACGCCTTCGGCGACGTCGTCGACAGCGTCTCCGCCGTCGACCTCCTCCGCCTCACGACCGGCCTCGGCGTTACGAGCGATACCGACCACGGCATCGCGCTTGCCCAGGTTGATCAGTTGGACGCCCATGGTGTCACGGCCCGTCTCCCTGACCTCGTTGACTCGCGTACGAATCACACCGCCGGACAGCGTGATGGCGAGGATCTCGTCGGTCTCCTCGACCACCAGCGCACCGACGAGAGAACCGCGGTCCTCGACGATCTTGGCGGCCTTGATACCCAGGCCACCGCGACCCTGGACGCGGTACTCGTCGACGTTGGTCCGCTTCGCGTACCCACCGTCTGTGGCAGTGAACACGAACGTACCGGGTCGAACAACATTCATCGAGAGAAGCTGGTCGCTCTCGCGGAAACTCATTCCCTTGACGCCCGAGGTCGCACGGCCCATCGGTCGCAGAGCGTCGTCCGTAGCGGTGAACCTGATCGACTGGGCCTTCTTGCTGATCAGCAGCAGATCGTCCTCGGCCGAGACGAGTTCGGCTCCGATCAGTTCGTCGTCGGAACCGTCCTCCGTCTCGCGGAGGTTGATCGCGATGACGCCGCCGGCGCGGGGCGAATCGTAATCCTTGAGAGGCGTCTTCTTGACCAGTCCGCCCTTGGTGGCCAGCACCAGGTAGGGCGCCGCCTCGTAGTCACGGATGGCGAGGATCTCGGCGATCGCCTCGTCCGGCTGGAAGGCCAGCAGGTTGGCGACGTGCTGCCCGCGCGCGTCCCGGCCGGCGTCCGGGAGTTCGTACGCCTTGGCGCGGTAGACGCGGCCCTTGTTGGTGAAGAACAGCAGCCAGTGGTGCGTCGTCGACACGAAGAAGTGGTCGACGATGTCGTCCTGCTTCAGCTTCGCGCCGCGGACGCCCTTGCCGCCGCGCTTCTGCGAGCGGTAGTCCTCGGTCTTCGTCCGCTTGATGTAGCCGCCGCGCGTGATGGTGACGACGATGTCCTCTTCGGCGATCAGGTCCTCGATGGACATGTCGCCGTCGAACGGCACCAGCTTGGAACGACGGTCGTCGCCGAACTTCTCGACGATCGCGGCGAGCTCCTCGCTGATGATGCCGCGCTGGCGCACGGGCGAGGCGAGGATCTCGTTGTACTCGCGGATCTTGGCCTGGAGCTCGTCGTGCTCCGAGACGA
Organism: Streptomyces sp. NPDC005302; assembly: GCF_040607345.1. Classification (NCBI taxonomy): domain Bacteria; kingdom Bacillati; phylum Actinomycetota; class Actinomycetes; order Kitasatosporales; family Streptomycetaceae; genus Streptomyces; species Streptomyces sp. NPDC005302. The sequence goes on from NZ_JBEXGN010000001.1 coordinate 304,307, forward strand.
TCTTCTGACGCTCCAGGGCGGCCAGCCGGCGGAGCTGCATCTCGAGGATCGCGTTCGCCTGGATCTCGTCGATCTCCAGGAGGCCCATCAGGCCCTCTCGCGCGATCTCCACGGTGTCACTGCGCCGAATGAGGGCGATGACCTCGTCGATGGCGTCCAGGGCCTTCAGGAGGCCACGCAGGATGTGCGCGCGCTCCTCGGCCTTGCGCAGCCGGAACTTCGTCCGGCGGACGATGACCTCGATCTGGTGCGTCACCCAGTGGCGGATGAACGCGTCCAGGGAGAGGGTGCGCGGCACACCGTCGACGAGCGCCAGCATGTTCGCGCCGAAGTTCGTCTGCAGGTCGGTGTGCTTGTAGAGGTTGTTCAGGACGACCTTGGCGACCGCGTCGCGCTTGAGCACGATCACGAGGCGCTGGCCGGTACGGGAGCTGGTCTCGTCCCGGACGTCCGCGATGCCGCCGATCTTGCCGTCCTTGACCAGGTCGGCGATCTTCTGGGCGAGGTTGTCGGGGTTGGTCTGGTACGGGAGTTCCGTGACCACCAGGCACTGGCGGTTCTGGATCTCCTCGACGTCGACGACCGCGCGCATCGTGATGGAGCCACGCCCCGTGCGGTACGCCTCCTCGATGCCCTTGCGGCCCACGACCAGGGCGCCGCTCGGGAAGTCGGGACCCTTGATGCGCTCGATCAGGGCGTCCAGGAGCTCCTCGTGAGAGGCCTCGGGGTTCTCCAGGTACCACTGGGCTCCGGCCGCGACCTCGCGCAGGTTGTGCGGCGGGATGTTGGTGGCCATACCGACCGCGATGCCCGCCGAGCCGTTGATCAGCAGGTTCGGGAAGCGGGCCGGCAGGACCGTCGGCTCCTGGTTGCGGCCGTCGTAGTTGTCCGTGAAGTCGACGGTCTCCTCGTCGATGTCGCGGACCATCTCCATGGACAGCGGCTTCAGCTTGCACTCGGTGTACCGCATGGCGGCGGCCGGGTCGTTGCCGGGAGAGCCGAAGTTGCCGTTGGAGTCCACCAGCGGCATCCGCATCGACCACGGCTGCGCGAGGCGGACCAGCGCGTCGTAGATCGAGGAGTCGCCGTGCGGGTGGTAGGTGCCCATCACGTCGCCGACGACGCGGGCGCACTTGTAGAAGCCCTTCTCGGGCCGGTAGCCGCCGTCGTACATGGCGTACAGGACGCGACGGTGGACGGGCTTGAGGCCGTCCCGCACGTCGGGCAGCGCACGCGACACGATGACGGACATCGCGTAGTCGAGGTACGAGCGCTGCATCTCGGTCTCGAGCCCGACGGGCTCGATGCGCAGGGTGATCTCGCCCTCTTCGGGGATGCTCTGAGTGTTCTCGTCGGTCATTGCTGGTGAAGATCCTTTCTGACGCGGTCAGCTGAGACCGACTCAGATGTCGAGGAAGCGGACGTCCTTGGCATTGCGCTGGATGAACGCGCGGCGCGCCTCGACGTCCTCGCCCATGAGGACCGAGAACAGGTCGTCGGCCTGGGCGGCGTCGTCGAGCGTGACCTGACCGAGGACGCGGTGCTCCTGGTCCATGGTCGTGATGCGCAGTTCCTCGGCGTTCATCTCACCGAGACCCTTGAATCGCTGGATCGAGTCCTCACGGACGCGCTTGCCGGCCTGGCGGCCGAGCTCGATCAGCGCGTCGCGCTCGCGGTCGGAGTACGCGTACTCGAAGTCGTCCCGGCCCCACTTGATCTTGTAGAGCGGCGGGCGCGACAGGAACACGTGACCGGCCTCGACCAGCGGCCGCATGAAGCGGAACAGGAAGGTCAGCAGCAGGGTGTTGATGTGCTGGCCGTCGACGTCGGCGTCCGCCATCAGGATGATCTTGTGATAGCGGAGCTTCTCGATGTCGAAGTCCTCGTGGACTCCGGTGCCGAAGGCGGAGATCAGTGCCTGGATCTCCTGGTTCTGCAGGATCTTGTCGATCCGCGCCTTCTCGACGTTGAGGATCTTTCCTCGGATCGGGAGGATCGCCTGGTACTGGGGGTTACGGCCGGACTTGGCCGAGCCGCCGGCGGAGTCACCCTCGACGATGAAGATCTCGCATTTGGTGGGGTCGTTCGACTGGCAGTCGGACAGCTTGCCCGGCAGGGACGCCGACTCCAGCAGGCCCTTGCGGCGCGTGAGGTCGCGCGCCTTGCGGGCCGCCACGCGCGCGGTGGCCGCCTGGATGGACTTGCGGATGATGTCCACGGCTTCGTTCGGGTTGCGGTCCAGCCAGTCGTTGAGGTGCTCGTAGACCGCGCGCTGGACGAAGGTCTTGGCCTCCGTGTTGCCCAGCTTGGTCTTGGTCTGGCCCTCGAACTGCGGCTCGCTCAGCTTGACCGAGATGATCGCCGTCAGACCCTCGCGGATGTCGTCACCCGTGAGGTTGTCGTCCTTCTCGCGAAGCAGCTTCTTGTCGCGCGCGTACTTGTTGATGAGCGAGGTCAGCGCCGCACGGAAGCCCTCCTCGTGCGTACCGCCCTCGTGCGTGTGGATGATGTTGGCGAAGGAGTAGACGCCCTCGCTGTAGCCGCTGTTCCACTGCATCGCGACCTCGAGGGACAGGCTCTTGTCCTTGTCCTCCGCCTCGAGGTCGATGACGGTGGGGTGTACCGCTTCTCCCTTACGGGAGTTGAGGTACTTCACGAAGTCGACGATGCCGCCTTCGTAGTGGTACGTGACGGTCTTGACCTCGTCCTTCTCGTCAGCACCCGCCTCGTCCGCACCGGCTGTGGCCTTCGCCGAATCGCGCTCATCAGTGAGTTTGATCGTCAAACCCTTGTTGAGGAACGCCATCTCCTGGAAGCGCCGCGACAGCGTCTCGAAGGAGTACTCCGTGGTCTCGAAGATGTCCGCGTCGGCCCAGAAGGTGACCGACGTGCCGGTCTCGTCCGTGGCCTCGTGCTTCGAGAGCGGGGCCGTCGGGACGCCCAGCTTGTAGTCCTGCGTGTAGCGGTGACCGTCCGTCTTGACCTCGACGGAGATCTTGCTCGACAGGGCGTTCACGACGGAGACGCCCACGCCGTGCAGACCACCGGAGACCGCGTAGCCGCCGCCGCCGAACTTGCCGCCCGCGTGCAGCACGGTCAGCACGACCTCGAGGGCCGGCTTGCCCTCGGACGCCACGATGCCCACCGGGATACCGCGGCCGTTGTCGACGACGCGCACGCCGCCGTCCGGGAGGATCGTGATGTCGATCGTGTCGGCGTGGCCGGCCAGCGCCTCGTCGACCGAGTTGTCCACGACCTCGTACACGAGGTGGTGGAGCCCACGCTCACCGGTCGAGCCGATGTACATGCCGGGTCGCTTGCGGACCGCGTCCAGACCCTCGAGGACGGTGATGGCGCTGGCGTCGTACGAGGCTGTGACCTCGCCGTTCGCGCCGGCGTCGGTGGACGGGATGTTCTCGTTGGGGTTGCCGGAATCGGCCACGAAGCGCCCTTTCTGGCACAGCACAAGCCGAACTCCCGGCGGGTGGCCGGAGCGGCTGCGGCGTGTTGCGTTGGTAAGCCTTAGTCAGCGTTGCTCGGTGCGTCCCACAAGTGGGGCGGGATTAGCTTCCAGTCTACCGGTAGCGCCGACAGTGATGGGGGTTTGCCGGTACCTGAGTCCGCATGTGCCGCCCTGAACCGGTCTCGCCCGACTCCCCATATGCGGACCCGGGCCCAAAGAGGCTCACAGCGGCACTCAGCGCTTCCAGGTGTCAACCCTTGGCTACTGGCAAGTCAGGTCGGTCTTCGCAACCGCATCCGGTTTCCCTCGTCAGCCCTCCGGAGCACGTCGGGATCGGCCGTGCGAGGTGCGTGGAACAGCTGCCGAAAAGGGCTAGGCACACCCCTGAACAGGGAGAACGCACGGCGCTGAGGATCAAGGGGAGGAGGCGTCGGCAGGTCGGCCGCCTCGGGGTTCGGAGCAGGGCCGGCTCGAAGCGGGCGTGCGATGCCCGTGAAGGGGGGTGACGAGAGAGGCGCGGGGTGAACCGGTGCGGGCCCGACGAAGCCGCGGGTGATCTCCGGAGCCGGGGCGATCACCGCGCGGAGGTCATCCGTAGGTGTCGCCGGGACCCTTGCTGCCTGGAGCCCGCAGGGGCCCGTAGCGGCGGGCGGGCCCGTTGGGGCCCAGGACCTTGATCAGGCGGACGGCGCCGTGGCCGAGGTCCTGGTTGAGCCGTGCGACGAGCTGCGGGGCCAGCAGGCGCAGCTGGGTGGCCCAGGCGGTCGAGTCGCACTGCACGGTCAGGACCCGCTCGGCGGGGTCCTCGTCGTAGCGCAGCGGGACGCAGTGCTTGGCCAGGTCCTCGCCGACGATCTGGGGCCAGCGGCCCATCACACCGCCCACCGCGGCCGGGGTCTCCCAGCCGCGCTCGGTGAGCAGCCGGTTGATGGCGGCGCCCAGCGCCATGGGGTCGCGGCCGTCGGCACCGGAGCCGGAGCGCAGGCCGCCTCCGCGGCGAGCCTGCCTCTTCTGCTGGGCCGCGTCGCCACGCGCGCGGGCCTGCTCCTTGGCGGCGCGCAGCGCCACGCGGGCGAGGTCGACGCCGGACGGTTCGGGGGTCTTCTTGCGGGCGGCTTCGCCGGACGGGCCGTCGGCAGCAGCTCCCGGTGTGTTTTCCGTCATACGCGCTCCACCGTGCCTTCGGACACGACATACCGCGTCCCGCTGAGAACCCCCGGCACGTCGTCGTCCACGGCGGCCGTCACCAGTACCTGCTCGCCCGGGGCGACGAGTTCCGCGAGCCGCTCGCGCCTGCGGCTGTCCAGTTCGGCGAACACGTCGTCGAGGACCAGCACCGGTTCGTTGCCCTCGGCGCGGAGCAGGTCGTATGAGGCAAGGCGCAGCGCCAGCGCGTAGGACCAGGACTCACCGTGGGAGGCGTATCCCTTGGCGGGCAACTGGCCGAGCTTGAGCACGAGGTCGTCGCGGTGGGGGCCCACGAGGGTCACTCCGCGCTCGATCTCGGACTTGCGGGACTCCTCCAGGGCCGCGATCAGCTGCGCGAAGAGCTCCTCGCGCGCGTGGCCCACGATGCCGGGCGAGGAGGCCTTGTACTCCAGGGCGACGGGTCCGCCGCCGGGTGCCAGCTGCTCGTACGCCTTGTCGGCCAGCGGCTGGATCGCCGCGACGAGGTCGAGGCGCTGGGCGAGCAGTTCGGCGCCCACCCGCGCGAGGTGCTGGTCCCACACGTCGAGGGTAGACAGGTCCATGGTGCGGCCGCCGTGCCGACGGGCCAGCGCGGCCGACTTCAGGAGGGTGTTGCGCTGCTTGAGGACGCGGTCGTAGTCGGAGCGGACGCCCGCCATCCGCGGGGAGCGCGCGGTGATCAGCTCGTCGAGGAAACGGCGCCGCTCGCCGGGGTCGCCCTTGACCAGTGCGAGGTCCTCGGGCGCGAACAGCACGGTGCGCACGATGCCGAGCACGTCACGGGGCCTGACCTGCGAGGACCTGTTGATGCGGGCGCGATTGGCCTTGCCCGGGTTCAGTTCCAGCTCGATGAGCTGCTGGCGCTCTCCCTGGCGGACGTTGGCCCGGATGATCGCCCGCTCGGCGCCCATGCGGACCAGTGGCGCGTCGGAGGAGACGCGGTGACTGCCGAGGGTGGCGAGGTAGCCGACGGCCTCGACCAGGTTCGTCTTGCCCTGTCCGTTGGGACCGACGAACGCGGTGACGCCCGGGTCGAGCGGAACCTCGACCCGGGCGTACGAGCGGAAGTCGGCCAGCGACAGATGCGTGACGTGCATGGTCGTTCGCCGACCTCCCCCAGCGTGGTGTTTCCGGTTCTGCCCGGAGTCCGGGTCGCCCCGGTCCCCAGGTTCTTTCCCCGGCTGTGGACAACCGGGTCACCCCGGGTGTGGAGAACCCGGGGTGTCGATCAGGCCTTCTCGACGGCGTGTCCGCCGAACTGGTTACGCAGGGCCGCGATCATCTTCATCTGCGGCGAGTCGTCCTGCCGCGAGGCGAAGCGGGCGAAGAGCGACGCGGTGATCGCGGGAAGCGGCACCGCGTTGTCGATGGCCGCCTCCACCGTCCACCGGCCCTCGCCGGAGTCCTGTGCGAAGCCCCTGAGCTTGTCGAGGTGCTCGTCCTCGTCCAGCGCGTTGACCGCGAGGTCGAGCAGCCAGGAACGGATGACGGTGCCCTCCTGCCAGGACCGGAAGACCTCGCGCACGTCCGTGACGGAGTCGACCTTCTCCAGCAGCTCCCAGCCCTCGGCGTAGGCCTGCATCATGGCGTACTCGATGCCGTTGTGGACCATCTTCGCGAAGTGGCCCGCGCCGACCTTGCCGGCGTGCACCGAACCGAAGTCGCCGTCCGGCTTGAGCGCGTCGAAGATCGGCTGCACCTTCTCGACGTTCTCGGGGGTGCCGCCGTACATCAGCGCGTAGCCGTTCTCCAAGCCCCAGACGCCGCCCGAGACACCGCAGTCGACGAAGCCGATGCCCTTGATGCCGAGCTCGACGGCGTGCTTCTCGTCGTCCGTCCAGCGGGAGTTGCCGCCGTCCACCACGACGTCGCCCGGCTCCAGCACGGCGGCCAGTTCGTCGATGGTGGCCTGGGTCGCGGCACCGGCCGGGACCATGACCCACACCACGCGGGGGCCCTTGAGCCTGCCCACGAGTTCTTCCACGCTGTGGACATCGGCGAGGTCCGGGTTGCGGTCGTATCCGATGACGGTGTGGCCTGCGCGGCGGATCCGCTCGCGCATGTTGCCGCCCATCTTGCCGAGGCCGACGAGACCGAGCTCCATCAGTTGTTCCTTAGGGTTGCGACGTGGCGTGAGGGCACTCTCGTACCTGGGTCCGAGCCTAGACCGGGGGGTACCACCCACGCCTTTCGGGCACCGGGGGAACACCTGCGCATCTGGGGGCATAGCCGCTCAGACGTGTACTCCGTCCGCGGTGCCGCCCGCCGGCCCTCGGGACCGGCGGGCTCCGGGCGTCAGCCGGAGAGGCGGACCGGCATGATCAGGTACTTGTAGGCCTCGTCGGCCTCGGCGTCCAGAGCGGGCCTGCCGCTCAGCAGCGCGGGCTTCGTGGACGTCGTGAAGGACAGCTGGGCCACCGGCGAGTCGATGGCGCTGAGGCCGTCGAGCAGGAACGTCGGGTTGAAGGCGATCGAGACGTCGTCACCCTCCAGCTGCGCGTCGACCCTTTCCACAGCCTGTGCGTCGTCGCTGGAACCGGCCTCGAGGATCAGCACGCCCTGCTCGAAGCTCAGCCGCACCGGGGTGTTCCGCTCAGCAACGAGGGCCACACGCTTGACGGCCTCCACGAAGGGGGCGGTCTCGATGACGGCGATCGAGTTGAACTCGGTCGGGAACAGAGAGCGGTACTTCGGGAGGTCGCCTTCGAGCAGACGGGTGGTCGTACGACGGCCGGCGCCCTCGAAGCCGATGAGGCCCTCGCCCGCACCGGAGCCGGACAGCGCCAGGATGACGCTGTCGCCGCTCGTGAGGGCCTTGGCGGTGTCCAGGAGCGTCTTGGCGGGCACCAGGGCCACCGCGGACGCCTCGGGGTTCTCCGGCTTCCACAGGAACTCGCGGACCGCGAAGCGGTACCGGTCGGTGGAGGCGAGGGTGACGGTGTCGCCCTCGATCTCGATCCGCACGCCGGTGAGGACGGGAAGCGTGTCGTCCCGCCCGGCGGCGATGGCCACCTGGGCGGCGGCGGAGGCGAAGACCTCACCGGGGACGGTGCCGGTGGCCGACGGCATCTGCGGCAGCGCCGGGTACTCCTCCACGGGCAGGGTGTGGAGGGTGAAGCGTGAGGAACCGCAGACCACGGTCGCCCGTACACCGTCTGTGGAAATCTCCACCGGCCGGTTGGGCAGGGCGCGGCAGATGTCGGCGAGGAGACGGCCGGACACGAGGACCGTGCCCTCCTCGTCGATCTCCGCGTCCACGGAGACCCGCGCCGAGACCTCGTAGTCGAAGCTGGAGAGGCTCAGGGCGCCCTCCTCGGCCCGCAGAAGCAGGCCGGCGAGCACAGGAGCCGGCGGACGGGCCGGGAGGCTGCGTGCCGCCCAGGCCACTGCCTCCGCGAGTACGTCGCGTTCCACCCGGATCTTCACCGTTGCCGCCTCCGTCTGTTGCCGGCGCTCTCGCCCTGCTGGCCTTCGTCGTCTGACTCGGTGTCGTTCGGCCCTGTGAGGGGAAGGACACCGGGGAACAGTCTGACGCACCTCGCTGACAGTCGTTGCCCCTCGGGGTCAAGTCGTGCCGAGCGGCAGTCGAGCCGCCGAGAGCGAGTTGTGCACAGCCCCGTCTTCGAAACGTTTCTCAGGCTCTCTCTAGTTGGTCTTAGTAGTAGGGGCTGTGGAAACCGTGGATAACCCCGTTTTCGCAGCTCAGAGGCGGTTTTTTGTCCACCGACCCTGTGGGTGGAGGCGGTGGACAACCAGGCCTCTCTGTGGACGGTGAAAAGTTCTGCACACTCGATGCACAGCCTGAGGCCACTTCTCCCCAGGACCGTCCCCAGCTTTGCCCTCGTTCCCCACAGCCCAATCCGGCACCTTGGTGTGACGCCTTTCACTCGACCCGGTGAGATCGCGCGTCGCGTTGCCGAACAGTGGACAGAGGTGTGGAGAAGCTGGAGATCGCTGGGGACAACGGGCTCCTGCCTGTGGGCCGCCCGTGGACAACTCGGTGCACACCCTGTGGATCTTTTCCTTGTCCACAGCCTGTGGAGAATCTTCGTCCACGAATCCACAGGCGGTTGACCTGGTCTGATGGTCTTTCAACAGACTCTCCTGTGGACACGATCTGGACAACTTCCCGGTCCCCAGGATGTGGACGCCAGAAAGTCACCGAATCTGTGGAGGGTGGCCGTAACCCCGCCCGGATTCGAACAGCAGGTGTCGGGCCGGTAGCGGTGGCAGCGGGCTCCGAGCCCTCGGTGAGGCCGTCGGAAGTCGTCGAAACGCATTTTTTGGGCGCTCTCAGGACGCTTCCAGGGGCACTGGGAGGACGCGCCTGACCGCCGGGGAATGACTCTGCTTCCCTCGGAAGGGAGCTGCGGAACTCCTGGGAGGGGCGCGGTGGGGGATCTTCGACAGGACGACCGAGCCCCGCCGCAGGCGCCTGAGGGCGTCAGGAAATGGCGAAGGGCGCCCCGGGAAGGTGTCCCGGGGCGCCCTTCGCAGGCTGCTGCGGCCGGCTGAGTCAGCCGTTCTTGATGCGGTTCGTGAGCTCCGTGACCTGGTTGTAGATCGAGCGGCGCTCGGCCATCAGCGCGCGGATCTTGCGGTCCGCGTGCATCACGGTCGTGTGGTCACGGCCGCCGAACTGCGCGCCGATCTTCGGCAGCGACAGATCGGTCAGCTCACGGCACAGATACATGGCGATCTGGCGCGCCGTCACCAGGACCCGGCTGCGCGAGGAACCGCACAGGTCGTCCACGGTGAGCCCGAAGTAGTCGGCGGTCGCCGCCATGATCGCGGGCGCGGTGATCTCCGGGGCGGAGTCCTCGCCGCCGGGGATCAGGTCCTTGAGGACGATCTCCGTCAGACCGAGGTCCACCGGCTGCCGGTTGAGCGACGCGAACGCCGTCACCCGGATCAGCGCCCCCTCCAGCTCGCGGATGTTGCGCGAGATCCGGGACGCGATGAACTCGAGAACCTCCGGCGGGGCGTTGAGCTGCTCCTGGACCGCCTTCTTGCGGAGGATGGCGATCCGGGTCTCCAGCTCGGGCGGCTGGACGTCCGTGATCAGACCCCACTCGAAACGGTTGCGCAGCCGGTCCTCCAGGGTGACCAGCTGCTTGGGCGGCCGGTCGCTGGAGAGCACGATCTGCTTGTTCGCGTTGTGGAGCGTGTTGAAGGTGTGGAAGAACTCCTCCTGCGTCGACTCCTTGTCCGCGAGGAACTGGATGTCGTCGACGAGCAGGATGTCCATCTCCCGGTACCGCTTGCGGAAGCTGTCGCCCTTGCCGTCGCGGATGGAGTTGATGAACTCGTTGGTGAACTCCTCCGAGCTCACGTACCGCACCCGCGTGCCCGGGTAGAGGCTGCGGGCGTAGTGCCCGATCGCGTGCAGCAGGTGCGTCTTGCCGAGGCCCGACTCCCCATAGATGAAGAGGGGGTTGTACGCCTTCGCCGGCGCCTCGGCGACAGCCACCGCGGCGGCGTGCGCGAAGCGGTTCGAGGCACCGATGACGAACGTGTCGAACAGGTACTTCGGGTTCAGCCGCGCGGTGGGCTCACCCGGACCCGACGCCGGCGCGGGCTGCGCCGCCTTCGGTCCGGGAGCACCGCTCGAGGGGCCGCCTCTGCGTACCTGGCCGTTGCCGGAGGGGTCCTGGAGGTCGCGGCGGTCGGGGCGCTGGTCGTAGTCCGAGCGCGACTGGTCGTAGTCCTGGCGCTGCTGCTCGTAGGGCGAGCGGTCCATCGGCTGCGGCCGGTAGTCCTGCTGCGGCGAGGCGTACGGGTCGCGGTCGGGGAACCCCAGGCGCTGCTGCTGCCAGCCGTAGTCGTCCTGGGAGTGCCGCGGCCAGGCGCCCGGCTCGGGGCGCTGGTAGTCCGGGTAGGCGGGACGCGCGGTCGGCAGCTGGTCGCCCGGCGCGCCGGGCAGCGGCTCGGAGCGGCCGCCGCGGTGGTCGTCGGCGCGGTGGCGGCCGTACCCCTCGTATGCGTCGCGCCGCTGGGGCTCGTACGGGCTGCGCTCCTCGCGCCCCTGCGGTTCGTAGGGGCTGCGGTCGTCGCGTCCCTGACCACCCTCGTAACCGCCGCGGTCGTCACGGCCGCCTTGGCCGCCCTGGCCGTCGTATGCGGCGCGCTCGTCCCGCTGACCCTCGTAGCCGTTGCGGTCCTCGCGTCCCTGACCGCTCTCGTAGGCGCCCCGGTCGTCGCGTCCCTGACCGTTGTCATAAGGGCTGCGCTCTTCGCGCCCCTGGCTCTCGTACGCGTCGCGGCCCTGCCCGGCGGAGTGCTCCGACTCCTCGTAGCGAGGGGCGGCGGGCGTGGGGGGCGGCTCGCCGGCGGAGTCGTCGACGGTGATCGCGATACGGATCGGGCGGCCGCACTCGCGGCTCAGCGTCTCGCTCACGATCGGCGCGAGACGGCCTTCAAGGACGCCCTTCGCAAACTCGTTCGGGACAGCGAGCAGAGCGGTGTCCGCGACCAGGGCCAGGGGCTGGCAGCGTTTGATCCAGTGCTCGTCCTTGACCTCGACGCCCTGACCGCGGCCCTCACCGAGGAGTTGTTCCAGTACTCGTGGCCACACTGCGGCAAGATCGGCAGGTACGTCAGCCACAGGGCACGCTCTCTCACGGGTCCCACGAACGTGTGGTTCTGGGAACGGGTTGGTAAATCAGGCGGGGCGGGGCGGAGGAAGAAAACCGCTGGGGCGGCGAGAACGGAACGAATCGGAGTTCAGCCACGGTAGTCAGGGCGACGGGTGCGGTTCAAGTTGTTGTCCCCAGCCTGTGGATAGTGTCTCCTGCGAGGGACTGGTTTGACCGGATGGCGTAGCCGCGCGTACCGTAACCAGGTCGAGTTGTCGATGGCTGCTGCCGCCTGCCTCCGATGGGCACAGATCGCGAAGAGTGATCGGGAAGCGGTGCACTCGGGCGTAATACGAGTTTCCTCGTGGGCGCACGGTGACAGCCAGGACGGCACCCCGCCACCACCGATTCTTTCTGGAGCCCCCTAGTGAGCAAGCGCACCTTCCAGCCGAACAACCGTCGTCGCGCCAAGACCCACGGCTTCCGCCTGCGGATGCGCACCCGTGCCGGCCGCGCGATTCTCGCGAACCGCCGTGGCAAGGGTCGCGCCAGCCTGTCCGCCTGATCAGTTACAGGTCATGATCTCGTGCTGCCTACCGAGCATCGGCTGAGGCGGCGCGAGGACTTCGCGACCGCGGTACGTCGAGGACGCCGGGCCGGACGCCCGCTCCTCGTCGTCCACCTTCGTAGCGGTGCAACGGACCCGCACGCGCCTGGGGAGAGCGCTCCCCAGACGCGTGCGGGTTTCGTCGTGAGCAAAGCCGTGGGCGGAGCGGTCGTACGCAACAAGGTGAAGCGCAGGCTTCGCCATCTGATGCGTGACCGAGTCGCCCTGCTGCCCCCCGGTAGCCTGGTAGTCGTACGAGCGCTGCCCGGTGCGGGTGACGCCGACCATGAACAGCTGGCCCGAGACCTGGATGCCGCCATCGAGCGGCTACTGGGAGGGGGCGCGCGATGAAGTACCCACTGCTTGCTCTGATCAAGATCTATCAGTGGACGATCAGCCCGTTGCTCGGGCCGGTCTGCAAGTACTACCCGTCGTGCTCCCACTACGGCTACACAGCCATCGACCGGCACGGTGCGCTCAAGGGAACGGCACTTACCGCCTGGCGCATCCTCCGGTGCAATCCGTGGTCGCTGGGTGGTGTGGACCATGTTCCGCAACGCAAGCGTCCGCGGTGGCACGAATCGCTGCGTAACGCCTGGCGTGCACGCAAGGGCGGGACCTCCGCCGCCGAACCGGCCACCGGGGAGACCACTGCCCCGAGCCCGGCCGCCGAGACCCCGTCCCATGCTCAAGGAGCCTGATTAGTGGACACGATTGCCAGTCTTTTCAGCTTCATCACGACACCCGTTTCCTGGGTCATCGTCCAGTTCCACTCCGTGTACGGGCAGATCTTCGGCCCTGACACGGGCTGGGCCTGGGGCTTGTCCATCGTGTCCCTGGTGATTTTGATCCGTATCTGCCTGATCCCGCTCTTCGTGAAGCAGATCAAGGCCACTCGGGCCATGCAGACGCTGCAGCCCGAGATGAAGAAGATCCAGGAGCGCTACAAGAACGACAAGCAGCGTCAGTCCGAAGAGATGATGAAGCTGTACAAGGAGTCGGGTACCAACCCGCTCTCCTCGTGCCTTCCCATCCTGGCCCAGTCGCCGTTCTTCTTCGCCCTCTATCACGTGCTCAACGGCATCGCGACGGGCAAGACGATCGGCGTCATCGACGATCAGCTGCTCGCCAGCGCCCGTCAGGCCCACATCTTCGGTGCCCCGCTCGCCGCGAAGTTCACGGACAGCGCCGACAAGGTCGCTGCGCTCGGTGCCACGATCACCGACGTCCGGGTCGTCACCGCGATCATGATCGTGCTGATGTCGGGTTCGCAGTTCTACACCCAGCGTCAGCTGATGACGAAGAACGTCGACACCACGGTGAAGACGCCCTTCATGCAGCAGCAGAAGATGCTGATGTACGTCTTCCCGGTCATGTTCGCCGTCTTCGGCATCAACTTCCCGGTCGGTGTCCTCGTCTACTGGTTGACCACCAACGTGTGGACCATGGGCCAGCAGATGTACGTCATCCGCAACAACCCGACCCCGGGTTCGAAGGCTCAGGCCGCCTACCTGGAGCGCCTGCAGAAGCACGTCACCAGCCACGGCAAGACGCGCCGGCGCAGCGAGAAGGCCATCGTCAAGGCCATCGTCTCCAAGGGCCGCGACCGCAACGAGTTCGAGCGCAAGTTCATCAACAGCCTCACCAAGGCGGGTCTCGTGGCCCAGCCCGACGGGGTTGTGACGAAGGGTGACGGCGCGACGGTCGTCGAGACCGAGGACGGCACCACGACGACGGCCCCGGCGGCTCCCAAGCGCCAGCAGCCGAAGCGGCAGTCGAAGTCGCAGCGTCAGTCGGCCGTGACCGCCGCCGGGGGTAAGCCTGCGGACGAGTCCGAGCCGAAGACGTCGCTGAGCAAGTCCGACGAGCCAGAGGATGCCAAGCCCTCCGCGGCGAAGCCCGCCGCCGGTACCCGCAGCAAGGCCCAGTCCGGACAGCGCAAGGGCCCACAGCGGCCCAAGTCCCCGTCCAAGAAGTAAGAAGGAGTCCATCCCGTGACGGAAGGCACCACCTCCGCCGCCGCTGAGGGCGACACCCTGACCCGCCTGGAGCAGGAAGGCGAGATCGCGGCGGACTACCTCGAAGGTCTGCTCGACATCGCCGACCTCGACGGCGACATCGACATGGACGTCGAGGCCGACCGTGCCGCTGTCTCGATCATCAGCGACTCGGCCGGCCGCGACCTGCTGAAGCTGGTCGGCCGCGACGGCGAGGTGCTGGAGGCACTCCAGGAGCTCACGCGTCTGGCCGTGCACCGGGAGACCGGGGACCGCAGCCGGCTGATGCTGGACATCGCGGGCTTCCGCGCTCAGAAGCGTGAGGAGCTCTCCGAGCTGGGGGCCAAGGCCGCCGCCGAGGTCAAGAGCTCCGGCGAGCCGGTCAAGATGGACGCGATGACGCCTTTCGAGCGCAAGGTCGTGCACGACGCGGTCAAGGCCGCGGGCCTGCGCAGCGAGTCCGAGGGCGAGGAGCCGCAGCGCTTCGTCGTCGTGCTCCCCGCCTGATCGGTACGTACGCTCCCTCGGCCCCGTCTGTTGCGCAGACGGGGCCGAACTTTGTCAGCCTGGTAGTCCCCCTGCAGCTGTGTCCCGACATGGAACGCCGGAGGCGGTACGCGCACCCGCGCTCCTCGACAGCTGTTAGTCCCTGGTAGTCCTGGTGATCAGCGCCCAGAGCGCTCAAGCGGTACGGAAGGACGGTCCCCCGTGACGGAGGCAGCGGAGCTTCCCCCCGCGCCGGAGCAGGCGCGCGAGGTATTCGGCGATCGCTTCGAGGACGCGGTCCGGTACGCGGAGCTGCTGGCCGAGGCGGGAGTGCAGCGCGGACTGATCGGCCCCCGCGAGGTGCCCCGGCTGTGGGAGCGGCACCTGCTGAACTGCGCGGTGCTCTCCGAGGTCGTGCCCGAGAACGTGACCGTATGCGACGTCGGCTCCGGTGCGGGACTGCCCGGCATCCCGCTGGCACTCGTCAGGGAAGACCTCAAGATCACGCTGCTTGAGCCGCTTCTGCGGCGGACGACCTTCCTCACCGAGGTCGTGGAACTCCTCGGTCTCGACCATGTGACCGTCGTGCGCGGCCGTGCCGAGGAGGTCATGGGCACGCTCCAGCCGGTGCACGTGGTGACGGCCCGGGCGGTCGCCCCGCTCGACCGGCTCGCCGCCTGGGGCGTCCCGCTGCTCCGCCCGTACGGCGAGATGCTTGCCCTCAAGGGGGACACCGCCGAGGAGGAGCTGAAGGCCGCTTCCACCGCGCTCAGCAAGCTCGGCGCCGTGGAGACCTCCGTTCTGCATGTGGGTGAGGGGATCGTGGACCCGCTGTCCACGGTTGTGCGCGTCGAAGTGGGCGAGAGCCCCGGCGGTGTGCGTTTCGCCGCCAAGCGCGCCAAGGCGGCCAGGACGGGCCGAACGCGACGCCGCCGCTGACGCCCAGCGGTAGTCAACATCGCTGCTCCCGGTTCCCTGGGTAGGGGACCGGGAGTTTTGCTGTCTCGTGGAGGGGAGTTCTTTGTCACTCTCGCTGGTCGACCCTGAGGGCGGGGCGTACTCCACACAAGCAGGCATACCTACCCATCTCGGAGTGTCGCGCCGCGATGACCCCAGCGGCTAGGCATCGTGTTTCACGTGAAACGTCGCTCACTGTTGCACGGCATCATCAGTCGTGGCCGCGCTGCGGCCGAACCTCGCGACCGAAAGCCTCTCGGTTCACTCGGAGAGGGTGCGGAGTTGTCCACAGAGGTGGATTTCTCCACAGAACAACGGGCCTCGCTGGTTCACGACCCCGATCGCATGGGAGGCTCTGTTCATTGCGAGCCTGAAGTCGAGGAGAGTGAATCCTTGCGGTCCGACGCCAACATCGCGGGACCGATGACCGATCCGGTCCCCGGTCCCCGTACCGAGTCGATGGGGGAGGATGTTTCACGTGAAACACCGCCCCCTATGGACGACACTCCCATCGGTCGTGCTGCCCAACTGGCTGTGGAGGCGCTAGGTCGCGCCGGCGAGGGCCTGCCACGGCCCGAGCAGACCCGAGTCATGGTGGTCGCCAACCAGAAGGGTGGGGTGGGTAAGACCACGACCACGGTCAACCTTGCTGCCTCGCTGGCCCTGCACGGCGGCCGCGTCCTGGTGATCGACCTCGACCCTCAGGGCAATGCCTCCACCGCGCTGGGCATCGACCATCACGCCGAGGTCCCGTCGATCTACGACGTGCTGATCGACAGCAGGCCGCTCTCCGAAGTGGTTCAGGCGGTCCCTGATGTCGAGGGTCTCTTCTGCGCTCCCGCGACGATCGATCTCGCCGGTGCGGAGATCGAGCTGGTGTCGTTGGTGGCTCGAGAGAGCCGACTGGAACGCGCGATCCTGGCGTATGAGCAGCCGCTGGACTACATCCTCATCGACTGCCCGCCGTCGCTCGGTCTGCTGACCGTCAACGCGCTTGTCGCCGGCGCGGAGGTCCTCATCCCCATCCAGTGCGAGTACTACGCACTGGAAGGCCTGGGACAGCTTCTGCGCAACGTGGACCTGGTGCGCGGGCACCTCAACCCCAACCTCCACGTCTCGACGATTCTGCTCACCATGTACGACGGCCGGACGCGTCTGGCGTCCCAGGTCGCGGACGAGGTGCGCAGCCACTTCGGCGAAGAGGTACTGCGGACGAGCATTCCGCGCTCGGTCCGCATCTCCGAGGCTCCGAGCTACGGGCAGACGGTCCTGACCTACGATCCGGGTTCGAGCGGTGCTCTCTCGTACCTGGAGGCGGCGCGAGAGATCGCCCTCCGCGGAGCCGGAGTGTCGTACGACGCACAACATGCCCACGCGGGCGCACAGAACGATCGGAACACGGTGGAGGGGATCCAGTGAGCGAGCGACGAAGGGGGTTGGGACGGGGTCTTGGCGCATTGATCCCCGCGGCTCCTACAGGTGAGCGTGTGAGCGGTTCGGGGAACGGGGCGTCCATGACGCCGACTGCCGGCCCTGTCCTGACCGCGGAGCGCGGGGTGGCGGCGGCCAAGGTGACGACGTTGCCGCCTGTTTCACAGGAAACCGAGGAGCCGTCTTCGAGCGGATCCGCGGATGAGCTGCCGGCGCCGGTTGGTGCTCATTTCGCCGAGCTGCCCCTGGACTTCATCACCCCGAACCCGCGCCAGCCGCGTGAGGTGTTCGACGAGGACGCTCTGGCCGAACTCGTCACCTCCATCAAGGAGGTCGGGCTTCTCCAGCCTGTCGTCGTGCGGCAGGTCGGTCCGTCGCGCTTCGAGCTCATCATGGGCGAGCGGCGTTTCCGGGCCTGTCGCGAGGCGGGACTCGAGGCCATCCCCGCGATCGTCCGCGCCACGGACGACGAGAAGCTCCTCCTGGACGCGCTGCTGGAGAACCTGCACCGTGCCCAGCTGAACCCGCTGGAAGAGGCCGCCGCCTACGACCAGTTGCTCAAGGACTTCAACTGCACGCACGACCAGCTGGCCGACCGGATCGGACGTTCGCGTCCGCAGGTCTCCAACACCCTGCGTCTGCTGAAGCTCTCGCCGTCGGTTCAGCGCCGTGTCGCCGCCGGGGTTCTCTCCGCCGGTCACGCGCGTGCGCTCCTCTCCGTCGACGACTCGGAGGAGCAGGACCGCCTGGCCCACCGCATCGTGGCGGAGGGACTCTCGGTGCGAGCCGTGGAGGAGATCGTCACTCTCATGGGGTCGCGTCCTCAGTCGGCTCAGCGCGCCAAGGGTCCGCGGGCCGGCGGTCGTGTCTCTCCCGCGTTGAGTGAGCTGGCGACGCGTCTGTCGGATCGCTTCGAGACGCGGGTGAAGGTCGACCTGGGGCAGAAGAAGGGCAAGATCACTGTCGAGTTCGCTTCGATGGAAGACCTTGAGCGCATCCTCGGTTCCTTCGCTCCCGGCGAGGGACCGGTCCTTCAGAAGAGCCTTCTGGACGACGGCTCCGACGACACGGAGGCCTGAGTCGGCTTCTGGTGGACCGATCTCCGGTCGGTCCACCAGCGCGGGGCGGGCCGTGTCCGGCGTTACCGGACACGGCCCGCTCTTTGCTTTCCGTCGGTATCGATGGAATCGCTTCGTGGATACGATGCGATGGGTATGGCGCATTCACCTGGCAGCACCTTCATCGGGGAGGCGGGGGCCATGCACACCGTGAGCCGTACCGGACTGGTCACCGCAGGGCTGGGCTTGGGGGCCGTCGGAGGGTTCGTCGGCAGCCTGCTCAAGGAGCGGAGCCATCTGACATCCGCCCGTGACGCCGCGGGGGAAGGAAGCGAGGAAGATCCTTCATGGGGCGTCGGCTCGTACCGCTCACGCTGGACAACCTTTCGGACCTTCCCCAGCGTTGTCGGTCGTGTGTCTTCTGGGAGCTGGATCCCGTCAGCGGCGAGGCCGCGGTAAAGGCCGGCACAGCCGCGTCGGAGAAGGAGGCGTGGATCTCCGCGGTCCTGCTGGACTGGGGATCCTGCGGCCGGGTGGTCTACGTGGATGACGTCGCGGTGGGTTTCATTCTCTACGCGCCGCCGGCCTACGTCCCGCGGTCCACGGCGTTCTCCACAAGCCCCGTGTCACCGGACGCGGTTCAGCTCATCACGTCGTTCATCATGCCGGGGTACCAGGGGCAGGGACTGGGCAGAGTGATGGTCCAGACGGTCGCCAAGGATCTGCTCCAGCGAGGCTTCAAAGCGATCGAGGCTTTCGGCGACGCCCGGTGGAAGGAGCCTGCCTGTGTGCTCCCTGCCGACCACCTCCTCGCGGTGGGGTTCAAGACGGTGCGACCCCATCCCACCTTCCCCCGTCTGAGGCTGGAGCTGCGGACGACGCTCTCCTGGAAGGAAGACGTGGAGATGGCGCTGGATCGCCTCCTCGGAGCCGTACAGAAGGAACCAGCGCTCCGTCCCCTGTGACATCCGGGGGCGCTCGGTCCGCTGCCTGTGGCCCCCCCCGGGGGACCACAGACACGGTGAGCGGCGTGTGCCGAGACAAGCGAAAGGGCCGACCTCTTCAGGTCGGCCCTTTCTTGTTTCACGTGAAACATGCGCCGCGTGCGGCCGTCTTCGACTACTCGGAGATGAAGTCCTCGAGGTCCCGCACGATCGCGGCCTTCGGCTTCGCGCCGACGATGGTCTTGGCGACCTCGCCACCCTGGTAGACGTTCAGGGTCGGGATCGACATGACGCCGTACTTGGCGGCCGTACCCGGGTTCTCGTCGATGTTGAGCTTGACGATCTCGATCTTGTCGCCGTACTCGGCGGCGATGGCCTCCAGCGACGGGGCGATCTGACGGCAGGGTCCGCACCAGGCGGCCCAGAAGTCCACCAGAACGGGCTTGTCGTTCTTGAGGACGTCCTGCTCGAAGGAGTCGTCAGTCACGTTCTTCAGGGTGCCGGCCACGGCGGGCTCCTTAATTCGTTGTTGCGGTGGGGCGGACGGGGGATCAGACGGTGGCGGCCGCGGTGGCCGCCTCGCTGTCCGCGAGGGCAGCGAGGTAGCGCTCGGCGTCGAGGGCGGCGGAGCAGCCGGTGCCCGCCGCTGTGATCGCCTGGCGGTACGTGTGGTCGACGACGTCACCGGCGCCGAAGACACCGGTCAGGTTCGTCCGGGTCGACGGTGCGGCGACCTTCAGGTAGCCCTCCCCGTCGAGGTCGAGCTGACCCTTGAAGAGCTCGGTGCGCGGGTCGTGACCGATCGCGATGAACAGACCCGTCACCGGAAGCTCAGAGGTCTCACCGGTCTTGAGGTTGCGCAGCGTCAGGCCGGCGAGCTTCGGGTCGCCCTTGATCTCGGCCACCTCGCTGTCCCACACGAACTTGATCTTCGGGTCGCCGAAGGCGCGCTCCTGCATCGCCTTGGAAGCACGGAGGCTGTCCCGGCGGTGCACGATGGTCACGGACTTCGCGAAGCGCGAGAGGAAGGTGGCCTCCTCCATCGCGGTGTCGCCACCACCGATCACGGCGATGTCCTGGTCCTTGAAGAAGAAGCCGTCACAGGTCGCGCACCAGGAGACGCCGCGCCCGGAGAGCGTGTCCTCGTTGGGGAGGCCGAGCTTGCGGTGCTGCGAGCCGGTGGTGACGATGACGGCCTTGGCGCGGTGCACCGTACCGGCGGTGTCCGTGACGGTCTTGATCTCGCCCGTCAGGTCGACGGCGACCACGTCGTCCGGCACCAGCTCGGCGCCGAAGCGCTCGGCCTGGGCGCGCATGTTGTCCATGAGGTCCGGGCCCATGACGCCGTCCTGGAAACCGGGGAAGTTCTCCACCTCGGTGGTGTTCATGAGCGCACCACCCGCGGTGACGGCGCCCTCGAAGACCAGCGGCTTCAGCGACGCGCGCGCGGTGTAGAGCGCCGCCGTGTAGCCGGCGGGCCCGGACCCGATGATGATCACGTTACGGACGTCGCTCACGGCTTCATTCCTCGTCTCTGGAGACTGCTGCGTTCCGGTGGGAGCCTCACTCAGTACTCTCACCCCACCCAACGGATCCTAAGGGGCTTCAATTCCCACTGTGTCCGGGCACACGGAGATGGGCTTCCGCACAGAGATACCAAGCGCAGTCCAGGCACAAGGCCGCCCGATTCCACGGGTGCCCTGAAGGGGGCTCCGGCATGTCGGCGGCTGCTTGACCAACGCGCTCAGGACCGGGCGTACGACCGCGTCAGCAGGAGCTTGCCGGGCTTCGGGGAGGCCTGCGTCGCGCAGCCGGCGTCGACGATGCGAGCCGTGACCTTCGTGCTGTCGGAGGGGTCGGTCAGCACGAGAAGGAACACGTCCTTCCCCCTGTACGTGCCCGCTTCGGCGCCGAGGAGGGTTCCGCTGTCTCCGGCACCCTGCTCGACGCAGTCCGGAACGGGAAGCGTGGGTGTCATGAAAGTGCCGACGCCGCCGTCCTCCGACTGCGCACCCCAGGGCTTGGCACTGTCCGAGGGCGCAGGTGCCTTCTTGGTCTTCGCGAGAAGGTCCGAGACATCGCTCTTCAGCGAGCCTTCGGAGAAGGTGTCCTGCGCGTTCGACTCCTGCCGACGGGCGCTGGGGTTGCCCTTGTCGGAGTCGTTGCCACCCAGCGACTGCACGAGGATGACGCTCACGCCCAGCGCGGCGGCGGCGAAGGCGGTGCCGAGCAGCGCGACCGTTCCACGTCGCCCGCGGCGCGCCCGATGCGGGCGGCCCGGCCCGGTCCTGGCGCGCGGGTGCCCGGAGGGGCGATCCGTCGTCGATGTTTCACGTGAAACATGGGTGTGCGGAGCGTCGCTGTCAGATGCTTCGTCGGGCAGCGTCGCATTCAGCAGGGCTTCCGCGGCCAGGGCGGCATCGATCCGGCCGGCGACATCGTCCGGCATGCGCTGTGGGCCGGGCAGGGTCCCGAGCAGTCCGCGGATCTCCTCCAGGGAGTCGTACACGTCGGCGCAGAGGGCGCAGTCGTCGAGATGCCGTCGCACGTCATCCGAGCGGGACGGCGGAAGCAGACCTTCGGTGAGGTCGGAGATCTCGGCGACATCCGGGTGCCCGGCCGTATCCGTCGTGGATGTCACGCTCGCCCACCTCCGCCCTTCACAGCAGCTGAATCGCTCGGTCCCGCGTCACGGGGGCCCGCGTCGTGCGGCCCCGCTGCCGGTGGGACGGATGTCCCCTGCGTCCGGTTCCTTCCCTCGCCCGACTTCTTGGCCCCCTCGTCGTCCGGGCTCTCCGTCCGGAGGTGCGTGAGGAGGGGGAGAAGTCTGGCTCTGCCGCGAGCGCAGCGGCTCTTCACGGTGCCGGTCGGCACATCGAGCACGCGAGCCGCCTCCGCCACGGGGTATCCCTGCATGTCCACCAGGACGAGGGCGGCACGCTGGTCGGCGGGGAGCGTGCCCAGCGCGGCTATGAGTTCACGGTGCAGGTCGTTGCGCTCGGCCGGAGCGGAAGCCGACTCGTGCGGCTCCAGGAGCTGCTCCAGGCGCTGGGTGTCGTCCACGGGGGAGGTCCGTCGCGACGCCGCCTTGCGGGCCCGGTCCAGGCATGCGTTCACCGTGATGCGGTGCAGCCAGGTCGTGACGGCCGACTGCCCGCGAAAGGTATGCGCGGCCCGGTAGGCGGAGACGAGGGCGTCCTGGACGGCGTCAGCGGCCTCCTCGCGGTCTCCCAGCGTTCGCAGGGCCACCGCCCAGAGGCGGTCGCGATGACGCCTTACAAGCTCGCCGAAGGCATCAGGATCGCCGTCCACGTGACGGGCGAGGAGATCCTTGTCGCTTGCTTCGCCGAACGCGGCTTCATCGGCCATCGGACCCCCTCCCCCTCGTCGACGAGCGTCAGCCGGTGAACTTCACGTCCGTGACGGCCTGTTTGTAGCCGGCGCTGCTGTAGCCGTCGCTGGGAGCGTTCGGCACGTCGGTGATCCACAGCAGGACGTACTGCGTCTTCACCGACTTGGACGCCTTCACCTTCATGGTGGTGCCGGTCGTGGTGGCCGTGCCGATCTCCTTCATCCCGTCGACGGATGCCGAGGGCGCCAGGGAATCGGCTGCGTAGAGGTGGACGGTCGTGTGGTCGCCCGCGTACCGAAGCCCTATCGAGGCGGCCGACAGCGTCTGGGCCGAACCCAGGTCGTAGACGATGCCCACGCCGGGTTTGTACGGCGCGAGCTTGGGTCCGGCGTTGTACTTCTTGGTGCGCCAGTACGTGTTGCTGTCTCCGTCGAAGGTCTTGGCCACGTCTCCGGCAGCCTGTGCGGAACCCTCGGCGACGTACTCCTGCGCGTTCTGGATCTTGATCGGCCTGACCGGCTTGGTCTGGTCGCCGTTCTTGTCGTTGCCGTCCGTCGTGTGCGTCTGCTTGGTGTCGTCGGACTTGTTGCCCTGCTCCATGAGCGCGTCGGCGAGCTGCCAACTTCCCAGTCCCAACGCGGCGATGAGCAGCGCGGACACGGCCCACTTGAGAGCCTTGCCGGTGCGGCTCTGCAGCGGCGGAGGCGGGGCCGACACGGGCTGTGTGGCGCCGGGAGGACCCTGGCGGCCGTAGGTGCCCTGCTGGTACGAGGTGCGCTGGTACTCGGGCGGGGCCGTGAACGCGGGCTCCGGCGGGCGGATGCGGGGCATCTCGCTGATCGCCTTCACGAGCTCCTCCGGCGTCGTGCACGGGGACTCGTGCCGGGAGGCGGTCGCGCCGTCGTTGGCGAGCGCACGCATGGCGAGCTCCGACAGGCCGCGGTGGACTCCGGCGCGCACCTGGTCGGGTGCGATCAGGCCGACACCCTTGGGCAGCCCCGAGAGGCCGTAGGCGTCGCTCTCGTACGGCCAGCGCTGGGTGAGCGAGGCGTACAGGAGTGCGCCGATCGCCTCGGTGTCGGTGCGCTGGGGGGTGTCGGAACTGATCCCACGCAGCGCGGCGTTCACGGCGAGCCCGCGGATGCGCCACTGCCCGGACGACGTACGCAGCACGGCACCCGGCGTGAGCCGCAGATGCGCGAGGCCCTCGCGGTGTGCCGCGGCCATCGCCTGGGAGACCTGACTGACCATCTGGTAGGCCTCGTGCACCTCGAGGGGGCCCGAGGCGAGGAGGGCGGTCAGCTCCGTGGCGTCCGGCAGCCATTCGTGGACCACATAGACGAGGTCGTTCTCCTCGACGGCGTCCAGGACCTGGACGAAGCGGGGATCCCCCAGCAGGGCCGAGGAACGGGCCGCCGCGAGTACCGAACGGGCCCGCGGATGGTCGGCGGGCAGCAGATGGACACCGACGGCACGGCGGAGCTTCTCGTCCACCGCACGCCAACTGCTGAAACCGTCCAGACGGGTGACACACTCTTCGAGGCGATAGCGCCTCGCGAGTTTGTGACCACTGTGCAGTTCGGGCGGTGAGGCCTTCCCGGGACTCTCGGTCCCGCCGCTCCCCTGTGCCTCTTCGCTGTCCGTTTCCCGCTCCCGGTCCTGGGCCACCCCGTCGGACGTGGACTGGTCCGCCTTCGCGGTCAGCGGCTCGTCACCGCTGTTGTCTGCCACGTCGACGGCAGACGTGCTCCGTTCCGCCACCGTCGTCCCTGCCTCCCCATCCATTGCGCACTGTCCGACGCAGAAACCAATTGTGCCCACAGTCCGGCGCTATGCACGACACGCGACGACGGACGATGGTTGTGCGCGTACCCCCGCCTCAGCGCCCCAGGCGCCCGCGGACCATTCCGACCATTGAATTGAGCTCTTCGATACGCATCTTGCGCGCCGCGACGTAGAACACGCCCAGCAGGGCGATCGATCCGGCGACGAGTGCCGCGATCGAGCCGATCGCTCCATGGCCGAGAACCCTGGTGACCGCGAAGCCGACCGCGCCGCCCACCACGGCGCCCGGGATGGACGCCAGGCACAGACGCGCGTACGTACGCAGTACTCGCGCGCCGTCCAGGTCGCCGCCCAGCCGCCTGCGCAGCCGCTGCCAGGCCACTCCGACACCCACGGCGTACGCCAGACCGTACGCGCCGGCCATGCCGACGACGGCCCACTGGGCGGGCAGCACCACGTAACAGACGGCGGACGCGGCGGCGTTGACGCCGGCCACGATCACCGTGTTGTAGAAGGGGGTGCGGGTGTCCTCGTAGGCGTAGAAGCCGCGCAGGATCACGTACTGCACCGAGAACGGGATGAGACCGAGCGCGAAGGCCATGAGCACGTAGCCCTGGGACTCGGCGGCCTGGAGGCCGCTGGAGCCGAAGAGAAGGGTGCACATGGGGATGCCCAGGGCGATGAACATGAAGGACACGGGGACGATCGCCACCGCGGACGTCCGCAGACCCTGTGAAATGTCGTCGCGTACGGCACCCGGGTCACCGTCGTGGGCCGCTCGCGAGATGCGCGGAAGCATGGCCGCCATCACGGAAACCGTGATGATCGCCTGCGGCATACCCCAGATCAGCTGGGCGTTGGAGTAGGCCAGGATGCCTGTTCCGCCCTTGCCCGAGGCCTTCTGCGCGGCGGTCGCGAGCTGGGTGACGACGATGACGCCCGCCTGGTTGGCGAGGACGAAGAGCACGGTCCACTTGGCCAGATGGATCGCCTTCCCGAGCCCGTGACCGCGCCAGTCGAAGCGCGGACGGAACCGGAAGCCTGCCTCGCGCAGGTAGGGAACCATCGCCCCGGCCTGAACGACGAGGCCGAGCAGGGTGCCGATGCCCAGGAGACGGACGCCGTCCGGCGGGATGTTGGTCACGGTCATGCCGGAGTGCCGCGCGGTCCCGTAGACCCAGAGGAAGGTTCCGAAGGTGAAGATCATGACGATGTTGTTCAGGACCGGGGTCCACATCATCGCGCCGAACTTCCCGCGGGCGTTGAGAATCTGGCCCATGACCACGTGGACGCCCATGAAGAAGATCGTGGGCAGGCAGTACCGGGCGAACGTGACCGCCACGTTGTTCGCCGCTGCGTTGCTCGCGATGGGGTCCGACATCAGTTGGATCAGCAGCGGCGCGATGAAGACCGCGGCGGTGACGATCACACCGAGGGCGACCATGACGAGCGTCAGCAGGCGGTTGGCGTACGCCTCGCCCCCGTCGTCGTCCTCCTTCATGGATCGCACCAGCTGGGGCACGAACACGGAGTTGAGTCCGCCGCCGACTGTCAGGATGTAGATCATCGTCGGCAGCGTGTACGCGACGGTCCAGGCGTCACCGAGGGTCGCCGCGCCGAGAGCGGCCGTGATGATCATGGTGCGGACGAAGCCGGTGAGACGGGACACCAGGGTGCCCGCCGCCATGACCGCGCTGGACTTCAGCAAGCCTGAGGACCGGCCGCCCGACGTGGTGGCCGCAGCGGGCGGCGGAGCCATCGGGGGTTCGGCAACAGGCGGAGCAGGTTCGGGTGCCGGGGCCGGGACGGCGGTCGAGGCATAGGCGTTGCGGACGCCACCCTGCTGCTGGTCGCGGAAGAGGTGCGCGAAGGCGTCGGGCTCATGCTGCTCCTCGCCGGCCTGGGTGACCAGGTCGTCCACGCCCACGTACTGGGTGGTCCGGGCGTCGTCGCCGTACGGCAGGTGCCGGGTCGGTCCCGCCGGCTCGGGAGGGGGCGTCTGGGCCCACACCCTCGGGTCGGGGGCGTACTGCGACGTGGGCGGCTGGGCGTAGAGCGGCTGCTGCGGGTAGTACGAACCGGGGGGCGGCGGAGGGTGCGCGGCGCGGTCGTAGAGCGCCTCCGTCACCGGGTCCTGCGCCGAGAGGTCCTGCCCCCGGTAGGGATCCTGGTCGTAGGCGTCCTGGAGGTACATGTCCGCGGGATGCCCCGGCGGCATCTGGCCGGGCTCCGGCGTGCCCTCGGGGTAGCCGGAGCGGCCCGCGTCCTGGTCCGGGTACTCCTCGGGATAACCCGAGGGCCCCGCGCCCTGACCGCGGTCACCGTCGTACGGCGCGTTCATGGTTACCCCACCTCATCGTCCCCGGGCCCACCGGCCACGACATCGCTCAACGGTCCACTCTCTCACCCGTGCCGGACGGGTCGGCGCTTTCCGCTGCGGTGTCCGGCGTCGGGTCACTCGGGTGCTCCGGGTCGTCAGCCACCGACTTCGGGCCGGATGTGCTCTCAGGACCGGCCTCGGAGTCGTCGGTGTCCTCCGTCTCTACGGTGCCGTCCGTGTCCTTGTTCACG
This sequence comes from Streptomyces sp. NPDC005302, assembly GCF_040607345.1. Lineage (NCBI taxonomy): Bacteria > Bacillati > Actinomycetota > Actinomycetes > Kitasatosporales > Streptomycetaceae > Streptomyces > Streptomyces sp. NPDC005302. The sequence goes on from NZ_JBEXGN010000001.1 coordinate 330,721, forward strand.
CCCTCGGCCTCCGGCCCGTCCTCGGGCCCCTCCTCGGTCAGCCGGGCCGCCGCGCGCTTGCGCTGCGTGTACATCCGGAAGCCGGCGAGCACGAGGAGCAGGACACCGCCTCCGATGACGAGCATGACCGTGGAGGTGATCTCAGTGACCTTGACCTCGAAAGGCACCGGATCGCCGTAGGGCTGCCCGTCCTCGGTGTAGAGCTGCGCGACGACCTTCACCGGGCCGTTGGCCTTGGTGGAGGTGGGGAACTTCACCGACTGACTGTGCTCACCCGCGACCTTGATCGACTGCTCGTCGTACGGGCCGTTGCCGATCTTGAGGCGGGTCGGCTGCTGCGAGGTGAGGCGCAGCATGAGGTGGTCGACACCCTGGACGAGGTTGTTCTGGACGGTCACGGGGATCGTGGCGCTGCGACCGGAGAGTTTCGCGTCCGACTTCTTGATGAGATGCACCAGCCCGGTGAGCCCGTCCAGGTAGGCCTCCACACCGTCGCGGAAGGTGTCCGCCTCGTCGGGGCGGCCCCGCCAGGACGTCGACATCCCTCGGTCCATGGCCAGGCCGAAGGGCGTGACCACACGCGACCTGTCGGTGAGGATCACCTTGAACTTGTCGAGCTTGGTCTGCGTGGCCTGCATCCAGTCGAAGGCCGAAGCCGGCAGCTGCTGGTGCTTCAGGGCGGTCGGGTACGAAGAGGCGGAGGGCACCCGCGTGGTGGCGCCCGGGTCCGGCTTGGCCTTGGCGGCAGCCGCCAGTCCCTGGAACTCCGACCAGTTCCCCTGCTGGAGCGTCCTCAGAGCCGCGGCCATGGTCTGCGCCTGGCTGGCGGTGGGCATACGTTGCGGCGCGACGACGATGCTGCGCTGGTCCGCGTCCTGGAGGTTGATCATCAAGCTCTGAGCGAGGAACTTCTGGACGGCGAGTGTGGAGCTGCCGGCCTTGAGCATGTCGCCCTGGAACGCGGTCGACAGCCGTTCGTCCGCCACGACCGCCGTCGTACCGCCGCCGATGGGACGGGCGGCACTCGGGGTGTACGCCAGTCCGCCCGTCTCACGCACACTGTCGCTGCGGGCGATCACCTTGTCCGCCCCCGCCGAAGTCGCCACGTTCACGATCGACGGGTCGATCGCCCCCTCCACCGGCCAGGTGAAGTCCGTACTGGGCTTCACATGGACGATCGAGTAGACGGTGTCGGAAGCCACATCGGTGGCGTCCTTCAGGCGGCTCAGGGAGCCCGTGATCTTGCCGCTGTGGGCGATGGACGCGATGTCAGGGTCGGCGAAGGGGAGCGCGACGATCTTCTGCCCCTGGACCGACTTCTCGAGCTTGTCGAGCCATGCCTTGGCCAACGCCCGGTTCTTCTCGCTTCCGGCCACGGTCGTGCCATCCGCCTGCTGGACGCGGTAGCCGCCCCTCATGGCATCGACCGAGGCCAGCACGTCCGGGTCCAGCACCCATGTGACGTCGAGCCCGCTGCCCAGCGACAGGAGCTGGTCCAGCCGGCCGCCGGGGGCGATCTCCTTCGCCAGGTCGTCGTTCTTGAACACACGCGTCTGCTGCTCGTCCGAGCCGGTCTCGGCCGTGAGGTGGACCGAGGAGATCAGCGGCCAGAGATACGTCGTCTTCGTCTTCGTGTCCGCCTCGTCGGGCTGCCACGGAAGGAACGTCCGCTTGATGCCCAGAACCTGGTCCCACTGCTGGGCCGTCGTCCGCCCCGTGAGCGAGACACCGAGCTGGTAGACACCGTCGTCGCCCAGGTCGAGATCCTTGACGGGTACCGAGATGCTGAAGTTCTGCGAGCTGCCCGCGGCGAGCCGGGCGACCTTCTCGACGTACTTGCCGCTGACCTCCGCAGCATCGAGACCCGGCTGGAAGCTGGTGAGCTTCGCGGCGGTGTCGATGGCGGAGCGCGTGGTCAGCGGGGACGAGCCCACACGGATCCCCACGTGGGCGTCGGTGACGGTCTGCTTGCTCCTGTTGGTGACCGAACCGGAGACCGTGACCGTGTCGCCGTCTGTGGGGGCACTGGGGCTGAGCGAGTCGATACTGATGTCCACCCCGCCCGACCCCGCGGCATCGGCCACAGAGGCCTTCTCGGAGGCTTGTGCGGGCACGCCGAGCGGCAGCTGGAGCAGCCCGGCCAGCAACGGCGCCCCGGCCAGCAGTACACCGCTGCGCCGGAGCCACCGACGGGCAGGTGAGGGACTCGTCCCCTGGATGTCTGCCGCCTCGGCCACGCGCTCGCCCGTCCCTCGTCGTCGTCAGTGGTCGTCGGAATGTGCGTCCACGCATGGTAACGATGCGCGCTGAGAGTAAGTGCCGCGGAGTGGTCCACAAGATCGGCGGAGAGCACCGACTGTCCCGTATGTGGGCCTATCTGTGCCTGAGAAAAGGCGGACGCCGGTACAAGTTTTATCGAGGCGCTTCCCGGCGTCCCGGCCACGTACCCTTTTCTGTTGTGCCGAACGCCAATGAAGACAATCCCAGCGCCCTGAGTCAGGTGCAGCGCCGCGCGGTGAGTGAACTGTTGCGGGTGTCCCCTGTCGCCGACGAGCTCGCCCGCCGTTTCCAGGAGGCGGGGTTCTCACTCGCCCTGGTCGGCGGCTCGGTCCGGGACGCGCTCCTCGGCCGGCTCGGCAATGACCTGGACTTCACGACGGACGCCCGGCCCGAGGACGTGCTGAAGATCGTCCGGCCGTGGGCGGACGCCGTGTGGGAGGTCGGGATCGCGTTCGGCACCGTGGGTGCGCAGAAGGATGCCCGCGTGGGTGATGTGGAGCAGGCGTTCCAGATCGAGATCACCACGTATCGCTCCGAGGCGTACGACCGGACCTCACGCAAGCCCGAGGTGTCCTACGGCGACTCCATCGAGGAAGACCTCGTCCGTCGGGACTTCACGGTGAACGCGATGGCTGTCGCACTGCCGGAGAAGGAGTTCATCGACCCCCACGGCGGCCTCGAGGACCTGGACGCGCGCGTCCTGCGCACGCCCGGTACTCCGGAGGCCTCTTTCTCCGACGATCCGCTGCGCATGATGCGGGCCGCGCGGTTCGCGGCGCAGCTCGACTTCGAGGTGGCGCCCGAGGTCATCACGGCCATGACGGACATGGCCGCACGTATCGAGATCGTCTCGGCCGAGCGGGTGCGGGACGAGCTGAACAAGCTCATCCTGTCCGCCCACCCCCGCAAGGGCCTCACGCTGCTCGTCGACACCGGCCTCGCCGAGTACGTGCTGCCCGAGCTTCCCGCGCTGCGGCTGGAGAGTGATGAGCACCACCGGCACAAGGATGTGTACGAGCACACACTGATCGTCCTGGAACAGGCGATGGCGCTGGAGGAGGACGGGCCCGACCTGGTCCTCCGGCTCGCCGCGCTGCTGCACGACATCGGGAAGCCCCGGACCCGTCGCTTCGAGGACGACGGCCGGGTGTCGTTCCACCACCACGAGGTCGTCGGCGCCAAGATGACCAAGAAGCGGATGACGGCGCTCAAGTACTCGAACGACCTGGTGAAGGACGTCTCACATCTGGTCGAGCTGCATCTGCGCTTCCACGGCTACGGCACCGGCGAGTGGACGGACTCGGCCGTGCGGCGCTACGTCCGGGACGCCGGCCCGCTCCTCGGCCGCCTTCACAAGCTGACGCGCTCCGACTGCACCACACGCAACAAGCGCCGCGCTGCCGCCCTCTCCCGCGCGTACGACGGACTGGAGGACCGCATCGGCCAGCTCCAGGAACAAGAGGAACTCGACGCGATCCGTCCGGACCTCGACGGCAACCAGATCATGGAGATCCTGGACATCGGACCAGGCCCCGCGATCGGTCAGGCGTACAAGTTCCTGCTGGAGCTGCGTCTGGAGAACGGCCCGATGGAGCGCGACGCGGCGACGGCGGCGCTCAAGGAGTGGTGGGCCGAGCAGGGCTGAGACCTGATGTCCGGCGTCGATGTTTCACGTGAAACATCGACGCCGGACCACGCGAGGGGGCGGTGTTTCACGTGAAACACCGCCCCCTCGCATCACGGCGGAACTACTTCGCGGAGTACTCCGACAGGCACAGGGTGAAGTCGTCGCTGCCGCCCGTCTCCGTGTACTCGGCGTACTTGGTGCGGTCGCAACCGGAGTTGTCGCTCTTCTTCTGGGCCACCTTGAACTTCGCCTTGGAGTTGCCGCAGTCGACAACCTTCAGGCCCGGGTCGGTCGCGTTGTCCGGGTTGCTGATGCTCATGCAGTCCCCGACCTTGGCCGTGTCCGGGTCGTGCCGGCTCGCCAGGTAGCCCACGCCGGCGGCTATGAGCGCACAGACGACGATGCCGATCCGCAGGTACTGCTTGAAGCTCCGCTTCGGGCGCTGCGGCGGGACCGGGGCGAAGCCGGCGGGCTGCTGCGGGGGGAAGCCGGGCTGGCCGGGCTGCTGCGGGTAGCCCTGGGGCGGCTGCTGGCCGTACGGGTTCTGACCCTGGGGCGGCGGGCCGTATGGCTGCTGGCCCTGAGCGAACGGGTTCTGGCCCTGAGGCGGCGGTGTGGTCACTGGGAGTCCCCCCATTGGAACGCTGGCGCGTGGCGCGTATAAGACGCACGTAAGTTATCCGGCCCCAGCGACAACGCAGTAGCCAGGATTGGCTCTGTGGCACTGATGTGACACTTACTGCAGTTCAAAGCGGGCCAAAGCCGCCGCAATACATGCGTAGATCGCCGCCACCGTCGCAACGAGGGCTGTCGATCGGCCGTCAGAAGGCAGCATCAGCGCGGCCACTCCGGCCGCCCCCACGAACGCGACGTTGAACAGGACGTCGTAGACGGAGAAGATCCGGCCGCGGAAGCCGTCGTCCACCGAGGACTGCACGATCGTGTCCGTCGCGATCTTCGCGCCCTGCGTGGTCACTCCCAGCACGAACGCGGCGACCAGCACCGGTGTGGGCGCGAAGGGAAGGCACAGCGCGGGTTCCAGGACCGCTGCGGCCGCGGCGCAGACGGCGATCCAGCGGCCCGGGCCCAGTCGCCCTGCCGCCCAGGGGGTCACCAAGGCCGCGACGAAGAAGCCTGCCCCCGAGACGCCCACGGCGACTCCCAGGAGGGCGAGCCCGTCGTCCGATCCAGACGCCCACGCGTAGCGGCAGAGCATCAGCAGCATGACGGTCAGGGCGCCGTAGCAGAAACGCATGAGCGTCATCGCCATCAGAGCCCAGGCCGCCTCCCGCCGTGGTGGCTGGGCGAGGTGACGTACACCCGCGGCGAGACCGCGTGCTGTGCCGGCGAGAGCCTTGGCGATACTCAGGTGGACCAACTCACGGTCCGGTCCGAGGAGTTCCGGAGCGATGCGCGCCGCGGCGAGGGCGGCGCAGAGATACAGCGCTGCTCCGACGAGGACCACCGCCGCGTCCGAGTCCGCGACGAGCAGCCGTACGGCGAACGCGATCCCTCCGCCCAGAGTCGCGGCCAGCGTTCCGGCGGTGGGGGAAAGGGAGTTGGCCAGCACCAGGCGATCGGCGTCGACGACACGGGGAAGGGAGGCGGACAGCCCGGCCAGGACGAAGCGGTTGACCGCAGTGACGCAGAGCGCCGAGATGTAGAAGAGCCAGTCGGGGACATGGCTCAGCATCAGAACGGCGGTCACACACGCGAGCGCCGTGCGCAGGAGATTGCCGTACAGAAAAACCTGCCGGCGCCGCCACCGGTCCAGCAGGACACCCGCGAAGGGGCCGATGAGGGAGTACGGGAGCAGCAGGACCGCCATGGCGGACGCGATGGAGGCCGCCGAGGTCTGGTTCTCCGGGGAGAAGACGACGTAGGTGGCGAGGGCGACCTGGAAGACACCGTCGGCGCCCTGGGACAGCAGGCGTACGCCGAGCAGACGTCTGAACCCTTGAAGGCTCAGAAGGGCGCGCAGATCACGCACGACAGCCATGGCGCACAGCCTCACATACGGGGAAGGTCCCCGAGCACAGTGCCCGGGGACCTTCGACAGCAAGCACGAAGAGCTGTGCTTTAGCGCTCGACCTCGCCCTTGATGAACTTCTCGACGTTGGCGAAGGCCTCGTCGTCGAAGTACTGGACCGGCGGGGACTTCATGAAGTAGCTCGACGCGGAGAGGATCGGGCCGCCGATGCCGCGGTCCTTGGCGATCTTCGCGGCGCGCAGGGCGTCGATGATGACACCGGCCGAGTTCGGGGAGTCCCAGACCTCGAGCTTGTACTCCAGGTTCAGCGGGACGTCACCGAAGGCACGGCCCTCGAGGCGGACGTACGCCCACTTGCGGTCGTCGAGCCACGCCACGTAGTCCGAGGGACCGATGTGGACGTTCTTCTCGCCCATGTCGCGGTCGGGGATCTGCGAGGTGACGGCCTGCGTCTTCGAGATCTTCTTGGACTCGAGGCGGTCGCGCTCCAGCATGTTCTTGAAGTCCATGTTGCCGCCGACGTTGAGCTGCATGGTGCGCTCAAGACGGACACCGCGGTCCTCGAACAGCTTCGCCATCACGCGGTGCGTGATGGTGGCGCCGACCTGCGACTTGATGTCGTCGCCGACGATCGGGACGCCGGCCTCGGTGAACTTGTCCGCCCACTCCTTGGTGCCGGCGATGAAGACCGGGAGGGCGTTGACGAAGGCGACCTTGGCGTCGATGGCGCACTGGGCGTAGAACTTCGCCGCGGCCTCGGAACCGACGGGCAGGTAGCAGATCAGGACGTCGACCTGCTTGTCCTTGAGGACCTGGACCACGTCGACCGGGGTCTCGGCGGACTCCTCGATGGTCATGCGGTAGTACTTACCGAGACCGTCCAGGGTGTGACCGCGCTGGACCGTGACGCCCTTGCTCGGGACGTCGCAGATCTTGATGGTGTTGTTCTCGCTGGCACCGATGGCGTCGGAGAGGTCGAGGCCGACCTTCTTCGCGTCGACGTCGAACGCGGCGACGAACTCGACGTCACCGACGTGGTAGTCGCCGAACTGGACGTGCATCAGGCCGGGTACCTTGGCCGCCGGGTCGGCGTCCTTGTAGTACTCGACGCCCTGAACCAGCGAGGCGGCGCAGTTGCCCACGCCGACGATGGCTACGCGAACCGAACCCATTCCGGTTGCTCCCTGTGTGTATCGGTGAAACCCCGAATGGGTCTCACGTGGCGGTGTCGTCGGACGGATCCGGCCGGGTGCTGTCCCGGTGCCGGGGCAGGCCGCCCGTCTCTCCAGATGTGTTGTCCTGCTGAGCGGAGCCTTCGGAGGCGGAAGTCTTGATGTCCCGTCCGGCTCGCTCACTCTCGATGAGCTCGTTCAGCCAGCGCACTTCGCGCTCCACGGACTCCATTCCGTGGCGCTGGAGCTCAAGCGTGTAGTCGTCGAGGCGCTCTCGGGTGCGCGCCAGTGAGGCGCGCATCTTCTCGAGGCGCTCCTCCAGACGGCTGCGGCGGCCTTCCAGTACGCGCATGCGCACATCGCGTGACGTCTGCCCGAAGAAGGCGAAGCGAGCAGCGAAGTGCTCGTCCTCGTAGGCGTCGGGACCCGTCTGCGCGAGAAGTTCCTCGAAGTGATCCTTACCTTCTGCCGTCAATCGATAGACGATCTTGGCGCGACGTCCCGCGAGCGTTGCCGTGAGGGCGTCTTCTGGTGTGGATCCTGATTCCTCGATCAACCAGCCGTTGGCGACCAGCGTCTTGAGGCAGGGGTAGAGCGTTCCGTAGCTGAAGGCACGGAAGACGCCCAGTGATGTGTTGAGTCGTTTGCGCAGCTCATAGCCGTGCATCGGGGACTCGCGGAGCAGGCCGAGTACGGCGAACTCGAGGATCCCGGCACGCCGGCTCATCGTCGCCTCCTCCCTGTCGCTGCCTCGTCAGCACGACGTTTATGCCGTGCTGATGTATCGACTCGATACATCAGCACGATAGAACGCCTCTGCGGATGCGACAAGAGGTGCCATGGTGAACGGCGTCACATCACTGATTCATACGAAGCAAGTTGCCTGATTTGGGGTGAACTTCGGTGCTAGGCAGGTTTTGACGGTGCGTAGTCTGTGCGGCATGCACACCACCGGGAACCGAGTGACGACTGAGGACGTCATCGTCTTTGGTGCAGTACGGGTGAATGCGCGATCGACCGCATCCGTACTTCGGGGGGACCGGAAACCAGCCGCCGTTTCCAGGCGCGCAAAGGTGCGCCTGCCCGAGGAGTAATCGTTCGATGAGCGAGCACCGTCGCAAACCGTCGCAGCCGCAGGGCGGCGGACGTGCCGCGGCCCGACGCGGTCAGCCCGACCCGTCCGCAGGCCGCCGCGCGGCACCGCGAGGCGCCACCGGGTCTCCTTCCGACTCCTATGAGTCGGGGGGTGAAGAGCGCCCGTACGGCAGTCGTGCCGAGGCACGTCGAGCCGCACAGAAGGGCAGCGGCGGCCGTCGCCGGGCCGCCGAGGGCGCCGGACGTGGCGGCCCCGGAGGCCCTGGAGGCGGGGGCGGCCGACGTGGTGGCCCCCCTGGGCCCAGCGGGCCGGGACGCGGTCGTGGCCGCGCCCCCGAGCCCTCCAAGAAGCGCATCGTCGACTACCCACGCGCCGGCAAGTACGGCGCCGCGCGCTGGGTGCCGTCCTGGAAGCTCGTGACGGGTCTCTTCATCGGCTTCTGCGGCAGCCTTGTCGCGGTCGCGGGTGTCGCGTACGCCCTCGTGGGTGTCCCGGACGAAGCCAAGACCGCGACCGCGCAGAACAACGTCTACTACTGGGCGAACGGCGATCAGATGGTCGCGACGGGCGGTGAGACCAACCGCCAGATCATCGGCTACGCGCAGATCCCCAAGGAGATGCGCTACGCGGTGATGTCGGCCGAGAACAAGACGTTCGAGTCCGACAGTGGTGTCGACCCGACAGGTATTGCCCGTGCCTTCGTGAACATGGCCAAGGGCGGTCAGACGCAGGGTGGCTCCACCATCACCCAGCAGTACGTGAAGAACGCCATGCTGGACGATCAGTCGCAGACGATCTCCCGCAAGTTCAAGGAGCTGTTCGTCTCCGTCAAGGTCGGTGCCTCGGTACCGAAGGAAGACATCATGGCCGGCTACCTGAACTCGGCCTACTACGGACGGAACGCCTACGGTATCCAGGCTGCCGCGCGCGCCTACTTCAACGAGGAAGCCACAAAGCTGGACCCGAGCCAGTGTGCCTTCCTGGCGGCCGTGCTGAAGGGTGCCACCTACTACGACCCCGCCGGTTCACCGTCGATCGACCCGGCCGCAACGGCGGCGAACAACCGCAAGCGCGCGGAGTCCCGCTGGAAGTGGATTCTCGACGAAGAGGTGAAGGACAAGCGCCTGACAGCGGCGGAGCGCGGCAAGTACACCAAGTTCCCCGATCCCCAGAGCCCGCGGTCGAACGCCGCGCTGGGCGGGCAGATCGGCTACCTGGTCGACCTGGCCAACTCGTACATCGTCAACAACAGCGACAAGACCGGGATCACCGAGACCAAGCTCCGGCAGGGCGGCTACGAGATCCACACGACCTTCGACAAGAAGAAGGTCGACGCCCTCGAGGCCTCGGTGAAGAAGGTGCAGAAGGCCAACATCAAGGAGAAGCTGCGCCCGAAGACGGACAAATACGTCCAGTTCGGTGGAGCATCCGTCAACCCCGCGAATGGCGCCATCGAGGCCATCTACGGCGGCACGGACGCGACGAAGCACTTCACCAACAACGCCGACCAGACCGGCGCGCAGGTGGGCTCGACGTTCAAGCCCTTCGTTCTGGCGGCGGCCATGACCTGGGGCGCCAGGAATCCTGACGGGCTCAAGGATCAGGCGCAGGACGATCGCACCATCGTGTCCCCGAAGAGTCTCTACAGCGGCAAGAACAAGCTGAAGATCAAGGATTACGACGGGACGGACTGGCAGGACGACAAGGGCAAGGAGTGGCTGCAGCAGAACGACGGCCAGCAGTCGTACAACCCTCCGAGCTACAAGATCGACCTGCGTGAGGCGATGCGTGAGTCCGTCAACTCCGCCTATGTGCAACTGGGCATGGATGTCGGCCTCGACAAGGTGAAGGACTCTGTTCTTCGCGCCGGCATCAAGGAATCCAGCCTCGCCAGCTCCAGGTTCCCGTCCTTCTCCCTGGGCACCTCGTCCCCGAGTGCGATCCGCATGGCCGGGGCGTACGCCACCTTCGCGGCCAGCGGCGAGCAGCGTGACCCGTACTCGGTCGAGAAGATCACGAACAAGGACGGCAACGTCTTCCAGCACGATGACGTCGAGAAGACCGAGGAGGCCTTCACCTCGAAGGTCGCTGACAACGTCACCGACGTACTGAAGACCGTGGTCGAGAAGGGCACCGGCACCAACGCCCAGCTGAAGGGCCGCCAGGTGGCGGGCAAGACCGGTACGACGGACGGCAACAAGTCCGCCTGGTTCGTCGGCTACACCCCGCAGCTGTCCACGGCGATCAGCATGTACCGCCTGGACGACGACGAGACGAAGAAGGACCGCAAGTTCCTCCAGATGTACGGCACGGGTGGCGAGAAGACCATCCACGGCGCCTCGTTCCCGTCACAGATCTGGCGGGACTACATGGAGGTCGCGCTCAAGGGCGAGAAGGTGGAATCCTTCCCCAAGCCCGAAGAGATCGGCACGGTGCTCAACGACACCCCGAGCCCGACGCCGACCCCGACGGTCAGCGAGACCGAGTCCCCGAGCCCGACGCCGACCCCGACGCCGACTCCGACACTCACGTCACCCTCGCCCTCGGCGAGTGAGACCTGCGGCAAGTTCGACTGGTCCTGCAACAACAACGGCGGGACGGACAACGGTGGCACCGACAACGGTGGCACCGACGGAGGCGTGACCTCGACGCCGACGGAGTCCACGACCGACGGCACCAGTAGAGGAAATGCCAACGGCAATGGCGGGAGCCTCTTCGGGGGCACCGGATAGTCGTCACCGTGTGTGTTTCACGTGAAACACACCGTTTCACGTGAAACGAGGGCCGTCGCACCGACCAGGTGCGGCGGCCCTCAGCGCATTCCTGGACACGTACGGCAGGATGTGCGGCATGCCCAGTGCAGAGACGACGCGCGAGAGCGCGCACGAGCCGGAGCTGGTGCGGCCGACCAAGGATGACGAGGTCGCCGCCAGCGGCAGCGAGCTGATCGGCGGCCCCATCGGGCGGCGAGCCCTGCTCGGGACGTCCTGGTGGACACCCGTGCGGGTCGTCGCCCTGATCGCGATCGGCATGTTCGCCCTCGGCATGGTCCAGAAGCTGCCCTGTTACGACGGGGGCTGGTTCTTCGGGGCCAGTTCGCAGTACACGCACGCGTGCTACTCGGACATCCCGCACCTCTACCAGGGGCGTGGATTCGCGGATGGGCTCGTGCCCTACTTCGACAAGCTGCCCGGCGACATGGACTACCTCGAGTACCCGGTACTGACCGGCGTGTTCATGGAGGTCGCGGCCTGGCTCACCCCGGGAAGCGGGAGCATCCAGGATCAGGAGCAGATCTACTGGATGGTCAACGCGGGGATGCTCATGGCGTGCGCGGCGGTCATCGCCGTCTGTGCCGCCCGCACCCACCGCCGGCGCCCCTGGGACGGCCTCTTGGTGGCCCTGGCGCCGGCCTTCGCGCTCACGGCCACCATCAACTGGGATCTCCTCGCTGTGGCCCTCCTGGCCGCCGCGATGCTGATGTGGTCGCGGGGGCGCGCCCTGGCCTTCGGCATCCTGGTCGGACTCGCCACGGCAGCCAAGTTCTATCCGTTCCTGGTGCTCGGTCCGCTGTTCCTGCTGTGCTGGCGTGCCGGCAAATGGCGTGAGTTCGGAACGGCGCTTCTCGGGGCCGTCGGTGCCTGGCTCGTGGTGAACCTTCCGGTCATGTACTTCGCGCCCGAAGGGTGGTCGAAGTTCTACACCTTCAGCCAGGAGCGCGGGGTCGACTTCGGCTCCGTCTTCCTGTTCATCTCACAGTGGCTGAAGATCACGATCACCCCCGACACGGCCAACACGTGGGCGCTGGTCATGATGCTGCTCCTCTGTGCGGGGCTGAGCGCCGTCACGCTCACAGCCCCCCGCAGGCCCCGATTCGCCCAGCTCGCGTTCCTGATCGTCGCGGCCTTCATCCTGACGAACAAGGTCTACTCACCGCAGTACGTGCTGTGGCTGGTCCCTCTCGCCGCACTGGCCCGGCCGCGCTGGCGGGACTTCCTGATCTGGCAGGCATGCGAGGTCGCGTACTTCCTGGGCATCTGGATGTACCTCGCGTACACGACCAGCGGGGACGCTCACAAGGGTCTGCCGACCGACGGATACCAAGTCGCTATCGCCGTCCACCTGTTGGGGACGCTCTACCTCTGTGCGGTGGTGCTCCGGGACATCTTCATGCCCGAACGCGACGTGGTGCGGCGAGCAGGCGACGACGATCCGTCGGGCGGGATCCTGGACGGCGCCGATGACGTGTTCGTCCTGGGAGCGGCGGCCCATCCACCGAGGCACGCGGCGCACTTCGACGGACAGCCCCCGGTCGAGTGGGGTGGCAGGAGTGTGCCTCCTGGAGGCAGTTCGCTCTGAGCGAACAGACTCGGGAGAGGTCATGCGAAAGGCCGTCCACGGAGCCCGTGGACGGCCTTTCGCATGCGTTGGAGCGGTACGGAACGGATTCGGTGTCAGCGCTCGACGACCCGGTCGTACTGCGTCGTGGTGTGCCGCAGGTGCGCCACGAGTTCGTCGCCGACCTTCGGCTCCGAGGCGTCGGAAGGCACGAAGAGGATCGACACCTGCATGTGCGGAGGCTCCGCGAACCAGCGCTGCTTGCCCGCCCAGACGAACGGCGCGAGGTTGCGGTTCACCGTGGCCAGGCCGGCGCGAGCGACGCCCTTGGCGCGCGGCATGACGCCGTGCAGCGCCTTGGGAGCCTCCAGACCGACCCCGTGCGACGTACCGCCCGCCACGACCACGAGCCAGCCGTCCGATGCGGCCTTCTGCTGCCGGTAGCCGAAGCGGTCGCCCTTGGAGACCCGTGTGACGTCCAAGACGGCTCCGCGGTACTCGGTGGCCTCGTGGTCCCCCAGCCACAGCCGCGTGCCGATGCGGGCGCGGAAGCGGGTCTGCGGGAACTGCTGCTGAAGTCGAGCGAGTTCGTCCGCCTTGAGGTGGCTGACGAACATCGTGTGCAGTGGCAGGCGGGCCGCACGGAGGCGGTCCATCCAGCCGATGACCTCCTCGACGGCGTCCGAGCCGTCGGTGCGGTCCAGCGGCAGGTGGATGGCGAAACCCTCGAGCCGCACGTTCTCGATGGCGGCGTGCAGATGCGGCAGGTCCTGCTCGCTCACACCGTGCCGCTTCATCGAGGACATGACCTCGATGACCACGCGGGCTCCCACGAGGCCGTAGACGCCGTCGATGGACGACACCGACCGGATGACACGGTCGGGCAGCGGTACGGGCTCCTCGCCGCGCCTGAACGGCGTCAGCACCAGGAGATCGCCGCCGAACCAGTCCTTGATCCGGGCGGCCTCGTACGTGGTGCCCACGGCGAGGATGTCCGACCCCAGACGGGTGGCCTCGTCCGCGAGCCGTTCGTGGCCGAAGCCGTAGCCGTTGCCCTTGCAGACGGGGACCAGCCCCGGAAACTGCTCGGACACCTGCTTGTGGTGTGCCCGCCAGCGCGCGGTGTCGACGTAGAGCGTGAGCGCCATGGCCGGTCCCGGAACCTTTCTCGTGGCTGCCGTGTGTTCAGAGGTACGAAAGGCGATTGTCGCTGATTTGCCGGACCGATGGGGAGGTGCCCGGCCGGATAAGGGGCCGGGCACGTCTTCCGGGTCGGCTCAGCGGCGCGACATGTAGATGTCGAGTGCCTTGTGGAGCAGCTTGTTGAGCGGGAAGTCCCACTCGCCGAGGTACTCGGCCGCCTCGCCGCCGGTGCCCACCTTGAACTGGATGAGGCCGAAGAGGTGGTCCGTCTCGTCCAGCGAGTCGGAGATGCCGCGCAGGTCGTAGACCGTGGCGCCCAGTGCGTACGAGTCGCGCAGCATGCGCCACTGCATCGCGTTCGAGGGCCGGACCTCGCGACCGATGTTGTCCGAGGCGCCGTAGGAGTACCAGACGTGGCCGCCCACGACGAGCATCGTCGCCGCTGAGAGGTTCACGCCGTTGTGGCGCGCGAAGTACAGCCGCATGCGGTTCGGGTCCTCGGTGTTGAGGGCCGTCCACATGCGCTGGAAGTACGACAGCGGGCGCGGCCGGAAGTGGTCGCGGACCGCGGTGATCTCGTAGAGCCGCTGCCACTCCTCCAGGTCGTGGTAGCCACCCTGGACGACCTCGACCCCCGCCTTCTCGGCCTTCTTGATGTTGCGGCGCCAGAGCTGGTTGAAGTTTTTGTGGACCTCTTCCAGCGAGCGGTTGGCGAGCGGCACCTGGAAGACGTAGCGGGGCTGGACGTCACCGAAGCCGGCGCCGCCGTCCTCGCCCTGCTGCCAGCCCATGCGGCGCAGCTTGTCGGCCACCTCGAAGGCCCGCGGTTCGATGAAATCGGCCTCGATGTCGCGCAGGCGCTTCACGTCCGGGTTCTGGATGCCGCCCTTGATGGACGTGGCCTCCCAGCGCCGGATGATCACCGGCGGGCCCATCTTCACGGAGAAGGCGCCCTGCTGCTTGAGATGCGCGAGCATCGGCTGCAGCCAGTCGTCCAGGTTCGGCGCGAACCAGTTGATGACCGGGCCCTCGGGAAGGTAGGCCAGGTAGCGCTTGATCTTGGGCAGCTGGCGGTAGAGGACCAGGCCCGCGCCGACCATCTCGCCGGTCCTGTCGTCGAACCACCCGAGGTTCTCGGAGCGCCATTCGGCCTTTACGTCTGCCCATGCGGGGACCTGCATGTGACTGGCCGCGGGCAGGCTCTGGATGTAGGCCAGATGCTGCTCACGACTGATGGTCCTCAGGGTCAGGCTCATTTAGGGGCGCTCCTCGGGCTGGTGTGTCCCCATGGGTACAAGGGCTCCGGCTCTCGCGCCGAAGCCTACTGCGCCCTGCGAGCGCCCCGTCTGGCCGTATGGAACCTGAGCCCCGGGAAGAGAGCGTGGAGCGTCCCGGGGCTCAGTGGAAAACGGACGTTCGACTCAGAACGTCCCGCCGAAGAGGCCGCCGTGGGCCAGACCGAGGTAGAAACCGACCCCCGACAGGCCGAGCCCCAGGATCAGACCGAAGCGCTCCCGGGTCGTCACGGAGATGAACTGCCCGTAGGCGCCGGTGAGGATCCCGATGAGGCCGGCCCACGAGCTGATCAGGTGGAGGCTGTGGAACATCGATGTGACGAAGGCCAGGACCCCGAGCACCAGGGTCACCGTGAGCAAGGTGTCCTGGAGGGGATGAGGCTTGCCGTCCGTGGCGAAGAGTGAGCCGGTGGTGTTCGGTCGCAATACCTGTGCCATAAGGCACCTCCTGCGGAAGGCGGCGCATCGTAGCGCCATACACACCCGATGTGTACAGACTGGGGGTCAACCCGGTCGGATTTCAACCGGAAGGCAGGGTGCAGGTAGTCTGTACCCTCTGCACCGGTGTCTGCCCAGGCTCATGGCCAGGTCACGACAGGGATTGCCGCTCGGTTTCACCGGCGACGACCCCGATTGTCAGTGGCGGCCGATACCGTTGCGTACGCATCACAACCCTCCTGCCACGGAACGACCGTGGCCGCTGAGTCCAAAGGAGGTGGGTTCCACATGCGTCACTACGAAGTGATGGTCATCCTCGACCCCGATCTGGAGGAGCGCGCTGTCGCCCCCCTGATCGAGAACTTCCTCTCCGTCGTCCGCGAGGGCGCCGGAAAGGTCGAAAAGGTCGACACCTGGGGCCGTCGTCGTCTCTCGTACGAGATCAAGAAGAAGCCCGAGGGCATCTACTCGGTCATCGACCTGCAGGCCGAGCCTGCAGTCGTCAAGGAGCTCGACCGCCAGATGAACCTGAACGAGTCGGTCCTCCGGACCAAGGTCCTCCGTCCCGAGACCCACTGAGCTCTCCAGCTCAGCTGAACTCGGGCATCGAGTAGCAGCACCAGCAGCCAGCAGCAAACCCGCCGAGAGGTACCCCCATGGCAGGCGAGACCGTCATCACGGTTGTCGGCAATCTTGTCGACGACCCCGAGCTGCGCTTCACCCCTTCCGGTGCGGCGGTCGCGAAGTTCCGTGTCGCGTCCACTCCCCGCACCTTCGACCGTCAGACCAATGAGTGGAAGGACGGCGAGAGCCTGTTCCTGACCTGCTCGGTCTGGCGTCAGGCGGCGGAGAACGTCGCAGAGTCGCTCCAGCGAGGCATGCGCGTCATCGTGCAGGGCCGGCTGAAGCAGCGGTCCTACGAGGACCGTGAAGGCGTCAAGCGCACGGTCTACGAGCTGGACGTCGAGGAAGTCGGCGCCAGCCTGAAGAACGCCACGGCCAAGGTCACCAAGACCACGGGTCGAAGTGGCCAGGGCGGCCAGGGTGGTTACGGCGGCGGCGGTGGCGGCGGCCAGCAGGGCGGTGGCTGGGGCGGTGGCTCCGGCGGCGCTCCGCAGGGCGGCGGCGCTCCCGCCGACGACCCCTGGGCTACCGGCACTCCCGCCGGTGGCAACCAGGGCGGCGGCGGTGGCGGTGGCGGCTGGGGCGGAAACTCCGGCGGTGCCGGCGGTTCCGGCGGCGGCTACTCGGACGAGCCCCCCTTCTAGGCCCTCGGGCCGAGGGTGGGTCGTACGCCCACTTCTTGATCACACAGGAGATACACCATGGCGAAGCCGCCTGTGCGCAAGCCGAAGAAGAAGGTCTGCGCTTTCTGCAAGGACAAGGTCACGTACGTGGACTACAAGGACACGAACATGCTGCGGAAGTTCATTTCCGACCGCGGCAAGATCCGTGCCCGCCGCGTGACCGGCAACTGCACGCAGCACCAGCGTGACGTCGCCACGGCTGTGAAGAACAGCCGTGAGATGGCGCTGCTGCCCTACACGTCCACCGCGCGATAAGGGAAGGGTGACCGACAAATGAAGATCATCCTCACCCACGAGGTCTCTGGCCTCGGTGCCGCTGGCGACGTCGTCGACGTCAAGGACGGCTACGCTCGCAACTACCTGATCCCGCGGAACTTCGCGATCCGCTGGACCAAGGGCGGCGAGAAGGACGTCGAGCAGATTCGTCGTGCTCGCAAGATCCACGAGATCGCCACCATCGAGCAGGCCAACGAGATCAAGGCCCGCCTCGAAGGTGTCAAGGTCCGCCTGGCCGTTCGCTCCGGCGACGCCGGTCGTCTCTTCGGTTCCGTCACCCCGGCCGACGTCGCTTCGGCGATCAAGGCTTCTGGTGGCCCCGAGGTCGACAAGCGCCGCATCGAGCTGGGCTCGCCCATCAAGACCCTGGGCGCCCACGAGACGTCCGTGCGTCTGCACCCCGAGGTTGCCGCCAAGGTCAACATCGAGGTCGTCGCTGCCTGAGTGCAGCGCTCGGCATAGCTGAGAGAAGGGCCGCATCCCTCGGGGTGCGGCCCTTCTGCGTTGCTGCGATCGGATCGTGGAGGAGGCTCCACCGTCGGCGCGGGTGTGCCGTTTCACGTGAAACCCGTCGTCGTTTCACGTGAAACGACGACGGCGATCAATGCGCTGTCAGCGCGTCGCGCCCGTGACGATCCAGCGGCCCGAGCGCGAGCGCAGCCACAGCGTCAGCATGCGCATCGCCATCATCAGCGCCATGGCTCCCCAGAGCGCGGTCAGTCCGCCGCCGAGGACCGGAACGAGCAGGGCGACCGGTGTGAAGACCGCCAGCGTCAGCAGCATCGCGCGGGCCAGGTACGGGCCGTCCCCCGCACCCATCAGGACTCCGTCCAGCACGAAGGCGACGCCGCAGATCGGCTGCACGAGCGCTACGACGACCAGGGCCGGCAGGGCCGCACCCTGCACGCCCGCGTCGCCGCTGAACAGCGGAAGGAACACGGAGCGGGTCGCGACGACCAGCAGACCGAGGACGGTACCGGTGGCGATGCCCCACTGGATCATGCGCCGGCAGGCATCGCGGGCACCGAGTGCGTCACCGGCGCCCAAGTAGCGTCCGATGATGGCCTGGCCCGCGATGGCGATGGCGTCGAGAGCGAAAGCGAGCAGACTCCACAGCGACAGGATGATCTGGTGCGCGGCCATCTCGGCGTCCCCCAGCCGTGCGGCGACGGCCGTGGCGATCAGCAGGATCGCCCTGAGCGACAACGTACGGACGAGCAGGGGGACCCCGGCCTGTGCGCAGGCGCGTATCCCTCCGGCATCGGGTCGAAGTGACGCGCCGTGCTTCCGTGCTCCTCGCACGACGACGTAGAGGTAGACGGCGGCCATGGCCCACTGAGCGATGACGGTGCCCCAGGCGGAGCCGGCGATACCGAGGCCGACTCCGTAGACGAGGAGTCCGTTGAGGGCCGCGTTGGCGACGAAGCCGCCGACGGCGACATACAGGGGAGTCCGTGTGTCCTGAAGCCCACGCAGTACCCCTGTGGCGGCGAGCACGACGAGCATGGCCGGAATTCCGAACGCCGAGATCCGCAGATACGTCGTCGCGTACGGAGCTGCGGTGTCGGAGGCACCGAAGAGCGCCATCAGGGACGGCGCCGTGGGGAGGGTCACGGCGATGACGGCCACACCGATGAGGAGGGCGAGCCAGATGCCGTCCATCCCCTGTTTGATCGCGGCTGCGAGATCACCGGCGCCGACTCGTCGGGCGACAGCGGCTGTGGTGGCGTAGGCGAGGAAGACGAAGACGCCGACAGCTGTCATGAGGAGGGCGGAGGCGACGCCGAGGCCGGCCAGTTGGGCGGTGCCCAGATGGCCGACGATGGCGCTGTCGGCCATGACGAAAAGCGGCTCGGCGACGAGCGCGCCGAAGGCCGGGACGGCCAGCGCGACGATCTCTCGATCGTGCCGACGTCGGACGGTCCTGGGCGCCGCGGGAGCCTGTGTCATGGGCACCAATCTAATCTTCCACAGGTAAGAGATGCAATTGCCGAAGGACCCTTACCGTCAGCCTGGCACGGCGTGTCACGCCGGACCGTTTCGAGCGATCTTGATCCGACAGGAAAAGTTTTTCTCCTGCACAGCCGGTGGACGGGAAAGGTGCAGGTCAGGGCGTGTCTCGCCGGAAGGGTGAGGGCTTGTTCACAGGGCTGTCCACCGAGTCGTGCACAGGTTTTGTGGGGTTCTCCACAGCATCAGGGCCGTCGTCCACATGGCCTGTGGATAACCAGATTGGCTGACGGTGCCCGCGGGCCTAACGTGGTGCGTCGCCCGTACTCTCCTCCGTCCTCGGAATCCACGCAAAAACGACGCGTGAGAACCGGAGTTGGGCAGCTCAGTTGTCAGTGCCGTGCCGTAGAAATAAGGGGCACGGCTAGGTCCGCTCCGGCGGACGGGAGGAGGTGGCTCGGTGAGTATTTCCGAGCCCTTGGACGACCCCTGGGCGGACACTGGTCCCAGTGATCGTCTGCCTTCGTCCCGTCGGCGTGGCGGTGGCGGCCGAGGCCGCGACGAGCAGCACGACCGCGACCAGGACAACGGTTCGTGGGAGAGCGGCGGTTCGTCGTTCGAGCGGGTCCCCCCGCAGGATCTGGACGCCGAACAGTCGGTCCTGGGCGGCATGCTCCTGTCCAAGGACGCGATCGCCGACGTGGTCGAGGTCCTCAAGGGCCACGACTTCTACCGGCCGGCGCACGAGACGATCTACGGTTCGATCCTCGACCTGTACGCGAAGGGCGAGCCCGCCGACCCCATCACCGTCGCGGCCGAACTCACCAAGCGCGGCGAGATCACCAAGGTCGGCGGCGCACCGTATCTGCACACGCTGGTGCAGACCGTCCCGACCGCGGCGAACGCCGAGTACTACGCGGAGATCGTGCACGAGCGCGCGGTCCTGCGACGTCTGGTCGAGGCAGGCACCCGCATCACCCAGATGGGATACGCGGCCGACGGCGACGTCGACGAGATCGTCAACAGCGCTCAGGCGGAGATCTACGCCGTCACCGAGCAGCGCACCACCGAGGACTATCTGCCGCTCGGCGACATCATGGAGGGCGCGCTCGACGAGATCGAGGCGATCGGATCCCGCTCGGGGGAGATGACCGGTGTGCCGACCGGCTTCACCGACCTCGACTCCCTCACGAACGGTCTGCACCCGGGCCAGATGATCATCATCGCGGCCCGCCCCGCCATGGGTAAGTCGACGCTGGCGCTGGACTTCGCCCGGGCCTGTTCGATCAAGCACAACATGCCGAGCGTGATCTTCTCGCTCGAAATGGGCCGCAACGAGATCGCGATGCGCCTGCTCTCCGCCGAGGCACGCGTGGCCCTGCACCACATGCGGTCCGGCACGATGACCGACGAGGACTGGACCCGGCTGGCCCGCCGCATGCCGGACGTCTCGGCCGCGCCGCTCTACATCGACGACTCCCCGAACCTGTCGATGATGGAGATCCGCGCCAAATGCCGCCGCCTCAAGCAGCGCAGCGACCTGAAGCTCGTCATCATCGACTACCTCCAGCTGATGCAATCGGGCGGCAAGCGTTCCGAGAGCCGCCAGCAGGAGGTCTCCGACATGTCACGAAACCTGAAGCTCCTGGCCAAGGAGCTGGAGCTTCCGGTGATCGCGCTGTCGCAGCTGAACCGTGGCCCCGAGCAGCGCACCGACAAGAAGCCCATGGTCTCCGACCTGCGTGAATCCGGCTCCATCGAGCAGGACGCGGACATGGTCATCCTGCTCCACCGCGAGGACGCGTACGAGAAGGAGTCACCGCGCGCCGGCGAGGCCGACATCATCGTCGGCAAGCACCGTAACGGCCCCACCGCCACGATCACGGTGGCCTTCCAGGGTCACTACTCCCGTTTCGTGGACATGGCACAGACCTGATCCGGGGTTCTGTTGAGCCACGCCGGGCAAATCCGCTCGACGTCCGGTGACAGGGCAGGTGGACTGGTGCCATGACGACACCTCAGGACGATCTGCTCCCCAGCACGCGCCGAGCCCTGCTGCACCGCATCGCCGTCGCGCAGAGTGAGGGGCGGGCGCCGTCCCTCGTCGCGGCCGTGGTCCGCGGAGGAAAGGCGGTGTGGCACGGGGCGCGGACCTCGGTGGACGGTCACGGGCCGGATGAGAACGTGCAGTACCGGATCGGTTCCATCACCAAGACGTTCACGGCCGTCCTCGTACTGCGGCTGAGGGACGAGGGTCTCCTGGACCTCGGCGACCCGCTGGAGAAGCATCTTCCGGGGACCGGCGTGGGGGACATCACTATCGCTCAACTCCTCGCGCACACCGGGGGGTTGGCTGCCGAGACGCCCGCACCCTGGTGGGAGCGCACCCCCGGCTCGCTCCGTCCCGATCTGGCCGACGTGCTGGGCGAGCAGCCTTTCCGGCACCCGGTCGGCCGACGCCACCACTACTCGAATCCCGGCTACACACTGCTCGGCGCTCTCGTGGAGAGGGTACGAGGTGCCTCCTGGGAGGACGTGCTGCGCCGCGAGGTGCTCGAACCGCTCGGCCTGCACCGCACGAGCGGGTGCCCACAAGCACCTCACGCAGGAGGCTGGGCGGTCCATCCCTGGGCCGACGCGATGATGCCCGAGCCCGCGGAGGACCTCGGGCGGATGGCCCCGGCCGGACAGCTGTGGTCCACCACGGGGGACCTGGCCCGCTTCGCAGCCTTCCTGGTCAAGGGCGACGAGCGGGTGCTGAGCGCGGAGTCGGTGCGGGAAATGCGGACGCCCGCGGCTCCGTCCGAGACGGAGGACCTGGCGGTGGGAACCTCCTACGGTCTCGCGATGCAGATCCTGCATCGCGACGGACGGACCCTCGTCGGGCATTCAGGATCCCTGCCGGGCTTCCTGGCTGGACTGGTGATCAGCGTGGACGACGACGTGGCGGCCGTCGTGCTGTCCAACTGCACCTCGGGTCCTCCCACCTTCACCGTCGCCGCCGATCTGGTGCGGATCGTCGCGGACGCGGAGCCGAGGATCCCCGAACCCTGGCGACCGATGGCCGAGGTCGACCGCGCTGTTCTGGAGCTCGCGGGTCAGTGGTACTGGGGGACACAGCCCTTCGGTCTGCGCGTGCCGGCGGACGGCGGGCTCGTGCTCGGGCCGCTGTCGGGCATCGGCCGAGGTGCCCGCTTCAAGGCGAACGGTGACGGGACGTGGACCGGGCTCGACGGCTACTACGCGGGAGAGCTTCTGCGGCCCGTCCGGCGGGACGACGGCTCGGTGAGCCATCTGGACCTCGGGTCGTTCGTGTTCACGCGTCAGCCGTACGAGGAGGGGGCCTCGGTGCCCGGTGGAGTGGACGCGGACGGCTGGCGGGGGATCCAGTAGGCACTGCGGTTGTCGGGATGGCCTGTTTCACGTGAAACAGGCCACCCCTTCGCGCGGAGGAGGTGGGGAGTCGACACCTTGAGTGGCCCGTCGCGTGTGCTGTGCGGCGCGCACGAGTGACCGTTCGCGTGTCCTGGCTCCCTTGGTTCAGAGCGCGAGCTTGAAGCCGACGTGGGAGGCCTCGAAGCCGAGCCGTTCATAAAAGCGGTGGGCGTCGGTGCGGGAGGCGTCCGAGGTGAGCTGGACCAACTGGCATTCCTGGCGGCGGGATTCGTCGATCGCCCACTCGATGAGCTGCGTACCGAGACCGCTGCCGCGTTCGTCGGCGTGAATGCGCACACCCTCGATGACCGAGCGCGTCGCTCCCTTCCGGGAGAGCCCAGGAATCACCGTGAGCTGCAGAGTGCCTACGACGCGCCCCTCGCGGACGGCGACGACGAGGTGCTGGTTCGGGTCGGCACTCAGCCGCTCCAGCGCGCGCAGGTACGGGGTCAGGTCGTCGG
This sequence comes from Streptomyces sp. NPDC005302, assembly GCF_040607345.1. Classification (NCBI taxonomy): domain Bacteria; kingdom Bacillati; phylum Actinomycetota; class Actinomycetes; order Kitasatosporales; family Streptomycetaceae; genus Streptomyces; species Streptomyces sp. NPDC005302. The sequence continues at coordinate 353,529 of NZ_JBEXGN010000001.1, forward strand.
GGGATTCCCGCCGCGCGCCCAACGGGTCGTCGGCCAGCATCGCGACGACAGCGGGCACGTCGCCGGCGACAGCGGCTCGTATTTCAAGATCTGCCATGAGCGCACCCTACGAGGGCGCGCCCACGGACGGCATCGGCAGTAGGGGCGAGCTCGCCGATTCCACGACGCGGACCAGCGGCGCCAGCTCCGGATTCTCGGCCGCGTCGTCAAGTGCCTCACGAAGGGCGGCGTCGTTGGTCGGCCGTGCCGCGGCGAGCAGCTCGAGGCCGGCTTCGCTGACGTTCGTGTAGATGCCGCGGCGGTCGGTCGGGCAGAGATAGCGGGCGAGCAGCCCTCGGTCTTCGAGCCGGGTGACCAGGCGCGTGGTGGCGCTCTGGCTCAGCACGACCGCGTCCGCGACCTGCTTCATCTGCAGATGGCCGCCCTCGCCGTCGTGCTGCCGACTGAGCACGTCGAGCAGGGAGTACTCGCGCACGCTGAGCCCGTGATGGGCCTGCAGAGCCCGCTCGATGTGCGCCTCGATCCTTCCGTGAAGCAAGGAGAGTGCGCACCATCCCTGAGCGAGGGCGGTGAGTGCGGGGTCCGTGGCTGTCATGGCGTTTCCTCCGTCCCGGAGCGGCTGAAACCAGGATAGAGCACGAACGCAATAGCCCGCTGTTGCGCATAGCCCGCGTCTGCAACTATTGTGAACGCACGCAAAGCGCTCCTGCAATCTTCTGGAAGGTGTACCCCACCATGCCTCTCGCGCTTCTGGCCCTCGCGATCGGGGCCTTCGGAATCGGAACGACCGAGTTCGTCATCATGGGCGTCCTGCCCGAGGTGGCCGGAGACTTCGGCGTCTCCATCCCCACCGCCGGACTGCTGGTCACCGGCTACGCGCTCGGAGTGGTGATCGGAGCGCCGATCATGACCGCGCTGGGCACGAAGGTGTCCCGCAAGCGCATGCTGATGGCGCTGATGGGGCTCTTCGTCCTCGGGAACCTGCTCTCCGCCGTGGCTCCGGTCTTCGGCCTGATGCTCGTCGGCAGGGTGGTCGCCTCCCTCGCCCACGGTGCCTTCTTCGGGATCGGATCCGTGGTCGCCGCCGAACTCGTCGCGCCCGAGAAAAAGGCCGGCGCGATCGCGATGATGTTCAGCGGTCTCACGATCGCCAACGTCGTCGGTGTCCCGCTGGGCACGCTGATCGGACAGACCGCGGGCTGGCGGGTCACGTTCGCGGGCGTCGCCGTACTCGGACTCATCGGGCTGCTGGGCATCGCCAAGCTTGTCCCGGAACTGCCGAAGCCCGAGGGTGTGCACCTGCGCCATGAGCTGGCCGCTTTCAAGAACGTCCAGGTGCTGCTCGCCATGGCGATGACCGTGCTCGGCTTCGGCGGAGTCTTCGCCGCCATCACCTACATCGCACCGATGATGACGAACGTGGCGGGCTTCGCCGACGGATCAGTCACCTGGCTGCTCGTCCTCTTCGGTCTCGGCATGGTCGGCGGCAACCTCGTCGGCGGCAAGTTCGCCGACCGCGCCCTGATGCCGATGCTGTACGTGTCCCTCGGCGGCCTCGCCGTTGTGCTGGCGCTGTTCACCGTCACCGCACACAACAAGATCCTCGCGGCCGTCACCATCGCCCTGATCGGAGCTCTCGGCTTCGCGACCGTTCCCCCGCTGCAGAAGCGCGTTCTCGACCAGGCGCACGGCGCCCCCACGCTCGCCTCGGCCGTGAACATCGGCGCCTTCAACCTCGGCAACGCTCTCTCGGCCTGGCTCGGCGGGATCGTGATCGCCGCCGGTCTCGGCTACACCGCCCCCAACTGGGTCGGCGCTGTTCTCGCCGCCGGCGCACTCGTCCTCGCCGTCCTCTCGGCCGCTCTGGAGCGGCGGGCGGACGCCTCCAGCGCCGTCGTCGCGGGCGGGACTCCCGTGGATCAGCGGACCGCCGTCCACTCCTGACCGCATCGGTCCGGCCCGGGCAAGGGCCGTCTCGAATCAGTACCTCCTCAACACCCGGAACAGACCACCCCCACAAGGAGAAACCCCCATGAGCACCACCGTCACCGCCGTCGCCCCCCTGACCATCGAGGATGCCGAGGCCCTCGTCACCGAGGCTCGGCGTGCCGCCGAGACCGCCGGCGTGCGAGTCAGCGTCACCGTCCTCGACGCCGGCGGTCACCTGCTCGCCTTCCGGCGCGACGACCGGGCCGTCCTGATCTCGGGCGAGACCAGCACCCGCAAGGCCTACACCGCACTTCAGCTGGACTCGGCCACCGCCGATCTGGTCGACGCCGTGCAGCCGGGCGGTCTCTTCCACACCCTGCCGACCGCGCTCGACCGTCCTCTGCTGTTCATCGCGGGTGGCGTGCCCGTGCACCGCGAAGGCCGGCTGATCGGCGCGATCGGAGTCGGCGGCGGCATGCCCGACCAGGACCACGGCTTCGCCGTCACCGCGGTCGAGTCTCTCGTCTGACCTCCGGCCGTCGCGGCGTCCTACGGGCGCTCGCCAGCTACGGGTGCTCGAGAGACCAGAAGTGCCGGATCCCACCATGCTTCGGGGGTCCGGCACTTCTGTCGTGACATGGGGCGCGTTCTAACCGGCGGCCACCGTGAGCGGGGCGAAGCGACGGGTCCAGTCGCCCGGCAGATCAGGGATCCCGTACGTCATCACCGAGTTGAACGACACGGTGGCGAGTCCGCGCTCCTTCAGCCAGGTCAGCAGTTCCTCGTGCCGCACGTCGATGTCGGTGCGCAGCGGGCCGTCGATGTGGGCAGCGAGGGAGGCGATGAGCGCCTTCGCCGTCTCGGTGTCCATGGCGACCAGAGGCCCCACGACATGGTTGTCGAGGTTGGGCCAGGCGGACGCGTAGCCGATGATGCGGCCGTGCTCCTCGGCCACCCGCAGCTGGTCGGCGAACGCCGGCAGCCGCGTGATCATGTGGGTCCGGTCGGTTCCGAAGACCTCCTCGTCCAGACGAAGGATGGTCGTGAGGTCCTCGGCCGTGGCCGGGCGCGTGGAGACCGTTGAACCCGGGCCGCCGGCGGTGAACACTCCACGGACCATCTCGGCCCGGCCGCTGACCTTGAACCCCAACTCCTCGTACAGCGGACGGCCGTGCACCGTCGCGTGCAGCGTCAGCGGTGTGGTCGCCATTTCGGCGACGACGTGCCGCATCAAGTGCCGGCCGATGCCCTGTCGTGAGTGCCGCTCGGCGACCAGGACCATACCGATCGCCGCCAGTTCGGGACGTTCGGTCGGCCCGTAGGTGGTCACCACGCAAGCGGCGATGAGGCCACCCGCGGGGTCGTCGATGCCGAACCCCGTTCCTGCCGTGAGCAACAGGCCCCATTTGTGTTCCTCGCGGGGCCAGCCCCGGTCCTCGGACAAGTCGGCGCAGGCGGAGAGGTCGCGGGGCGTCAGGCGGCGAACGGACAGAGCGGTGAGTGAGGTCGACACGCACGCCAGGCTCTCTGACGTGACCCTCTGTCGTCCACCGGATTCCCGGTATCCCAACAACATGTCGTCGGCTGTGGAGCCAAGGAGCGCGCGGGTGACGTTTCACGTGAAACGTCACCCGTAAGGCGTGCTGCCGCTCGACGAGTGTGCTCAACGCGACGGCGAAGGTGCAGATCACGAACCGGCTCTGTGAAGGGTTCGGGGTGAGCCGAACCGAATGCATCGCCTACGCCGCCCCTCTTAAGGAGGAGCCTTTTCGGCGTCGCCCCGGCGTCCGTCAGGGTCAATGCGGATCGGCATCCGCGCCGTCTCGCCCCTCACTCCTCCGTCAGCCGGAATCTGTGGGACGCCTATCAATTGGGCGACCGCGCAGGGTAATTGGGGCAATTGACGGTTCCGGCACTCGTTCATTCGCGGAGAGCGAAGAGGAGACTTGTGCGGGGACCTACTGCCGGTATGGTCGACTCCGGTTCGTGTCCGCCGCGATGTGCACACGGTGTGGTGGAACGAACGCAGGCCAAAGCAGCGTAACGGGATGGAGAGATCGAAGACCCGTATTTTCCGTTATGCGGTCCGGCGTGGACCCGGAGTGGGATGCTGCCGTGAGAGCACTGCGGCCAATGTCACATTCTCGCCTTACTTGTCCGTACAGGGTGGGAATCCAGGTTCAATGTGGCCGCATTGGGTCAACGGGACTGAACCGGGAAAGAGAACGCCGTCTGCGGGGGAAAGCAGGCATCTTCCGATCGTGGAGGTGCGCAGACCGACCGAAAGATGTTCGAGGCGAGGCAGAACATGGACGCTCCGACCACCACGTCGGCCGACAACGGCACTTCAGGCGGCAACGGCGGGGGCGGCTGGTTCACACCACGCAAGGAGCCCGAGGCTCCCAGCGGGAACCAGGCGCCGTCGGACGGCCGCCGGCTGGCCGCGATGCGCCCGATGGGCCGTTCGGCCGCAGGGCCCGAGGAACAGGCGCACGCAGCCCCTCAGCAGACAACTCCCGAGCGGGAAACGTCCGCGCAGGAACGAATATCCACAGGCGAAACAGTGGCGGCTCGGCACGGGGCAGCTCCTGCGATCCACTCGGCAGCTCCGGCAGCGACACGGGCCGACGGGACACCCCACCGCACTCTGGGTCCGCACGAGTCAGCGCTGTCCGGGACGCGTCCTTCGCCGTCGGCACAGCCCGACACCGGCACCCCGTCACCCTCGCGTTCGGAGGCCCGGCAGTTCGAGCCGGAGCCCGCTCACGAAGCCGTAGGCAGCCGCTCCGGCTCCGGACACGCGGAGCGCCACGCTCCGGGACTCTCAGAGGGCTCCGGGCCCGGAAACGGGGCCACACAGCCGTTCCGTGGTGCTTCCGCGGCCGTCGCCCGGCCCGAGCCGCGAGCGGAGTCACCGCAGCCCGCTGCCGCGCGTCGGCCGTCCCCCGATGCGGTGCTGGTCCGCCGGACCATGGCGGAGGCCGGCCCGGTCGCCGACAAGGTCACGTCGTACTTCTACGCGCTGCTCTTCGTGCGCCACCCGGAACTCCGCCCGCTCTTCCCCGCCGCGATGGACACCCAGCGGGACCGGCTGCTCAAAGCGCTGCTGACCGCGGCCGAGCACATCGACAACACCGATGTCCTCGTCGCGTATCTGCAGAACCTCGGCCGCGGACACCGCAAGTACGGAACGCGGCCCGAGCACTACCCGGCCGTCGGTGAGTGCCTCATCGGTTCCCTCAGTCACTACGCCGCGGCCGTCTGGGATCCGGAGACGGAGGCCGCCTGGGTGCGCACCTACACGACGATCTCCCAGGTCATGATCGACGCGGCCGCCGCCGACGAGTTGCGGGCTCCCGCGTGGTGGTACGCCGAAGTGGTGTCCCACGACCTGAGGACACCGGACGTCGCCGTCATCACCGTCCGGCCCGACCAGCCGTACCCGTTCCTCGCGGGCCAGTACACGAGCGTCGAGACGCCGTGGTGGCCGCGGGTGTGGCGGCACTACTCCTTCGCCTCGGCCCCCCGCTCCGACGGACTGCTGACGTTCCACGTGAAGGCCGTTCCGGCCGGCTGGGTCTCCAACGCGCTCGTGCACCGTGCCCGGCCCGGCGACGTCGTACGGCTCGGCCCTCCGTCCGGCTCGATGACCGTCGACCACACCACCGACAGCGGCCTGCTCTGCCTGGGTGGCGGCACCGGCATCGCGCCCATCAAGGCACTGGTCGAGGATGTCGCCGAGCACGGACACCGACGCCCGGTCGAGGTCTTCTACGGGGCACGCACGGATCACGACCTGTACGACATCGACACGATGCTGCGGCTCCAGCAGAGCCACCCCTGGCTCGCGGTGCGCCCGGTCATCGACCAGCAGGCGCACCTGCAGCTGCCCGACGTCGTGCGCGAGTACGGGCCGTGGAACGAGTACGACGCGTATCTGTCGGGTCCGCCTGGCATGATCCGCAGCGGTGTCGACGCGCTCAGGGACATCGGCATCCCGTCGGACCGCATCCGGCACGACTCGGTGGAGGAACTCGTCGCGGTAGTGGGCGACTGACCGACGGCGTCCTACTTCGCCGCCGACTGTGTGGATCAGCCCAGGTCCGGTGCGTGCATGGCGCGCACGCCCTCGATGTTCCCGTCGAGGTAATGCCTCAGCGAGAGCGGCACGAGGTGGACCGAGGCGATGCCGACGCGGGTGAACGGCACCCGGACGATCTCGTACTCGCCACAGGGTTCATCCATTTCCGGACCGTGCCGCAGGGACGGATCCATGGACTCCAGGTGGCAGACGAAGAAGTGCTGGACCTTCACGCCGGTCGCACCATCGTCCTCGCCGATGTGCTCGACGGTGTCCACGAAGCAGGGAACCACGTCGATGATCTTGGCGCCGAGTTCCTCGTACACCTCGCGGTGGAGGGCCTCGACGACAGTCGTGTCCTCCGGTTCGACCCCGCCACCCGGGGTGAGCCAGTAGGGATCGACACCGGGCTTGGTGCGCTTGATCAGGATCAGGTCGTCACCATCGAGCAGGACGGCACGGGCGGTGCGCTTGACCACGGGTCGGACGGTCATGGGAGGAATGTGGCCCGGCTGGTTCCACGTGAAACATCACCGCGGGCGCGACTTCACGTGAATCCTCGGGAAGACCTGGCCGCGGTCCCGAGGGGGCCGAGCCCTCAGCTCCAGTCGGCGGCCGCTCGCAGCAGCCATTCGTGGGCCCGGGCGATGTGCGGCATGGCCAGCGTGCCCGTCCGGACGACGAGGAAGTACGTACGCAGGGGCGGCACCGCGGGATCGAGAAGCGCCACGACGTCCCCGCGTTCGATGGCGTCGGAGCAGAGGTAGGTGGGCAGGACGGCGAGGCCCGCACCCGCGGCGGCGCAGGCGAGGACGGCTCGCAGATCGGGGACGACGACGGTGCCCGAGGAAGCCGGACGGCAGTCGAAGACCGAGGCCCAGTAGCGGGCGACGAGCGGTAGCGACTCGTGGACCTCGACGACCGGGAGGTCCTCCAGTGCGCGGGCGCCCTTGCGGCGGAGTTTGCCCGGGCCGACTTCCGCTGCCCAGCGCGGGGCGGCGACCAGGACGTGTTCTTCGTCGCAGAGCGGAGTCGCGGTGAGGAGCGCACCCCGTGGACGGGCCGTTGTGATGGCCAGATCATGATGTCCGGCGGAGAGGCCTTCCAGTGTCTCCTCGGCGTTGCCGAAGGAGGCGCGCAGCGCGAAGCCCTGGCCGTCCTCCCCGGTCAGCTCCGTGAGCGCGGGCAGCGCGCGTTCAGCGGTGAACTCCGGTGGCCCCGCCAGATGCAGGGTGCGGACGTGGGAGTCCTCGTCGAGGCCGGTCTCGGTGATCTCGACGAGCGCGTCGAGGTGTGGCGCCGCCTTGTGGGCCAGTTCGTCGCCGATGGTCGTGGGGGTGACGCCCCGGGCCTGACGCAGGAACAGGGGCCGCCCCAACTGCCGCTCCAGCGTGCGGATCTGGGAGGTCACGGCCGGCTGCGAGAGCCCGAGCAGCGCGGCGGCGCGGGTGAAGGAACCGGCCCGGTGCACCGTCACAAAAGTGCGCAGCAAGGCCAAGTCCATGGTGCCCCTCCCCTCCCAGCACCCCCGCGTGAGCCTCAACTATAAATAAGTCGATAGGTCTCTGTCGCTACTGTGATTGGACACTGACACAGAGTCAACTAGCCTTGTGCGCGCGGTTCTTCGCGCGCAGAACCGGGGCGGTCCGAGCCACGAGGGGGGAGGCTCGGACCGCCCGTTGCGCGGAGCGGGCGCACTGATCCCGCCGTCGTGCTCCCCTAATCCGCGGATGCGTCCAGAGCCCGCAGCACGTCCGCCACCAGGTCCTCGGGGTCCTCGGCGCCCGCCGAGAAGCGGATGAAGCCTTCCGGGACGGCGTCCCCGCCCCAGCGCCCACGCCGTTCGGCCGTCGACCGCACCCCGCCGAAACTGGTGGCGTCGTCCACCAGGGTCAGCGCGTCGAGGAAACGGTCCGCGTGCTCGCGCGTGGGCAGCGTGAACGACACCACGCAGCCGAACCGGCGCATCTGCTGCGAGGCGATCTTGTACGAGGGGTCGTCGGGCAGCCCGGGGTAGCGCAGCCCGGTCACCTCGGGCCGCTCCCGCAGCGCCTCCGCGATCGTCCGGGCGTTGGCGGTCTGCCGGTCGGCGCGCAGCTGCAGCGTGGCGAGCGAGCGGTGGGCCAGCCAGGCCTCCATGGGGCCCGGGATGGCGCCGACCACCTTGCGCCAGCGTCGGACGGGAGCCATCAGAGCGGCGTCGCGTCCGGTGACGTACCCCAGGAGGATGTCGCCGTGTCCGGTGAGCATCTTGGTGCCGCTGGCCACGGAGAAGTCGGCGCCGAGTTCCAGCGGGCGCTGTCCGAGCGGGGTGGCCAGCGTGTTGTCGACGGCCACGAGGGTGCCCTGCGCGTGGGCTGCCTCCACGAGGCGCCGCAGGTCGCACACGTCGAGCCCCGGGTTGGACGGCGTCTCGATCCAGAGCAGCTTCGCCCCGTCGAGCAGCTCCAGTTGGGCGTCCCCGGCGGTGGGTGCGGTGCGCACCTCGACACCGAATGCCGCCAGCTGCTCGCGCACGAGCGGCAGCACCTGATAGCCGTCGTCGGGCAGGACGGCGACGTCGCCGGCGCGCAGGTGGGAGAAGAGCACGGCGGAGATGGCGGCCATGCCCGAAGGGAAAGCGAGCGTTTCGACCGCGTCCTGCCCAGGCGCCTCGAGCTCGCCGATGGCGCGCTCCAGGAGCGTCCACGTCGGGTTCTCGTCGCGGCCGTACGTGTACGGGCCGGTCGGCTCACCGGGCAGGTGGAAGTGCGCGGCGAAGACCGGGCCGGGCAACGTGGGCTCGTACTTGACGGGCTCGGGCAGTCCGGCACGCACTGCGCGGGTGCCGTCACCCCGCAATGCCGTGCCCTCGCCCTGTCCTGCCGCGTCAGCGCCGCTTCCCGTGACGAAATCTCCAGACGTCATGCCGCTCGTCCCTCCACTTGCTCTCGTACCGCGGCCAGCAGTCCTGGGCTCGCCGCCTCCACCATCTCAAGACATTCGTCGAAGCCGTCCATATGTCCGTAATACGGATCGGGGACGTCCAGGTCGTCGCCCGCCGCGGGATCGTAGGACCGCAGCAGCCGGACCTTCTCGGCGTCCTCGGCGGTCGGTGCGAGCCGGCGCAGCGCCTTGAGGTGGCCGGCGTCGAGCGCTACGACGAGGTCGAGACGGGAGAACCATGAGACCTGGAACTGCCGGGCCGCGTGGTCGCTCTCGTAGCCGTTGGCCTCCAGCACGGCGACCGTGCGCTCGTCGGCGCCATCGCCCTCGTGCCAGCCGCCCGTGCCCGCGCTGTCGACCTCGACCAGTTCGGCGAGCCCGGCATCCGTCACATGGGAGCGGAAGACGGACTCGGCCAGCGGCGACCGGCAGATGTTGCCGGTACAGACGAAACAGACGCGATAGGACATGAGCCTCTCTCAGTCCTCGTCGCCGTCGGGCAGGACGACGTTCAGTGCCCAGGACACGACGGAGATGATCAGGCCGCCCAGGACGGCGGTCCAGAAGCCCTCCACGTGGAAGCTCAGGTCGAGCTTGTCGGCGAGCCACGAGGTGAGCAGCAGCATCAAGGCGTTCACCACAAGGGTGATCAGGCCGAGCGTGAGGATGAAGAGCGGGAAGGTCAGCACCTTCACCACCGGTTTGACCAGGAAGTTCACCAGTCCGAAGACCAGCGCGACGAGCAGCAGGGTGCCTATCTTCTTGCCCGTGCTGTCGCCCGTGAGGGTGATCTTGTCGAGCAGCCATACGGCGACGGCCAGGGCCCCCGCGTTGGCGATCGTCTTGACTACGAAATTCTTCATGTGTCTGATCGTGGCAGACGAGATCGACAAGCACGTAGCGGGCTGTGGACAAGGCCCGCGGTGCACGACAGCGGACGAGGACGATGAAGGCATTCCGGCTGGACGAACTGGAGGCGGAACGCGCCGCCAACGACGGGGCCTACCTGCAGTTCCTGCGTGAGCGGAACATGTCGGTCGGGCTGTACGCCCTCGACGCGGGGGAGCACGACCCCCAGAACCCGCACGCCCAGGACGAGGTGTACTTCGTGGTGAGCGGTCGTGCGTCGATCACGGTCGGGCTGGAGACCACCCCGGTGGCACGCGGCAGCGTCGTCTACGTACCCGCCGGGGTCGCCCACAAGTTCCACCACATCACCGAGGATCTCCGGGTCCTGGTGATGTTCTCTCCCCCCGAGAGCTGACTCGGCGTCTCAGGGTTCCCTAGGGGGACGGTCAGGGGAGGACAAGGGGCGCGAGGGCCCCGTGCGGCCCCCTCCGCGACCTAGCATCGACGCAGGACATCAGAGAACCCGGAATCGGCGTCCCGATGTTGGGACCACGGGCGAGAAGAGGCAAGGAAAAAGGCGATGCGAGAGATCTTCGACGGTATGCCGTGGTGGGTGAAGTGGGTCGCGGTGCCGGTCATCGCCCTGGTGGTGTTCGGTGGCCTGATAGCGAGCGTCGTCGGCTTCGTCATCGGCCTGCTCTTCAAGCTGCTCGTCTTCGTCGCGCTGGTCGGCGGACTGATCTACGTCGTGCGGAAGTTCATGTCGGGTTCGTCCTCGCGCAGCGACTGGTGAGGCGCGAGAGGGTGAGCGATCGGTAACGGTGTGGGGGGAAAGGGAACCCAAGGTTCCCTCGGGCGAGGGAAGTTTCCGGCGAGGACGGCTGTGAGCGGCGGCCGACGGTTAAAGTCCGGAATTCGACGCGGGGGTCGATCCCCGCGGGCAGCGCACACCCCCTCCCGTGTTCCCCCGCACGGGCGGTCCTCCTCGCGCTTCGGGAGTGCCCCTTGTCCACGGTTGACACCGCACCCGCACCATCCGTCGCTCCGCCCCTCCAGCGATCGGGCGAACCCGCGGCGGCCCGTGTCCCACCGGTGCAGCCGCGTACGTCCCCGGGGGAGACCCCACTGCCCCGCACGGCGCCGGCCCCTCCGGCCTCCCCGGGCGAGCGGGCCACTCCGCCCGGTCCGGCGGCCGAGTCTCCCGCACCCCGTACACGGCAGGGGGACATGCCCACGGGAAGCGCGCGCCCGTCGGCCTCCGCTCCCCGCCCCCCTGCGTCCGGAGCGGTACGCACCGCGCGTGTCCCTTCCCCGGAGCCCGAAGCCGCACCCCTGGACCCGCACCCCACCACGCTGATCGGCTCGGTGCAGCGGGCCATGCGCCTGCTCGAGGCGGTCTCCGCGCGCGACCAGGGAGCCCCCGCCAAACAGCTCGCCAGGGAGGCCGGACTCGCGCTGCCGACCGCGTACCACCTGCTGCGCACCCTCGTCCACGAGGGGTATCTGCGCCGCGACAAGGGGCTGTTCTTCCTCGGCGACGCCGCCGAACGCCTGAGCAGCAGCGGAGCCCAGCAGAAACGTCGCAGCACGGTGAGCGAGACGCTCGCCCGCTGGCGGGACGCGATCGGAGCTCCCGTCTACTACGCGATCTACCGCGAGGGTGAGATCGAGGTCATGTGCGTCGCCGACACTCCCGCGAACCCCGCGGTCGAGGAGTGGGCCGACTTCCGCGAGACCGGGCACGCGCACGCGATCGGCCAGTGCCTGCTGTCCCAGTTGGACAAGAAATCACGGCGCGACCACCTCGCTCGCTACCCGGTGCAGTCCCTCACTCCGTACACGGTGCGTGACGAAGACCGGTTGCTGCGGCGCCTGGAACGGACCGCTCGCATGGAACCGGTGATCGAGCGGCAGGAGTACGCGCTGGGCGCCGTCTGCGCCGCCATCCCCATCACTGTGGGCAGTACTGCCGGGTCAATCGCCCTTTCCCTGCCCTCACATCAAGCCGACCGACTGCTCCTCGCGACGCGGAAGTTGCAGAGCGAGATCGGCCTGGTCCTGGGGTCACTCGGCATCTCTATCAGTATCTGAAAACTCACTCCTTGTGATCTGTCGTGCACGTTGAGCAATATTTCAGCTGTGCCAGGGGATGATTCCCGGCCAGGTGACAGCGAACGACGGGGTAGGCGATGCGCGAGTCGGTGCAGGCAGAAGTCATGATGAGCTTCCTCGTTTCCGAGGAGCTGTCCTTCCGCATTCCGGTGGAACTGCGCTACGAGACCCGCGATCCGTACGCCGTACGGTTGACCTTCCACCTGCCCGGCGACGCGCCGGTGACCTGGGCGTTCGGGCGGGAGCTGCTCATCGACGGGGTGGGCAGGGCATGCGGTGACGGTGATGTGCACATCGCGCCGGCCGACCCGGAGGCGTTCGGCGAAGTACTGATCAGGCTTCAGGTCGGTTCCGACCACGCCCTGTTCCGCTCGGGGACGGCGCCGCTCGTCGCATTCCTCGACCGCACGGACAAGCTTGTGCCGCTCGGCCAGGAGCGGTCGCTCGACGGGTTCGACACCTACCTGGACGACGCGCTCGACCGCATTCTGGCGGAGGAGCAGAGCGCAGGCTGAAACCTCGTCACCCCCGGGCGGAGTAACGCTTCCTCAGCAGGGAGCGCCCGCCAGGGGACGGCCAGGCGCACGCGGTCGTCAGGTACGGCTCAGTGCTTGCGGCGGCGGCCCTTCCCGCTCCTGGCCGGCATCCTGGCGCCCGCGGGCTCCACCGAGAGGGCCGGGGCCCCCTCACGGTCCGCCGCGACCACGAGAGCGGCCAGCGCGGTCGTCACCGGCACCGCGGCGACCAGGCCGATCGATCCGACCAGCGTGCGCACGATCTCCTCGGCGACCAGTTCGCTGTTGGCGACGGTGCCCACACTGCTCTGCGCGATCGAGAAGAGCAGCAGCAGCGGCAACGCGGCGCCCGCGTAGGCCAGGACGAGCGTGTTGACCACCGACGCGATGTGGTCGCGGCCGATCCGGATGCCCGCCCGGTACAGGCCGCGCCAGCCCATCGTGGGGTTCGCCTCGTGCAGCTCCCAGACCGCGGATGTCTGCGTCACCGTCACGTCGTCGAGTACACCGAGCGAGCCGATGATGACTCCGGCCAGCAGTAGACCGCTCATGTCGATCGACGGGTAGAGGCCGTGGATCAGGCCGGTGTTGTCGTCCGTGTTGCCGGTCAGGACGGCCCAGTCGATGAACACCGAGCCCAGGATGCCGATCAGCAGCAGGGAGAGCAGGGTGCCGACCACTGCCACGGATGTTCGGGCCGACAGGCCGTGGCACATGTAGAGCGCGATCAGCATGATCGCGCTGGACCCGACGACCGCCACGATCAGAGGGTTCGACCCCTGCAGGATGGCGGGCAGGATGAAGAAGTTCAGGATCATGAAGCTGATGGCCAGAGCGATCAGCGCCATGACGCCGCGCATCCGGCCCACCACCACGACGACCACGGCGAACAGGCCCGCCAGCAGGGTCAGCGGGAGCTTCCGGTTCGCGTCCGCCACCGAGTACTGGAGGTCCTTGGGGGCCGAGGGCTCGTACGCGACGATGACCTTCTCGTCCTGGTGCAACTGCCGTGACTGGTCCGGCTGGACGATCTCCGTGAACGTACGGCCCTTGTCCTTGCCGGTGTCGATCCGGATGGTCGCCCGCTTGCACTCGCCCGTCGCCTGCTGCTGCGCGGAGGAGCCCTCGGCCGTGGAGGTGTCGCCGGTCGGCGTCTCCCCCGAGGCGTTGACGGACTTGCAGTCCACCTGGACGATCTTGGTGACCGTCGCGTTCTGGGTCTGCCGGTCGAAGCCGACACCGGTGTGTTCGTGAGCCGGTGCGCCACCGGGCCACAGCACGACGAGGCCCACGGCGACCGCGGCCGCGAAGGGGATCAACACCGCGGCGATGACCTTGCGCAGATGCTTCGAGACGGGCGCCGCAGGGCCGTGGTTGTGGGAGTGCCCGTGCCCACCGCCGGAGCCGGGTCCGTGCCCGCCGCCCGGTCCGTGCCCGTGACCCTGACCCTGTCCACCACCAGACCCGCGCCCATGGCCGTCACCGGGGCCCTGCCCTTGTCGGTCACCGTCACCGGGGTCGCCGCTTCCGCTGCCCGGTCTCGGACCGGGGCGGTTTCCGGGGCCGGAACCGGGCCCGTATCCCTGGTCATCGGCCGACCCAGGTCCGTGCCCGCGACTGGTGCCGGGACCGCGTCCACGGCCGTCGTCGGAGCCCGGACGGCGCGGTGGCTCGGACGGGGGGAACGATGGCTGCTGGGTCGTTGTCACCGACCGATCATCGCAAGAACGGCAAGGGCCCCCTGTTCACCGCGCCAGATATGACGCTAGCGTGGAGTCACCTTTGCACACGCGGGAGCTCGGAGCACCGGGCTGAGAGGGCGCTGACCTCCGTCTTCGCGATGTTTCACATGAAACATCGGCGAACGGAAGCCGCTGCGTCGACCGCCGAACCTGTTACCGGGTAATGCCGGCGTAGGGAGTAGGTCTCATGACCAACAAGGACGTACGCACGCCTGCCTCCAGCCAGACGGACGGCACTTCGTCGCCGTCTGAGAACGATGAGGGCGGGAAGTCCATCGGCTGGCACAAGGCGTACGTCGGGGGTACGCGCCCCGATCTGCGCGTGCCGGTCCGTCAGGTGCACCTGACCAATGGGCAGTCCGTGACGCTGTACGACACCTCGGGCCCGTACACGGATCCGAGCATCGACACGGATGTGCGCCGGGGACTGGCGCCGCTGCGGGAGAACTGGATCATCGCTCGCGGCGACACCGAGGAGTACGCGGGTCGTCCCGTCCTTCCGGAGGACGACGGGATCAAGCACACATCGCCGCGCGGCGGTCTGCGCAATCTCGACGCGGTCTTCCCGGGGCGGCCGCGTCAGCCTCGACGAGGGCGATCCGGTCAGGCGGTCACGCAACTCGCGTACGCCCGCCGCGGCGAGATCACCCCCGAGATGGAGTTCGTCGCCATTCGGGAAAGCGTCGAACCCGAGGTCGTGCGTGAGGAGATCGCCGCCGGTCGGGCGGTGCTGCCCGTGAACGTCAACCATCCCGAGATCGAGCCGATGATCATCGGGAAGCGGTTCCTGGTGAAGGTGAACGCCAACATCGGCAACTCCGCCGTCACTTCCTCCATCGAGGAAGAGGTCGACAAGATGACCTGGGCGACTCACTGGGGCGCCGATACTGTCATGGACCTGTCTACCGGGCGGAACATCCACACCACCCGTGAGTGGGTGCTGCGCAACTCCCCCGTCCCCATCGGAACGGTGCCGCTCTACCAGGCGTTGGAGAAGGTCGACGGCCGTGCCGAGGAACTCACCTGGGAGATCTACAAGGACACGGTCATCGAACAGGCCGAGCAGGGCGTGGACTACATGACGGTCCACGCGGGCGTCCGCCTCGCGTACGTGCCGCTCACCGCGAACCGCAAGACCGGCATCGTCTCGCGCGGCGGTTCGATCATGGCGGCCTGGTGCCTGGCGCACCACCAGGAGTCCTTCCTGTACGAGAACTTCGAGGAGCTCTGCGAGATCCTCGCCGCGTACGACGTCACCTACTCGCTCGGCGACGGTCTGCGGCCCGGCTCCATCGCGGACGCCAACGACGCAGCGCAGTTCGCGGAGTTGAGGACGCTCGGGGAACTCAACACGATCGCGAAGCGTTTCCATGTACAGACGATGATCGAAGGCCCGGGGCATGTCCCGATGCACAAGATCAAGGAGAACATCGACCTTCAGCAGGAGATCTGTGATGAAGCTCCGTTCTATACGCTCGGCCCGCTGACCACCGACGTCGCGCCCGCGTACGACCACATCACCTCCGGCATCGGTGCCGCCATGATCGCCTGGTGGGGCACGGCCATGCTCTGCTACGTGACGCCCAAGGAGCACCTGGGGCTGCCCAACCGTGACGACGTCAAGACCGGCGTCATCACCTACAAGATCGCCGCTCATGCGGCCGATCTCGCCAAGGGCCACCCCCGTGCGCAGGACTGGGACGACGCGCTGTCCGATGCCCGCTTCGAGTTCCGGTGGGAGGACCAGTTCAATCTGGCTCTCGACCCGGACACTGCACGGGAGTTCCATGACGAGACGCTGCCGGCCGAGCCCGCCAAGACGGCCCACTTCTGCTCGATGTGCGGACCGAAGTTCTGCTCGATGAAGATCAGCCAGAGCATCAACGAACGGTTCGGTGGCGACAAGGCTGCGGGTGCTTCGGAGGCCGAGATCTCCGAAGGCATGCTCCAGAAGTCCCGGGAGTTCGCGGAGGCGGGCAACCGCGTCTATCTGCCGCTGGCCGACTGAGTTGTCCCGCGGGTCGCGGTCCGGGTCACCGAATCCCCGGGCCGCGACCGGCGTGCCGTCGATCGGCCGTTGGTCGGGCGCCGGCCCGTCATGCGCTGGTGTCCTGCGGATACCAGCGCAGCTCCACGGTGTTCCCGTCAGGGTCGCGCACGTAGAGCGAAGTGGCCGTGCCGCGAGCGCCGAAGCGCGGGACGGGTCCGTCGAGGACGGTGAAGGTGCCGGATGCGACCACCTCGTCCCAGTCCAGCGGTTCCACCGTGAGACAGATGTGGTCGACGTTCGACTCCCCTCGGGCGCCGGCGACCAGGTCGATGATGGTCTCCTCGGTGACCCGTACCGACGGGAACGGGGCCTGACCGACGCGCCACTCGGCGACGCGGACGGGTTCCAGGCCGAGCAGGCCGATGTAGAAGTCCAGGGACCGTTCGACGTCCCCGACGGTCAGCACAAGGTGGTCGAAGGCCCTCACACGCACGGAGCTCATGACGTCTCCAGCGCCACGGCGAGGCGGAGCCACTCGGTGAACAGGGCCGGGTCGACCTCGTCGACACTGCTGAGCTTCACGGAGGCCATCCGGCGGGACCCGGCCACCAGCCGGCCCGAGGGGTCGGCCACGTCCTGGCCGCGCCAGAGACCGAAGGTGACGTAGGTCGTATAGGCCTTGAGCAGGCAGACCGGGGTGCGGCCGGGTCTGTCGCCGAGGCTCCAGGTGGGGTGTCCGTGCCACAGGGCGCCGGATGCTTCGGGGAGGGCGCTGTCGATGACGGGGCGGATCTTCGCGGCGATCTCGTGCAGCGGACCGTCGAGGTTGTCCAGGTAGGAGGTGATCTCCGAGGAAGTCATGTGGTTCCCGTTCGGAAGAGGGGCCCCAGGAGGAGGCTCGGATGAAAGATGAGGAGACGAGACGAGGACCTGGCCGGGGTGTCCCGGAAGGCCGTGGTGACGCCTTCTACGATCCGCCGTACGGCCACCTCCATCAAGGCAGGATCGGCGTACGACCGTTGAGCCAGATTTAACGCCGGAGGAATCGTGCTGGAGCGGCTGGAGATCGAGACCTTCCTTGCGCTGGCCGAGGAGCTGCACTTCGGCCGCACCGCCGAACGCTTGCTGATCACGACCGGACGTGTCAGTCAGGTGATCAAGAAGATCGAGCGTCAGGTGGGCGGCGCGCTGTTCGAACGTAACAGCCGCTCGGTCCGGCTCACCCCGATCGGACGCCGCCTGGCCGACGACCTGGTGCCCTTGGTCGCCGCGATGGACGAGGCGCTGCGACGGGCAGGGGACGCCAGCCGTGGGATCACCGGGGAGTTGCGGGTGGCCTTCCTCGGAGAGTGGACGGCGCCCGCACTGCTCAGAGCGGTCGCGGTGTTCGGGGAGCGGCACCCGGACTGCCGTGTCGACGTGCGGGAGGTCCAGTTGGCCAACTCACGCGCAAGCCTCGTGGACGGTTCGATCGACCTCCTGCTCGCGTCGTACCCCTTCGACGGGATGGCTTGCGGGCCCACGCTGCTGCGGGAGGGGCGGGTGCTCGCGGTGGCGGCCGGTCATCCGCTCGCAGGCGAGGAGGGCGTGTCCGTCGAAGTGCTCGCCGACCACCCCGTGGTGCAGTACCCGCACGTGACCTCCGCGGGGTTCAAGCGGGACCGCACGCCGGACCGCACTCCGTCGGGCAGACCCGTTCCGAAGGGGCCGGTCGGCGAGTCGTTCTCGGAGATGCTGACCCTCGTCGCGATGGGCCGGGGCGTTCTGCCGGTCGGGGAGCACTCCCGCCGCTACTACCCCCGCCCCGATGTCGCCTACGTGCCCCTGCATGACGCGCCACCGATCGAGAGGGGACTGATCTGGAAGGAGGCCAACGCCACCGAGCGGCTGCGCGCGTTCGTCCGGGCGGCGACGGACGCCATCGGGTCGCTCTGAGAGCGAGCCGATACCGGGGGTCCGAGACCAGCGCGGGGGCCGCCGCCCCCGGGGCGGGAGACGGGCCGGCGGAGGGAGACGCGTGCGCCTGGTCGTGTATCGGGCGGGCCCGATGCCCGGATCTCTGGGCAGACTGGGCGCATGACAGCGACATCCATGAGCAAGGGCGGCAACCTTCCCGTCGCCGTCGAGGCGGTGCAGGTCGAGCTCGGCTGGTCCGGGGGCTCCGGCGCGCCGGACGCCGATGCCTCGGCCCTGCTGCTCCGTGCCGATGGGCGGGTGAGGGACGACGGTGACTTCGTCTTCTACAACCAGCCTCAGCACGCCTCGGGTGCCGTGCGCCACCTGGGGAAGCGACGGGACGGCGGCGCTACGACGGACACGGTCGGAGTGGACCTGGCGGCCCTGGAACCGGAGATCGAGCGGGTCGTGCTCGGCGCCTCGGCCGACGGCGGCACCTTCGGCGAGTTGTCCGGGCTGCGGCTGCGGCTGCTCGACGCCGGGACGGGCCGGGAGCTGGCGCTGTTCGAGATGGAGGCCACGACGGAGACGGCGTTCATCGGGGGCGAGCTGTACCGGCGGGCCGGTCAGTGGAAGTTCCGCGCGGTGGGACAGGGGTACGCGTCCGGACTCGCGGGCCTGGCCACCGACTTCGGGATCAGTGTGGACGAGGAACCGGATGTCACGGGGGCCCCGGCGCCCTCGGCACCGGCGCCCACCTCCGTGTTCCCACCGGCGCCCGCTGCCCCGGCAGCCCGGCCCGCCGCCGTGACGTGGCCCGCACCGGCAGCATCGGCCGCCCCCTCGCCGCCCGCCGCCGCACCGTATGCGAGCGCTCCGGCGCCGTCCGCGCCTCCCGTTTCGCCAGGGGCGCCGGTGGGTGCTGCCCCGGCCGCCGCCTCCGCTCCGCGGCCGGGCAAGGGCGAGGAGCAGTTGCCGGTGGACATGCGCAAGCGGCTCTCCCTGAGGAAGGAGCAGGTGGCGGTCAGCCTGCGCAAGCACGGGGCGGAGGGAGTGACGGCGCGCGTCATCCTGGTTCTGGACGCCTCCGGATCCATGTCGTTCCTGTATTCGAAGGGTGTCGTGGCCGACGTCGTGGAGCGGATGGCCGCGGTGGCCGCGCAGCTCGACGACGACGGTGAGATGCAGGCATGGACGTTCGCATCGAACCCGGCCCGGCTGCCGGACCTCGCGCTCGGGGAGCTTCCGGTGTGGCTGGAGCGTCATGTCCGGGTCGGTGAACTGACGCTGTTCCGGCGGAAGAAGCCGCGCAAGGGCCTGCTGCCGGGCCAGGTCGACATGCGCGCGGTGGGGATCCAGAACGAGGAGCAGAAGGTGATCGCGGAGGTGCGGACGTACGTCCGTGAGCACCCGGCCGCCGCCCCCACCCTGGTGCTCTTCTTCTCCGACGGCGGCGTCTACCGCAACAAGGAGATCGAGACCGAGCTGCGGGAGGCCGTGGACGAGCCGGTCTTCTGGCAGTTCGTGGGTCTGGGGCGGTCCAACTACGGCGTGCTGGAGCGGTTCGACACGCTGCCGGGCCGGCGCGTCGACAACGTGGGCTTCTTCGCCGTCGACGACATCAGCCACGTACCGGATGCGGAACTCTACGACCGGTTGCTGTCCGAGTTCCCGTCGTGGATGCGCGAGGCACGGCGGCTGGGCATCGTCTGAGACGACGACGACGACGACGGGGCGGGCCGGCCGGAGGACCGGCCGTCACCCGACCCGAGGCAGCCGTGCGGGCCCGCGCGCCTGCGCGGGCCCCCTACTCCCCTGGTCCCCGGCCGTCTGCCGTCCGGGTCACTCGGGCTGGTGTTCCGGCCCCCCGAAGTCCGGGCTCGAGAAGTCCGGGCTGGAGAAACTCGGGCGCGGACCGGCCGCCGGCCCGCCGTCGGGGCTGCTGAACCCCGGCCGGTCGTAGCCCAGATGCGGAATGCGGCTGGGCGCCGGCGTGGCGCGGTCCAGGGCCACCGAGCCCGGATCCGCGAGGGCTTCCCGGAAGAACGGCAGGATGCCGCGCTCCAGCAGGGCATCGTGCCAGGCGTCCCTGGCACGGTTGACCTGTTCGCTCGACTCGCCGCCCGCTCCCGCCAGGAGCGAGGACGAACCGTTGCGCAGGGCGGTCAGCAGCAGTCCGGCCGCGGCGACGAGGATCGCCGCGGCGGTGACCGCGCCGAAGACCCACCCGGTGGTCAGGAGGGTCTGGGCGATGGCCGGCTCGGGGTCGAGCATCTTGAGGATGTAACCCACGAGCAGGAATATCACCGCGGCCGTCCCGGCGAGGACGGGGGCGAGCACCGCGACGACGGCGATGGCACCGGCGCCGGCGGTCTCGGTGACCTCGCCCACGGTGGCGGCGAGTCCCATCGCGTCGACGCCCGGCTCCGGGGAGCCGTTCTCCTCGCTCACGACGGGGGTGGACGGCACCGGGCGGCGCAGTTCCTCGCGGACCTTCACGTAGTGCGCGTACTCGTCCGCCGCGGCCGTCGTGATGAGGGCGGTGGCGTTGAGCGCCATGGTGCGCAGTTGTTCGAGGTTGAGCCGCTGGCCGACAGCGGCGAGTTCCGGGCGGTGTGGTGCGGAGCGCAGCGCCTCGTCGAGGATCCGCTCGTAGTCCTGGCGGTCCTCGCTCAGCAGGTGCTGCGGAACGCTGTTCATCTGCATCCCCCGATGCTCCGTAGGGCTGATGGCTCGCACGCTGACGAGCCGTTGGGCAGAAACGGAGGGGAGCCTGCTACGGATAAGCCGATGGTAGAGCGGTGACGGCACGCCGTGACAGGGGGTTTCCAGAAATTGGCCCCTGGCCGGCGCGCTCCACCGGAGGGAGGCCTGCCCGGTGAACGGTCAGATATCCAACGGAAGTTGCTGGACCAGTAGCTTTCCGGCCATGGTCACTCCGCCGTCCATGGCGATGGCGAGGCCGTCGGCGTAGAGGTGCGGCCCCTCGACCACGGGTCCGGTGTTGTCCTCGCCCTCCTCGGTGCCGACGTCGCCCAGCAGGTACGGAATGGGGCTGTGACCGTGGACGATGCGCGTCCCGCCGTAGGTGCCGAGCAGTTCGCGGACGGCCTCGGCGCCGCCGTCGTCGCGGAAGGCGAAGCGCTTGGTGAGCTTGCGGAACACGTCCCAGCACTCGTCGGCGTCGTTGCGGGTGAGGGTTTCCCGGACGGTGTCGTTCACCGCTTCGATCGAGTCGCCGTAGTCGAGGTAGGCGGTCGTGTCGGAGTGCACCAGCAGGTGCCCGTCGACGAGTTCCATGGCGTCGAGGCGGGCCATCCACTGGAGGTGATGGTCCTGGAGGCGGTCCATGTCCGTCTTCTGGCCGCCGTTGAGCAGCCAGGCGGCCTGGAAGGTGGCGGTGCCCGCGCCGGAGTTGACGGGGGTGTCGGCGAACCGCTTGGCGCCGAGGAGCAGCAGCTCGTGGTTGCCCATCAGCGCCTTGCAGTAACCGCCTGCCGCGGCCGCCTCGGCGGAGAGCCTCATGACGAGGTCGATCACGCCGATGCCGTCCGGCCCGCGGTCGGTGAAGTCGCCGAGGAACCACAGGCGCGCGGTTCCCGCGGACCAGTTGCCCGCGGCGTCGAGCAGCCCCTGCTCCTGCAGCGCGGCGACCAACTGGTCGAGATAGCCGTGCACGTCACCGACGACGTACAGCGGTCCGGGGCCCTCGTCGGGCACCGGGACGGCCGCGGGGTCGACGGAGACCTGAACCGTGTCACCTCGGTTGATGACCGGCAGATCGCGCTGTGTGGGCGTGTATCCCTCGGGGAATTCTCCCGGGAGCTCGCCCGGGAAGTCCTCCGTGGAGTCCATGACCGCGTACGGCGAGGGCTCTCCCGACGGGTACAGCCCCGACTGCCCGACGGGTCCGGCGCCCTCGCCCTGAGGCGTGTTCTGCGCGTACGGACCGGTCTCGTGGACGTAAGCGGGAACCCGGAAGTCGCGCAACGTCGCCGTCCGCATCACCTCGGGTCCCTGACCGGCCCCCTGAGTCATCGACCCCTCCACCACCATCGCGCCGCATCTGCACCTGTTCGGACTGCCTGGTCGCAGCGGCCCGCGGTGTCGTCCGCCCATCATAGGAATGCGGATCGCGCCATGTGATGACCCAGGGGTGGTGAATCGGAACAGGAGCCCGCTCCACCGTGGATTTCGCCCGAATTGGGCGGGGCTTTCCCCGCCCTTGTCGTTTCGGGGTCAGCCCTCTTCGGGTGATCGGGGCGGACTGACCGTCGTCCGCGGCGGCCTGCGCTGCGAGGAGGTCCGCACGATGAGCTCCGTCGGTATCACCTGCTCGACCGGTTGGTCCGATTCGACCCCTTCGATGGCGTCGATGAGGAGCTGGACGACGGCTGTGCCGATTCTGCGCGGTTTGAGGGAGAGTGTCGTGATGGGCGGCTCGGTGCTGGCGTAGACCGTGGACTCGCTGCAGCACACCAGGAGCAGGTCTTCGGGTACGCGCAGACCGTAACGGCGGGCCGCGGCCAGCAGGTCGGTGCCGTTCGGGTCGAAGAGACCGTAGACGGCGTCGGGGCGGTCGGGCCGCGCGAGGAGGCGGTCGGCTGCGATGGCTCCGGCGCACGGATCGTGCGCCGGATAGGCCTCGTACACCGGATCCTGGCCCACACGCTCGCACCAGCGCAGATAGGCGGTCGTCGAGAGGTGGGTGTACGTGTCCGTAGTGGTGCCGGTGAGCAGTCCGATGCGGCGCGCGCCGGCCGCGGCCAGGTGGTCGAGGATGCCGAGGACGGCGGCCTCGTGGTCGTTGTCCACCCAGGCGGTGACCGGGAGCGCTCCGGCCGGGCGGCCGTCGGAGACGACGGGTAAGCCCTGGCGGACCAGCTCGCTGACGACGGGGTCCTGGTCGGACGGGTCGATGACCACGGTTCCGTCCAGGGCCACGTTCGACCACACGTCGTGGCGGGAGGTGGCGGGGAGGATGACCAGGGCGTATCCCCGTGCGAGAGCTGCCGAGGTGGCGGCTCTCGCCATCTCGGCGAAGTACGCGAACTCGGTGAAGGTGAAAGGTTCATCCCCGTACGTGGTCACGGTCAGGCCGATCAGGCCGGACTTGCCCGTACGGAGGGTTCGGGCCGCCGCGGACGGGCGATAACCCAGTCGGTCGGCGACCTCGCGGACATGGCGTCGGGTGGCGTCCGGGAGCCGGCCCTTGCCGTTGAGGGCATCGGACACGGTCGTGATGGAGACCCCCGCGGCCGCGGCCACGTCTCTGATGCCCGCTCGGCCCGGTCGACCGCCTCGGCGGGTGGTCTCCGCCCGGCTCACCTGGTGCTTCCCTGCTGCTGTCATGGCGAGCCGATAGTAGGGCTCATGAGGTGGGGTAGTGCGGACGCATATGCACGCGTTGACAGGCACGTTTCTGCATGGTCAAAAAGTGCTAACTTCCTTGGAAACCAAGGTAGTTGAACGATCCAATGCCAGTACGTGACTTGTCGGCGCGCATGGGCCTGCCAAGTGGGCCATGTTTCGAAGAGGTCTCAACTCACCTGTACGAGGGATGCGCGCCACGGCGCGGGCCACCGGCGCATGTGATGAACGCCGACGCGCCCCCTATTCGTGCAACTTCGTACAAGGATGCCCGGCTGTTCGGACGGCATGCGGGTGCCGTTCCCCTCCCGTGCTGGATCACGGTGTGGGAGGCCGGACAGTGTCCGGTTGTCCACAGGCCATTCGCAGCGGAGCCGAATCCTCATAAGGTGAGAAGCATTGGTAGCCGGTGGCGGTCTGAGCCGCTGGTGGTCACGAGGAGGACTGCGGTGAGCGAGACGAGCCCCAAGCTGCGTGCCGAGCTGGCGGGGATCCCCACCTACAAGCCCGGCAAGCCCGCCGCGGCCGGTGCCGTGGCGTACAAGCTGTCCTCCAACGAGAACCCCTATCCGCCGCTGCCCGGTGTCATCGAGAGCGTCACCGCCGCGGCCGACTCGTTCAACCGCTACCCGGACATGGCGTGCACCGGGCTGGTGAACGAGCTGGCGGACCGTTTCGCCGTTCCCGTGTCGCACGTCGCGACCGGCACCGGCTCGGTCGGCGTCGCTCAGCAGCTGCTGCAGGCCACGAGCGGCCCGGGTGACGAGGTCATCTACGCGTGGCGCTCCTTCGAGGCGTACCCGATCATCACGCAGATCAGCGGCGCGACCTCGGTGAAGGTGCCGCTGAAGCCGGACGAGACGCACGACCTGGACGCGATGGCCGACGCGATCACCGACCGCACCCGGCTGATCTTCCTCTGCAACCCGAACAACCCGACCGGCACCGTGATGCGCCGGGCTGAACTGGAGCGGTTCCTCGACCGGGTGCCGAGCGACGTGCTGGTGGTGCTGGACGAGGCGTACCGCGAGTTCATCCGGGACGTCGAGGTGCCGGACGGCGTGGCGATCTACCGTGACCGGCCGAACGTCTGCGTGCTGCGCACCTTCTCCAAGGCGTACGGTCTGGCCGGCCTCCGGGTCGGTTTCGCGATCGCCCATGAGCCGGTGGCGGCGGCACTGCGCAAGACGGCCGTGCCGTTCGGTGTGAGCCAGCTGGCGCAGGACGCCGCCGTCGCGAGCCTGCGTGCCGAGGACGAACTGATCGGCCGGGTCGGCTCCCTCGTGTCCGAGCGCACCCGGGTG
Source organism: Streptomyces sp. NPDC005302 (assembly GCF_040607345.1). Taxonomy (NCBI): domain Bacteria; kingdom Bacillati; phylum Actinomycetota; class Actinomycetes; order Kitasatosporales; family Streptomycetaceae; genus Streptomyces; species Streptomyces sp. NPDC005302. The sequence goes on from NZ_JBEXGN010000001.1 coordinate 378,242, forward strand.
GTCGACACCCTGCGCGGTCAGGGCTGGACGGTTCCCGAGACGCACGCCAACTTCGTGTGGCTGCGTCTGGGGGAGCGGACGGTCGACTTCGCGGCCCACTGCGAGCAGGCGGGTGTCGTCGTGCGTCCGTTCGCGGGCGAGGGCGTCCGCGTGACCATCGGTGAGACCGAGGCGAACGACATCTTCGTCAAGGCGTGCGAGTCGTTCCGCCAGGAGCTGTAGTCATCCGCGACGGGGACGGTGCCGGCGCCCGCCGGTACCGTCCCCGTCGCGTTTCCCCGGCCGTCGGCCCGGCCCCCCCCCGAGCCCGGACCGGCCTCGCCGAGCCCCCGTAGCGGGACTCTCGGGCCGTGCCGGGTTCCGTCGGCTGTCGGCCGTATTCGACGTATGCGCGATCTTCGGTCGTAAGGTCCCGATCCGTCGGGTCGATCACCGCCGCCGTCCCCGCTCCCGCTGAGGGACCCCCCACGTGTCAAGGCTCGAACGGGCATGCGTCATAATTGCTTGTGAATGTGAACGCGTTCACAAACGTGTCCTGGTTGCTCCCGTGATGTCCGTGACAAAGCGGGCAAACTGCCGCTGTGACCACGGTGACGTAAGGAGACTGCGACGTGGAATTGGCTCTGGCGCCGGAAACTTTGGCGCGATGGCAGTTCGGTATCACCACCGTCTACCACTTCCTCTTCGTCCCCCTGACGATCTCGCTCGCCGCGCTCACCGCCGGCCTGCAGACGGCCTGGGTGCGGACGGAGAACGAGAAGTACCTCAGGGCGACCAAGTTCTGGGGCAAGCTCTTTCTGATCAACATCGCGATGGGCGTCGTCACCGGCATCGTGCAGGAGTTCCAGTTCGGTATGAACTGGTCCGACTACTCACGCTTCGTGGGAGACATCTTCGGCGCTCCGCTGGCCTTCGAGGCCCTGATCGCCTTCTTCTTCGAATCGACCTTCATCGGGCTGTGGATCTTCGGCTGGGACAAGCTCCCGAAGAAGATCCACCTGGCCTGCATCTGGATGGTCTCGATCGGCACGATCCTGTCGGCGTACTTCATCCTCGCGGCCAACTCGTGGATGCAGCACCCCGTCGGCTACCGGATCAACAAGACGAAGGGGCGCGCGGAACTCACCGACTTCTGGCACGTACTGACCCAGAACACCGCGCTCACCCAGGCCTTCCACACCCTCTCGGCGTCCTTCCTGACCGGCGGCGCCTTCATGGTCGGCATCGCCGCCATCCATCTGGCCCGCAAGAAGCACATCGGCATCATGAAGACGTCGCTGCGGCTCGGTCTTGTCACCGTCGTCATCGGAGGCCTGCTCACGGCGGTCAGCGGCGACACGCTCGGCAAGGTCATGTTCAAGCAGCAGCCCATGAAGATGGCCGCCGCCGAGGCGCTGTGGGACGGCCAGAACTCGGCGCCGTTCTCGATCTTCGCCTACGGAGACGTGAGCAAGGGCCACAACTCCGTCGAGCTCTCCGTCCCGGGGATACTGTCGTTCCTCGCCGACGACAACTTCAACTCGTACGTCCCGGGCATCAACGACACCAACAAGGCCGAGCAGCAGAAGTACGGGCCCGGCGACTACCGGCCCATCATCCCGGTCACCTTCTGGGCGTTCCGCTGGATGATCGGCTTCGGCATGGCGTCCTTCGCGATCGGCATCGTCGGACTCTGGCTGACCCGCAAGAAGTTCATGCTGCCGCAGCATCTGAGGGTCGGCGACGACGAGGTCCCGCATCTCGTCCTCTTCAAGAACAAGGCCCTCGGTCCGACGTTCACCAAGTGGGGATGGCGCGTCGCCATCTGGACCCTCGGCTTCCCGCTGATCGCCAACTCCTGGGGCTGGATCTTCACGGAGATGGGCCGTCAGCCCTGGGTGGTGTACGGCGTTCTGCAGACCCGGAACGCGGTCTCCCCCACCGTCTCGCAGGGCGAGGTCCTCACGTCGATGATCGTCTTCACCACGCTCTACGCGATCCTCGCCGTCATCGAGGTCAAGCTGCTCGTGAAGTACGTCAAGGCGGGACCCCCCGAGCTCACGGACGCCGACCTCAACCCGCCCACCAGGATCGGCGGCGACTCCCATGACGCCGACAAGCCGATGGCCTTCTCCTACTAGGCCCAGGGAGCTGCTGAGTCATGGAACTTCACGACGTCTGGTTCGTCCTCATCGCGGTCCTGTGGACCGGCTACTTCTTCCTGGAGGGCTTCGACTTCGGAGTCGGTGTCCTCACGAAGCTGCTGGCCCGGGACCGCACCGAGAAGCGGGTGCTGATCAACACGATCGGTCCCGTGTGGGACGGCAACGAGGTGTGGCTGCTCACAGCGGGCGGCGCGACCTTCGCGGCCTTCCCGGAGTGGTACGCCACGCTCTTCTCCGGCTTCTACCTGCCGCTGCTGATCATCCTGGTCTGCCTGATCGTGCGCGGCGTCGCCTTCGAGTACCGGGCGAAGCGCCCCGAGGAGCACTGGCAGCGGAACTGGGAGACCGCGATCTTCTGGACCTCGCTCATCCCGGCGTTCCTGTGGGGTGTGGCCTTCGGCAACATCGTGCGGGGCGTCAAGATCGACCGGAACTTCGAGTACGTGGGCAACTTCTGGGACCTGCTCAACCCGTACGCGATCCTCGGCGGCCTGGTCACCCTGACCCTCTTCACCTTCCACGGGACGGTGTTCGTGGGCCTGAAGACGGTCGGCGACATCCGGGAGCGGGCCCGCAAGCTCGCCCTGCAACTCGGCCTGATCACAGCGGTGTTGGCACTGGCCTTCCTGCTCTGGACCCAGGTCGACAACGGTGACGGCGGATCGCTGGCCGCGCTGGTCGTTGCCGCGGTGGCGCTCGTCGCGGCGCTGGTGGCGGTCAACGCCGGCCGGGAGGGCTGGGCGTTCATGTTCTCGGGAGTCACCATCGTGGCCGCGGTCGCGATGCTCTTCCTGACGCTCTTCCCGAACGTCATGCCGTCCTCGCTCAATGACGACTGGAGCCTCACGGTCACCAACGCGTCGTCGAGCCCGTACACCCTCAAGATCATGACCTGGTGTGCCGGCATCGCCACGCCGATCGTCCTGCTCTACCAGAGCTGGACCTACTGGGTGTTCCGCAAGCGCATCGGTACGCACCACATCGCCGCGGATGTGTCGCACTGAGTCCGACGTAGTGGGCATGTTTCACGTGAAACGTGCCTGATGAGCCAAGGGTGTGTTTCACGTGAAACCAATCGATCCGCGTCTGCTTCGGTACGCCCGAGCCACCCGCCTGTTCCTCCTGGCGGTCGTGGTGCTGGGTGTCGTCGGCGCGACGCTGGTCATCGCCCAGGCGATGCTCATCGCCGAAGTGGTGGTGGGTGCCTTCCAGCACGGCTTCTCCGCGGCCGAACTGCGTTCACCGCTGGCGCTGGTGGTGGCGGTCGCCGTCGGGCGGGGCGTGGTGGCCTGGCTCACCGAGCTGGCCGCCCACCGGGCGAGCGCCGCGGTCAAGTCGGAGCTGAGGGGGCGGTTGCTGGAACGAGCCGCACTCCTCGGCCCCGGGTGGCTCAGCGGCCAGCGCACGGGTTCGCTGGTGGCCCTCGCCACGCGGGGCGTCGACGCTCTCGACGACTACTTCTCGCGCTACCTGCCGCAACTCGGACTCGCGGTGGTCGTCCCCGTGGCGGTGCTGGCGCGCATCGTCACCGAGGACTGGGTGTCGGCGGCGATCATCGTCGGCACGCTTCCCCTGATTCCTCTTTTCATGATCCTGATCGGCTGGGCCACCCGCGCCCAGATGGACCGCCAGTGGCGCATGCTGTCGCGCCTCTCCGGACACTTCCTGGACGTCGTCGCGGGGCTGCCGACGCTGAAGGTGTTCGGCCGGGCCAAGGCGCAGGCCGAGTCGATCCGGAAGATCACCGGCGAGTACCGGCAGGCGACCATGCGGACGCTGCGGATCGCCTTCCTGTCCTCCTTCGCTCTGGAGCTGCTCGCCACCATCTCGGTCGCCCTCGTCGCCGTGACCATCGGGATGCGGCTCGTCCACGGCGAGATGGACCTGTACGTGGGGATCGTCATCCTCGTCCTGGCGCCCGAGGCGTATCTGCCGCTGCGCCAGGTGGGGGCCCAGTACCACGCCGCCGCCGAGGGGCTCGCCGCGGCGGAGGAGATCTTCGCGGTGCTGGAGACCCCCGTGACGGCCACCGGATCGCTGCGCCCGCCGGCGGGGGAGCTCGGCTTCGAGGGCGTGACCGTGCGCTATCCGGGACGCTCCACGAACGCGGTCTCGGATGTCTCCTTCACCGTCGCGCCCGGTGAGACGGTCGCCCTCGTCGGGCCCAGCGGCGTGGGCAAGTCGACGCTGCTGAACGTCCTGCTCGGATTCGTGGAGCCCACAGCGGGCCGGGTGAGGGCCGGGGGAGTCGATCTCTCCGAAGCCGACCTCGCGGAATGGCGCTCCCGGATCGCCTGGGTACCGCAGCGACCGCATCTGTACGCCGGGTCCATCGCCGAGAACGTACGGCTGGCCCGACCCGACGCGGACGACGCGGCGGTACGCGGAGCCCTCGTCGACGCGGGCGCGGCCGGATTCGTCGACGCGCTGCCGGACGGGGCGGACACCCTTCTCGGTGAGGACGGCGCCGGTCTGTCGGCCGGACAGCGTCAGCGCCTCGCGCTGGCCCGCGCGTTCCTCGCGGACCGGCCCCTGCTGCTCCTCGACGAACCGACCGCCTCGCTCGACGGAGCGACGGAGGCGGAGGTCGTCGAGGCCGTCCGGCGTCTCGCCGTCGGGCGGACCGTGCTCCTCGTGGTGCATCGTCCGGCCCTGCTCGCGGTGGCGGACCGGGTGGTCCCTCTGGAGGCCGCCTCGCCCGCGGATGCCCGGCTCACCGAGGTGCTCACCGACTCGGCTGGGGAACCCGCGCTCATCGGGTCCGGGGGTGCGGAGCGGGCCCGGGGCATCGAAGCGGCCGGCTCGGGCGTGATGGAGGGACAGGGACCCACGCCGGTGCCGCGCGGGCGCGGTGGCGTGCTCGGCCGTGTCCGGGCGATGGCCGCTCCCCGGCGGGGGCCGCTCGCGCTCGCTCTGCTCCTGGGCAGCCTCGCGCTGGGAAGCGCCGTCGGGCTGATGGCGACCTCCGGGTGGCTCATCTCGCGGGCCTCCGAGCACCCGCCGGTGCTCTATCTGATGGTGGCCGTCACGGCCACCCGGGCGTTCGGCATCGGGCGGGCGGTGTTCCGCTACGCGGAGCGGCTCGTGTCGCACGACGCCGTGCTGCGGATGCTGGCCGACACCCGGGTCGCCGTCTACCGGCGCCTGGAACGACTCGCGCCCGCGGGACTCCGCACCACCCGGCGCGGCGACCTGCTGTCGCGGCTCGTCGCCGATGTCGACGCGTTGCAGGACTACTGGCTGCGCTGGCTGCTGCCGACCGGAGCGGCGGTCCTGGTGTCCGCCGTCTCCGTCGGCTTCACCGCATGGCTGCTGCCCGAGGCCGGAGCGGCTCTCGCCGTCGGGCTGCTGGCGGCCGGCGTCGGTGTGCCCCTGGTGACCGGCGCCGTGGCGCGCCGCGCCGAGCGACGGCTGGCTCCCGCACGCGGAGCGCTCGCGACCCAGGTGGCCGACCTGCTCACCGGCACCGCCGAGCTGACCGTCGCGGGCGCCCTGCCCGCCCGTACGGCCGCCACCCGGCGGGCCGACAGTGTCCTGACCCGCATCGCATCACGGGCCGCCACCGCAACCGCCCTCGGTGACGGACTCACCGCGCTCGTCTGCGGCCTGACCGTCGCGGCCACCGCTCTCGTCGGCGCCCAGGCCGTCGCCGCCGGACGACTGGACGGGGTCCTGATGGCCGTCGTCGTCCTCACCCCGCTGGCCGCTTTCGAGGCCGTCATGGGGCTGCCGCTCGCCGTGCAGTACCGGCAGCGGGTGCACAAGAGCGCGGAGCGCGTGTACGAGGTGCTGGATGCCCCCGATCCCGTACGGGAACCGGAGCGGCCGCGGCAGGCGCCCGCGTCACCGTTCCCGCTGCGGCTGGAAGGGGTGCGGGCCCGCCACGCCGGACAGAGCCGGGACGCGCTGGCCGGCCTCGACCTGACACTCGACGAAGGCCGCAGGATCGCCGTGGTCGGTATCTCCGGGGCGGGCAAGACGACGCTCGCCCAGGTGCTGCTGCGGTTCCTGGACACCGAAGCGGGGACATACACGCTGGGCGGCGTGGACGCGTACGGGATGGACGGGGACGCCGTACGCCGGCTGGTCGGACTGTGCGCGCAGGACGCGCACCTCTTCGACAGCACCGTGCGCGAGAACCTGCTCCTCGCCCGTAAGGACGCGACCGAGGCAGGACTGCGCGACGCGCTCGGGCGAGCCAGGCTCATCGGCTGGGTGGACGGACTGCCCGACGGGCTGGACACGCTGATCGGCGAGCACGGGGCACGGCTGTCCGGCGGGCAGCGCCAGCGGCTCGCCCTCGCGCGTGCGCTCCTCGCCGACTTCCCCGTCCTCGTCCTCGACGAACCGGCGGAACACCTCGACCTGGCGACGGCCGACGCGCTCACCGCCGATCTGCTCGGCGCGACCGAGGGCCGTACGACGCTGCTGATCACGCACCGGCTCGCCGGGCTCGACGCGGTGGACGAGGTGATCGTGCTCGCGGACGGTCAGGTGGTCCAGCGCGGAGGGTTCACGGAGCTGTCGGCCGTGGAGGGACCGCTGCGGGACATGGTGGAGCGGGAGACCGCCGGAGATCTGCTGGTGGGTGTGGCGGCGGGATGACCGTGGCCCCGGCAGTCCAGGAGCGCCGGGGACACCGCCCCGGCTGCACCCGGGCCGGGCCGAGTCGGGTTCGCCCGGGCAGTCCCGGATCGCCGGCGGGTGAATGCTCCCCAGCGGTCCCGGACGGGCAGGTCTCTCGCGGCCGACTTTCCCTCGCAAATAGGACTAACTAGGCTCGGGGACATGTCAGCAGCTTCCGCTTCTTCCGCTCCGGACGGCGGCACCGGCGTGCCGGACCGGGTGGACAGCCCGGGCCCCGGTGGGCCGGACGCCGAACCGGACGCCCGGGTGCCGCGGTTGCTGGAGGCGATGCGGTCGGTCGGCTCGGGGCTGGAGCTGCACTCCACGCTGGACCGGATCTGCGAGACCGCCGCCGATCTCACGGACGCGCGCTACGCGGCCATCGGCGTCGTGTCGGAGAGCGCGCACGGACTCGCGGACTTCGTCTTCCACGGCGTCGACCAGGGGACCGCGCAGCGCATCGGACGGCTCCCCGACGGACACAAGGGACTGCTCGGCGCGCTCGTCCATGATCCCGGTCCGGTGCGCCTCACGAATCTGGCCGAGGACCCGCGCTCGTGCGGGTTCCCCGCCGACCATCCCCCGATGAACAGCTTCCTCGGGGTGCCGATCACGGTGCAGGGGGAGATCTTCGGCAATCTCTACCTGGCCGAGAAGCGCGGCGGCGGTGCCTTCGGGGACGACGACCTCAACATGGTGCGGGTGCTGGCGACGGAGGCGGGCATCGCCATCGGCAACGCCCGGCTCTACGAGGCGGCCAAGCAGCGCGAGCGCTGGATCGACGGCTCGGTGGCCGTCACCACCGCACTGCTGGCCGGCGGCGATGCGGAGGACGCCCTGCAGGTCGTCGCCGAACAGGCACGCAGGCTCTCCGGATCCGCGGCCGGGATCGTGCTGCTGCCCGCGGAGGACGGCGGGCTGGAGATCGTCGCCGTCGCCTCGGAACACCCCTCTAAGGCCCTCGGCCTGGTCGTCCCGGCGGAGAGCCAGGTGGTCGCCGAACTCCGCGAGGGCGAGCCGGTGTTCGTCGAGGACGCGGCCACCGACCCGCGCATGCTTACGGATCTCGCCGGCGCCTACGGTCCGGTGATGCTGCTTCCCCTGCAGAGCGACGGCCGGGTCGTCGGGGCCCTCGTCACCCCGCGGAGCCGCGGAGAGCGCCCGTTCTCCGTGTCGGAACGGACGCTCGCCGCTCAGTTCGCCTCGCAGGCAGCCCTCGCCCTGATGATGGCCGAGGCGCAGCGGGACCGGGAACGGCTCGCGGTCTACGAGGACCGCGACCGGATCGCCCGTGACCTGCACGACCTCGTCATCCAGAGACTGTTCGCCACCGGGCTGATGCTGGAGAGCGCGCAGCGCCGGTCGAACGTGCCCGAGGTGCAGCGGGGCGTCGGCAAGGCGGTCGACGAACTCGACATCACCATCCAGGAGATCCGCACCGCCATCTTCGCCCTCCAGCAGGGCCCCGCCGAGGTGCCGTCGGGTCTGCGCACCCGCGTCCTGCGCGAGATCAACATGGCCGCCGTCCCCCTGGGCTTCAAGCCCGGTCACCGCTTCGTCGGCGCCGTCGACACGGTGGTCGGCGAACTCACCGGCAAGAACCTCATCGCCGCCCTGCGCGAAGCCCTGTCCAACGCCTTCCGGCATGCCGGGGCGTCCCGCATCGAGGTCGTGGTCGACGCGAACGTCGAACTGCCCGACGGGCGGCCGGCGGTGCGCCTCTCGGTCGCGGACGACGGTGTCGGTATCCCCGAGGGCGGCCGGCGCAGCGGCCTGAGGAATCTCAAGCGGCGTGCCGAGTCGCTGGGCGGCGCCAGTTGGTACGGGCCCGGGCTCGGCCGGAACGGGGGCGGCACGACGGTGGTGTGGCAGGTGCCGCACTGAATCGCCGTACGCACAGGGAACGTTGCGACGGGACTCGTTACGCCCGTTCGCTGCGCCATTTGTGACGGTCCGTCCCCCGGGTGCACCCCTAGAACAGGCCGGGTCCGGCAGGGCGGGACACGATCGCTTGCATGCGCTCTTCTCGTCGCCATCCCCTGCTCGTGCCCGCGCTGTTGTGCACGGTCGCGGTGCTCGTCGCCCGTCCGACGGTGGCCGAGGGCGACGCGACGGAACCCGGCGTCAGCGCTCAGGTGGCGCGGCTCTACGAGGATGCCGCCGTGGCGACGCGGCAGTACGAGGCGGGGCGGCGGGACGCGGATGCGCAGCGTGGCCGTGCGGAGCGGGCCGAGCAGCTGCTGACGCGGGAGCGGCAGGAGATCGCGGTGCTGCACGCGGACCTGGGCCGGATCGCGCGCGCCCAGTACCGGCAGGGCGGTGACCTCCCCTACACCGCGCAGATCCTCCTGGCGAAGGACCCCGACGACCTGATGCGCGGTCAGCGTGCCATCTGGCGGGCCGATCTGGCCGTCGGCAACTCCGTCGCGAAGAGCAGGCGGGCCGAGGACCGGCTCAGCGCCGACGAGGGGAAGGCGCGCTCGGCCTGGCAGGCGCTGGAGAAACGGACCGGCGAGCTCGCCGGGATGAAGGGGACCATCCAGGCGAAGCTGGAGGAGGCGCGGTCGGCGCTGCAGAGCCAGGCGGACGCCTCGGTGGCCGCCGGAGCGTGCCGGGGCGCGGTCCGTCTCGACCAGCCGGCTCCGGACTCGACGCGGGCATGGGTCACGCCGGTCGAGACGTACGAGCTGTCCGCGGGATTCGGGAGCGGGGGTGACCGTTGGGCGAACCGGCACACCGGGCAGGACTTCGCCGTTCCCATCGGCACGCCGGTGCGCGCGGCCGGAGCGGGCCGCGTGGTGAAGGTGACCTGCGGCGGTGCCTTCGGCATCGAGATCGTGATCGAGCACCTGGGCGGCTATTACACGCAGTACGCGCACCTCGCCGCGGTGACCGTCGACCAGGGACAGCAGGTGGCGGCCGGCCAGTGGATCGCGCAGTCGGGCACGACCGGCAACTCGACCGGCCCGCATCTGCACTTCGAGGTGCGGGTGACCCCGGAGATGGGGTCGGCGGTCGACCCGGTGCCGTGGCTGGCCGAGCACGGGGTGGTCGTGTAGGTCCGCCGGGCTCCGGCAGCGGGCGGTCGTGGTGCTCCATGTGACCGACGGGTGCCCCGCCGCACCCGCGAGGCCCGGGGGTCGTGGACCGCGATGCTGCCGAGAGTCCGTCGGTCCAGGCGGCGATCAGCCGACGCCGGGACCGCTGCCACGGGTAGGGGGCTACAGCCGCTCCGCCAGGATCCGCTCGATCACGATGGCCACGCCGTCCTCGTTGTTCGGGGCGGTGCGCCCCGAGGCGGCGGCGATGGCGGCGGGGTGGGCGTTGCCCATCGCGTACGAGCGGCCGGCCCAGGTGAGCATCTCGACGTCGTTCGGCATGTCTCCGAAGGCCACGACCTCCTCGGGGGCGATCCCGCGCTCGGCGCAGCACAGTTCGAGGGTGCTGGCCTTGGAGACGCCGGGGCCGCTGATCTCCAGGAGCGCGCTGGGGCTCGACCGGGTCACGTTGGCCCCGTCGCCGATGGCGGTGCGGGCGACGCTGAGGAAGTCGTCCGGGTCCATGTCCGGGTGGAAGGCGAGCACCTTCAGAACGGGCTGGTCGGCGTCCAGCGCGTCCTTCGCGAGGAGCTTCTCGGCGGGCAGGACGATCTCCGGGGGCTCCATGTGCATGAGGGGATAGCCCGGTTCGAGATGAAGGCCGAACGTCCGCTCGACGGCGCACACCGTGCCGGGCGCGGCGGCGCGCAGCAACTGGATGACGTCCAGGGCGATGTCCGGTTCCAGTTCGCGGACCTTGACGAAGCGGTGGGCGCCGGGCCCGCCGTGCAGGTCCACCACGGCGGCGCCGTTGCCGCAGATCGCCAGGCCGTGCCCGTGGACATGGTCGCTGACGACGTCCATCCAGCGGGCCGGGCGGCCGGTGACGAAGAAAACCTCGATGCCGGCCTGTTCGGCGGCGGCGAGGGCGGCGATCGTGCGGTCCGACACTGTCTTGTCGTCGCGCAACAAGGTGCCGTCGAGGTCCGTGGCGATCAGCCGGGTCGGGACGGTGGAGGCCGGAGTCTCGGGCCGGCGAGTCGCTGAGGTCACGCGCTCATTCTCCCGCATATGCGCGCACGGTCGTGCGGCGGTCCGCACACTTGAGTGGTTACCGTCCTCACCAGCACGGTTACCGTCCGTCGGGGGCCAGGTCCCGGCGCGACGGGGCGGAAGGGACGCGAGGGGTCTCAGGGGAGCTGCGCGACCGCCTCCATGGCGATCCGCTCGAAGATCTTCTGGTCGGCGGCGAAGTCCGAGTCGGGGATCGGCCAGTGGATCACGAGGTCGGTGAAGCCCAGTTCGGCATGCCGGCCCGCGAAGTCGACGAACGCGTCGACGGACTCCAGCGGGCGGGTCCGGTCGGGGGTGAAGCCGGTCAGCAGGATTTTGTCGAGTTCGGCCGCGTCCCGGCCGATCCCGGCGCACGCGTCGGCCAGCTTGTCGATCTGTCCGCGAATGGCTTGAACCGACTGGTCGGGGGTGCCCGTCTCGTACAACTTGGGGTCGCCCGTGGTCACCCACGCCTGTCCGTACCGGGCGGCGAGCTTCAGTCCGCGTGGCCCGGTGGCCGCCACCGCGAAGGGCAGCCGGGGGCGCTGGACGCAGCCGGGGATGTTGTACGCCTCGTGCGCCGAGTAGAAGTTGCCGCTGTAGGAGACGGAGTCCTCGGTGAGGAGTCGGTCGAGCAGCGGGACGAACTCACCGAAGCGGTCGGCGCGCTCCCGCGGGGTCCAGGGGTCCTGGCCGAGCACGGTCGCGTCGAAGCCGGAGCCGCCCGCGCCGATGCCGAGGGTGATCCGGCCGTTCGAGATGTCGTCGAGGGAGATCAGTTCCTTGGCGAGAGGGACCGGGTGCCGGAAGTTCGGTGAGGTCACCAGGGTTCCCAGACGCAGTCGCTCGGTGACACCCGCGGCGGCTGTCAGCGTCGGCAGGGCTCCGAACCACGGGCCTTCGCGGAAGGTCCGCCACGAGAGGTGGTCGTAGGTGAACGCCGTGTGGAAGCCGAGCTGCTCCGCGCGCTGCCAGGTGGAACGGCCGCCTTCGTGCCAGCGGACGTGGGGCAGGATCACAGTGCTCAGACGCAGACTCATGGTTCGAGCCTAAGCGGAACGGGACGTGATCGCGGACACCGGGAGATCGCCCCGGCTCGGCGTTCCATCGCCGATTCCCCTGAATCCCGGCGTCGCCCCATGGCCGGCGTCTCCGCATCCCTGGGCCGCATCCCTGGGCCGATGTCTCCGTATCGCTCCGGCCCGGTCTTCCCGAGGGGCCGGCTTCAGTGCGGGCCGGGAAACCGCAGGTAGCGCGGGGGTACGGCCTCGGTCAGCCAGACGCCGTTGGCGCTGACGCGGAAGACGTGGCCGTCGCGGTGCATGGCGGCGGCGTCCACGGACAGGGCGACGGGCCGGCCGCGGCGGGCGCCGACGCGGGTGGCGGTCTCCCGGTCCGCGGAGAGGTGCACGGCATGCCGGTTCATGGGCCTCAGGCCCTCGGCACGGATGGCGTCCAGAGTGCGGGCGACGGTCCCGTGGTAGAGGTACGCGGGCGGCGTCGCCTCGGGCAGGCCGAGGTCGACCTCCACCGAGTGGCCCTGGCTGGCCCTGATCCGGGCGCCGTCGACGGCGAAGCGGCGCTTGTCGTTGTGGGCCACCACGTGATCGAGTTCCTCGCGCGTGAACCGGAACCCGTGTGCGGCAGCGGCGGTGATCAGGGCGTCGATCTCGACCCAGCCGCCCTCGCCGAGGGTGAGCCCGATCCGCTCGGGCTGGTGCCGCAGATGCTTCGACAGGTACTTCGACACCTTCACGGTGCGTCTGTCGTCCATCGGTTCGTCCACTGGTCCGACTGTCGGATGAGCTGTCCGCTCATCGTTCTGTTCCTTCATGCGTCCAGCGTGCCTGTCGAGAGACGGATCACGCATTTGATTTTGCTTCGTAGGTTTGATCCACAACCAAGTGCTGTTATCCACAGGGGAATTGAGCATTCTGTGGACAACGAGCTTACGCTTTAGGGTGTTTCGTCAACAATGTTGGCTTTGCTGTGACTTGCTGCCAGTCGGTCCAAGGTGCGGGCTCGCACCTCACGTTCGGCGGCCAGCGCGATGAACTCCGCTGCCCGGTCCACCCCAACAAGGCGTTCCACAGCACGCATTGTCGCGGCCGGCACCTCCACCGTACGCACCTCTTTCCGAGGCTCCGGAGGCTCGTCCTTGGCCAGGTGCTGGCGCAGATGACGCGTGGCGAACGTCCGCATGGCCCGCGCCAGTTCGGCGTCGACGGTCTGCTGGGCGAGCGGGCGCAGCCGTCGGACCAGCGAGGCCGCTTCGGCGGCCTCCGTATCGCTCGGCGGACGCTCTCCCAGATAGCGCGCGAAGACGTGCTCGGTGGTGAACTCCAGGAAACGGGAAGCGATGTGCTCGACCTGCCCCCTCAACTCCCGCAGATGGGCGGAGATCGCGGACAGCGGAACGCCCGCCCTGTACAACTCCGCGGCAGCCGCGAGCTCTTGGGGGCTCGGCACGAGGAAGCTGTCCTCGTCCCCGGGAACCGGCTCCAGTACGCCCAGTTCCACCGCGTCCGCCACCGCCGCGTCGTCCTGGCGTCCACCGAACCGCTCGTCCAGTTCCGCCCGGGACATCCGCGCGGCCTGCTCGTCGGTCCACGGCCCGTCGACCTCCGCGACCAGCCCGAGGACACCGCCGAGTCCGCGCCCCGCGTCCCATGCCTCCAGGAGCTCCTTGATCGATGCCAGCGTGTACCCGCGGTCGAGGAGGTCCGCTATCTGCCGCAGCCTGGACAGATGCGCGTTCGCGTACACGTTGGCGCGGCCGCGCCGCTCGGGGCGGGGGAGCAGCCCCCGGTCCTGGTAGGCGCGGATCGTACGGACCGTGGCACCGCTGCGGTGCGCCAGGTCCTCTATGCGGTACGCGGCCCCGCCCGGGTCCTCACTCATCTCTCCCGCCCTCCTGCCGTGCGCGTCTCCCCCGCCGCCTCTCGCCTGTCCACCCCGCCGGGTCCTACGCGGTCGCCGCCCGGACGATCGTGCCCACCGCGGAGCGCGCGGCGGGAGACTGCGCGAGGTACTCCACCGCCCTGCGCAGCGAGCCCTCCCGCGACGGATGGTAGGACCGCCGCAGATAGCGCGGGACGGCCGCGCCGAGCTCCTTCCACGTGGGCAACAAGCCCTTGCGGACGGCTCTGTTGTGCTCGGCGAGCGAGTAGCGCAGGCGTCCTGCCAGCCGTGGGTCACGGCGGATGAGGTAGGCGGCGCCCCAGCCCCACAGGTACAGCATCATCGGCGCGGTGACGGCCATGCCCGCGACCCGGCGGGCGTATCGGGCGGCACCCTCGCCACCGCAGTGCTGGTACATGTCGAAGGCGACCGCGCGGTGTTCGACCTCCTCCGCGCCGTGCCAGCGCAGCAGGTCCAGCATGACCTCGTCGGCGTCGGCGAGGTCGAGTCCCTCCGCCGCCAGCACCCAGTCGCCCAGCACCGCCGTGAACTGCTCGATCGCCGCGATCACCGAAAGCCGGAACCGCAGCCACTCCCCGGCCGGGACCGGAACTCCCCGGGGCGGTTCGTCGCCGAGCAGCTTCTCGAAGAGGAAGTCGACGTACTTGGTGAAGTCGGCGGTGTCGAGCCGCTGGGCGGCGAGGTGGTCGAGGACGTAGGCGTGCTGCACGCTGTGCGTGGCCTCCTGGCCCATGAACCCCTTGACGTCCTTGAGGAGTTCGGGATCACGGACCAGCGGCAGCGCCTCCTTGAAGACCTTCACGAACCACCGCTCCCCCGCGGGCAGCAGCAGATGCAGCACGTTGATGACGTGGGTGGCGGTGGGCTCGTCCGGGATCCAGTGCAGCGGGGTGTCCTCCCAGTCGAAGGACACCCGCCTCGGGGCGATCGCGTGCCGCCCGTCGTTCCCCTGGCCGCCGGCCGACCTGTCCATGAACGCTCCCCCCGAAGGTGCCGTCGACCCGTCCGGCCCGTCTCCCCCAACCCGGCCGGTCACAGCGGCGGCTCCAGCCGGGCGATCGCGCGCAGGGTCCGGGGCGCGAAGCGGTGCAGCAGGTGGGCGCCGCGCGCCTCCGGAGTGACCGGAACCACCGCTTCGTTGCGCACGACCGCGCGCAGGATCGCGTCGGCCACCTTCTCCGGCGGGTAGTTGCGCAGCCCGTACAGCCGCGTCGACCGCTTCTGGCGCCGCTTCTCCTCGGCCGCGTCGACTCCGGCGAAGCGCGCGGTCGCGGTGATGTTGGTGTTGACCAGGCCGGGACAGATCGCCGAGACGCCGATGCCCTGGCCGGCCAGCTCGGCGCGCAGACACTCGCTGAGCATCAGGACGGCCGCCTTGGAGGTGCTGTACGCGGGAAGCGCCTTCGAGGGCTGGAAGGCCGCCGCCGACGCGGTGTTGACGATGTGGCCGCCCTGTCCGCGGTCGGCCATCTGCTTCCCGAAGAGGCGGCAGCCGTGGATCACGCCCCACAGGTTGACGTCGAGGACCCTCTTCCAGTCCTCCGGGGTGGTGTCGAAGAAGGAGCCGGACAGTCCGATGCCGGCGTTGTTCACCAGCACGTCCACCACGCCGTACTCGGTGGCGACCTTCTCGGCGAGCTTCTCCATGGCCTGCTCGTCCGAGACGTCGACGGTCTCGGCCCAGGCCGCGGGGGAGCCGATGAGGCGGGACATCTCCGCCGTACGGGCCGCGCTCTCCGCGTCCCGGTCGACGGCCACCACCCGAGCGCCGGCCTCGGCGAAGGCGAACGCCGTGGCCCGCCCGATCCCGCTGCCCGCCCCGGTGACCAGCACCAGCTGCCCGCCGAACCGCTCGGCATAGCGGCCGGTCGCCACCGTGGATGCGGCGGGCACCCCCGACTCTCGCCCCTCGTTGGCGGTCACGAACTCGGTGATCCAGGCGGCCAGTTGGTCGGGCCGGGTGCGCGGAACCCAGTGCTTGGCCGGGATCGTGCGGCGCACCAGCTGCGGAGCCCACTCCTCCAGCCCGTCGTAGAGGCGCTCGGAGAGGAAGGCGTCCCCAAGGGGCGTGATGAGCTGCACGGGCGCGTGCGCGTACGCGTCGTCGCGGGGGCGCCTCAGCCTCGGCCGTACGTTGTCGCGGTACAGCCAGGCGCCGTGCGCCGCGTCGGTGGGCAGCGACGCGGTCGGGTAGTCGCCCGCCGGCACCTTCTCGACCCGCTCCAGGATCCTCGGCCAGCGCTTGCCCAGGGGGCCGCGCCAGGCCAGCTCGGGAAGGACCGGCGTGTGCAGCATGTACACGTACCAGGACTTGGCGCCCTGGCCGAGGAGCTGGCCCGCCCCGCGGGGCGTGGGCCGCCGCATCCGCTGCTTGATCCAGTGGCCGAAATGGTCGAGGGAGGGCCCGGACATCGAGGTGAAGGACGCGATCCGGCCCTGGGTGCGCGCGACGGTCACGAACTCCCAGGACTGCACCGACCCCCAGTCGTGCCCCACCAGGTGCACCGGCTCGTCGGGGCTGACCGCGTCGACGACCGCCAGGAAGTCGTCCGTCAGCTTCTCCAGCGTGAACCCGCCCCGCAGGGGCTGCGGTGCCGTCGAACGGCCGTGGCCCCGGACGTCGTACAGCACGACGTGGAAGCGGTCGGCGAGCCGGACGGCGACCTCGGACCACACCTCCTTGGAGTCCGGATAGCCGTGCACGAGCACGACCGTCGGCTGCCTGTCGTCGCCCAGTTCGGCGACGCACAGCTCGACCCCGCCCGTCCGCACCCAGCGCTCGCGCGCGCCCACGAGACTCACTTGTCCTCCGCCCAGCGCCGCACGTGCGGCAGATCGTCGTCGAGCCAGAACGCGCTCTGCTCAGGGTCCCGGGAGTCGGTGACGACCAGGATCTCCTCGAACTTCGCGCCCGTACCCCGGAATCCGAGGTGCGGTTCGACCGCCCACAACCCCGGCTGGGGCGGGTGGTCGGAGAAGGTGTACGGCGACCACAGGGGCGACCACCCGTCCCGGTGCCCGCGCAGCGCGTCGCTCGCCAGCCCCTTCAGGGACTGCGTGCCGAACCCGAACAGACGCGGTGACCACGGCCGCTCCCGCACCCGGTCCACCTTGTGCGCGATCACGCCGAACGGATACGCGCGGTGCCGGTTGGCGTACCCCTGGCGGACCATGAGCCGGTCCACGTCCTCGTAGATCTCGCGCAGCGGCCGCCGCTCGCGCACCTCGCGCAGGATCAGCGCCCGGTGTGCCTCCAGATCGGCGAGCAGCCTGTCCTGCACGGGGTTCAGGCCGAGCGAGCCCGAGTAGCCGATGTCCGCCGTGAAGCCCTTGTACACCGGGGCCATGTCGAGGATGAAGGGCATCCCCGGCTCCAGCCGGCGATCGGTGGGGAAGAACTGGAGCGGGATCCGGAAGCCGACGAACGCGGTGCGGTCGCCGAACCAGGCGAAGGGCAGATGGAACCAGTCCCTCACCCCGCGCTCGCGCAGCCACACCCGCTGCATCCGCGCCGCCTCACGCTCGGTGACGCCGGGCTTCAGCTGCGCCGCGACCGCCTCCGCGCACTCGTAGGCGAGACGCTGCACCTCTCTGAACCCCCGCAGTTCCACGGAGAGTTCGCCTGCCACTGCCGTCGTCATGCCACCGCCCCACCCTGTCCACACCGACTGCGGTACGTGCCCGTAACTTGACACTGGTGAATGTGACAGTTGTTAGAGGCCGCGTCAATAGACCGGTGCCCGGCCTGTGGACAACCGGACGGATGTGGATAACCGGCGCGCGGTTGGTGTACCTCAGGGGGACCCCTAAGGACCCGTACGACTGGAGGCTGACATGGATCCACCTCCACGGGTTGACGACCCCTGTGGTCTGCGCCACTACCTTCGAATCGTGACTGTGATCGCGACCGAAAGCCTGAGCAAGCGGTTCCCCCGGGTGACCGCGCTTGACCGGCTCTCCGTTGACGTCGGGCCCGGTGTGACCGGACTCGTCGGAGCCAATGGAGCCGGCAAGTCCACACTGATCAAGATCCTGCTGGGTCTGTCCCCCGCCACGGAGGGCCACGCACGCGTGCTCGGCCTCGACGTCGCCACCGAAGGCGCCGCCATCCGGGAGCGGGTCGGGTACATGCCCGAGCACGACTGCCTGCCGCCCGACGTCTCGGCCACGGAGTTCGTCGTCCACATGGCGCGCATGTCCGGGCTCCCGCCGGCCGCGGCCCGCGAGCGCACCGCGGACACCCTGCGCCACGTCGGGCTCTACGAGGAGAGGTACCGCCCCATCGGCGGCTACTCCACGGGCATGAAGCAGCGCGTGAAACTCGCGCAGGCCCTCGTCCACGACCCCCAGCTGGTCTTCCTGGACGAGCCGACCAACGGCCTCGACCCCGTCGGCCGCGACGACATGCTCGGACTGATCCGCCGCATCCACACGGACTTCGGCATCTCGGTCCTGGTCACCTCGCACCTGCTGGGCGAACTGGAGCGCACCTGCGACCACGTGGTGGTCGTCGACGGCGGCAAGCTGCTGCGCTCCAGCTCCACCACGGACTTCACGCAGACGACCACGACCCTCGCCATCGAGGTCACCGACACCGACGTGCACCCGGACGGCACCCGCGCGGTCCGCGAGGCGCTCCACGCGCGCGGGGTCGAGACGCACGACGGCAGCGGCCTGCCGGGCGCCGGACACATCCTGCTGCTGACCACCGAGAGCGAGGACACCTACGACCTCGTCCGCGACCTGGTCGCCGACCTCGGCCTCGGCCTGGTCCGCATGGAACAGCGCAGGCACCACATCGCCGAGGTCTTCAACGACAGCGACGAACAGCGCACCAAGGAAGAGCGCGCGGCGAGCACGGACCCGCGCACCGGCGACGACCAGCGGAAGGAGGCGGTCGGCCATGGCAGTTGAGCAGCCCCTCACCCAGCCCGGTGAGCAGTCCCGCATCCACAACATCGGCTATCGCAACTACGACGGCCCCCGCCTCGGCCGGGCCTACGCCCGCCGGTCCCTGTACTCGCAGTCCCTGCGCGGCGCCTACGGACTCGGCCGCTCGGTCAAGTCCAAGGTCCTGCCGATGCTGCTCTTCGTGGTGATCTGCGTCCCCGCGCTGATCATGGTCGCCGTCGCGGTCGCCACCAAGGCGAAGGACCTCCCCGTCGACTACACGCGCTACGCGGTGATCATGCAGGCGGTCATCGGCCTGTACGTCGCCTCGCAGGGCCCCCAGGCGGTCTCCCGCGACCTGCGCTTCAAGACCGTGCCGCTGTACTTCTCGCGCCCCATCGAGACCGCCGACTACGTCCGCGCGAAGTACGCGGCGCTCGCCTCGGCGCTGTTCATCCTCACGGCCGCCCCGCTGATCGTGCTCTACGTGGGCGCGCTGCTGGCCAAGCTCGACTTCGCCGACCAGACGAAGGGCTTCGGACAGGGGCTGGTCTCCGTGGCGCTGCTGTCGCTGCTCTTCGCCGGCATCGGCCTGGTCATCTCGGCCGTCACCCCGCGCCGCGGGTTCGGCATCGCGGCCGTCATCGCCGCGCTGACCATCTCCTACGGAGCGGTCTCCACCGTCCAGGCCATCGCCTTCGAGCAGTCCAGCAGCGGGGCCGTCCCGTGGCTCGGGCTCTTCTCGCCCATCACCCTCATCGACGGCGTGCAGACAGCCTTCCTGGGCGCCTCCTCCGCCTTCCCCGGAGAGGTGGGTCCCTCATCCGGCCAGGGCGTCGTCTACCTCGTCGTCGTCCTGGGTCTCATCGCCGGCTGCTACGGCCTCCTGATGCGCCGCTACCGAAAGGTCGGGCTGTGACCACCCTCAACATCGACCACGTCTCACGCTGGTTCGGCAACGTGGTGGCGGTCAACGACATCACGATGACGATCGGCCCCGGCGTCACCGGCCTGCTCGGTCCCAACGGAGCGGGCAAGTCCACCCTCATCAACATGATGGGCGGCTTCCTCGCCCCCTCGACGGGCACCGTCACCCTCGACGGCCGCCCGACCTGGCGCAACGAGGACATCTACCGGCACATCGGCATCGTCCCCGAACGCGAGGCGATGTACGACTTCCTCACCGGCCGCGAGTTCGTCGTCGCCAACGCCGAACTGCACGGTCTCGGCGCCAAGTCCGCCCAGCGGGCGCTGGCCACCGTCGAGATGGAGTACGCGCAGGACCGCAAGATCTCCACGTACTCCAAGGGCATGCGGCAGCGCGTGAAGATGGCGTCCGCGCTGGTGCACGACCCGTCGCTGCTCCTGCTCGACGAACCGTTCAACGGCATGGACCCACGTCAGCGCATGCAACTCATGGAGCTGTTGCGCCGCATGGGCGACGAGGGCCGCACGGTGCTGTTCTCGTCCCACATCCTCGAAGAGGTCGAGCAACTCGCCTCCCACATCGAGGTGATCGTCGCCGGGCGGCACGCGGCGAGCGGCGACTTCCGGCGGATCCGCCGCCTGATGACCGACCGCCCGCACCGCTACCTGGTCCGCTCCAGCGACGACCGGGCGCTGGCCGCCGCGCTGATCGCGGACCCGTCGACGTCCGGCATCGAGGTCGACCTCGCCGAGGGCGCGCTGCGCATCCAGGCCGTCGACTTCGGCCGCTTCACCGCCCTGCTGCCCAAGGTCGCGCGCGAGCACGGCATCCGGCTGCTGACGGTGTCGCCGTCCGACGAGTCCCTGGAATCCGTCTTCTCGTATCTTGTCGCGGCGTAGGAGGCCGAAGATGTACGACCCCACAGTCGCCCGGCTCACCTACCGCGGCCTGCTCGGCCGCCGCAGGGCCCTCATCCTCGGCGTCCTGCCCGTCCTGCTCATCGTCATCTCGGTGGCTGTCCGCAGCTTCTCCGGGGCCGACGACCAGGTGGCCTCGGACCTGCTCGGCGGGTTCGCCCTCGCCACCATGGTGCCGATCATCGGCGTCATCGCCGGCACGGGCGCCATCGGACCCGAGATCGACGACGGCTCGGTGGTGTACCTGCTCGCCAAGCCGCTGAAGCGGCCCACGATCATCTTCACCAAGCTGATCGTCGCGATCGCCGTCACCATGGCGTTCTCCGCTGTGCCGACCTTCATCGCGGGCATGATCCTGAACGGCAACGGCCAGCAGATCGCCGTCGCCTACACGGTCGCCGCGCTCGTCGCCTCGATCGCCTACGCCGCGATGTTCCTGCTCCTCGGGACCATCACCCGGCACGCCGTGGTCTTCGGACTCGTCTACGCGCTCGTCTGGGAGGCGCTGTTCGGCTCCCTGGTGTCCGGCGCGCGCACCCTCAGCGTCCAGCAGTGGGCGCTCGCCGTGGGCCACAAGGTGACCGGCGGCGACCTCGTCACCTCGGACGTCGGCCTGCCGACCGCGACGGTGCTGCTCGTCGTGGTGACCGTCCTCGCCACCTGGTACGCCGGGCAGCGGCTGCGGTCGCTGACGCTGGCCGGCGAGGAGTGAGCCCGCCTGATGTGAGCGCGGGAGAATCGGGCCCCCGGGACCGGGTGAGCGCCGGGGCCTGAGCTCCGATGCCGCGAAAAGAGGCTCCCCGCGCGCGTACCGCCGATCACCGGCCACGCGCGCGGGGAGCCTCCTTTTTCTTGACGGGGGCTTCACCTCGGTCCGGGCAGACTGGATGAACGGGGACGTACGGCCAGGAGGAACGGGGATGGCAGCAGAGGAACCGAGAGGTGACGGCCGTGAGCGGGCCGGGGACAGGTCCGTGGACGCGGCCGGTGAGCCGTGGGACGACCTGGTGCTCGATGAGGACTTCGTCCGGTCCGCGGGGACGGCGGAGCCGTCGGCCCGGGCACGCATGCTCGCCGCCCGCTGGCGCGAGGAAGGACCCGAACCGGAGCCGTGGCGCTCGGACGAGCCGCCCGCGGGATGGTTCTTCAGCAAGGGCCGCCGGCGCAGATGGCGCCGCAGGTGAGACCCGCGGCCGGCACCAGGCAGGACGGCCTTTAATCAGTGGCGCCCACGTCGGCCGCCGGGCACAGTAGTTGTGTCCACACCGCCGGACCCGACCGGCGCCACGATCCGGGAGAGGAGCGCGACGATGTTCATCAGGAGCAGTTCGTCGAGCTCCCGACAGGGCAGCCCGCGGCGGGTTCCGGAGTAGTTACCCCTCCGTCGAATCCGCTCCGCACGGGGGGCTGCCCGGGGCGGCCGCTTCGAGCGCGCGTGTCGCGCGGGCCGCCCACCCGGAGGATTGGCCGAGCGGTAAGGCACCGGCTTGCTAAGCCGTGGTCGGGGGTGAAACCCCGCGCGCGTTCGATCCGCGCATCCTCCGCAACACGTTCCGCCCGCGGCAGCGCCCGCATGGCTGCCGCGAGAGTCACCGCGCGGCAACCTCTGCGGTCGTCACCGCGGGTACTGCCGGTGCCGCCCGGGAACCGTTAAGGCTGCGCCAGCAGGCGCTCGAGGACGACCGCGATGCCGTCCTCCTCGTTCGTGGACGTCACCTCGTCCGCGACCGCCTTGAGGTCGGCGTGGGCGTTGGCCATGGCCACACTGTGCGCGGCCCACGCGAACATCGGGATGTCGTTCGGCATGTCGCCGAAGGCGATGGTGTCCACGGCCTTCGCGCCGAGGCGGCGGGCCGCCAGCGACAGCCCCGTCGCCTTGGAGAGGCCGAGGGGGAGGAGTTCCACTATCCCCGCGCCCGCCATCGTGACGCCGACCAGTCCGCCCGCGACCTCCGTGGCCACGGCCGCGAGCTCGTCGTCCGAGAGCGTCGGGTGCTGGACGTACACCTTGTTCAGCGGCGCCGACCAGAGGTCCGCCGCGTCCCTGATGGGTACGACCGGCAGCGGCCCGTCGTGCACCCGGTAGCCGGGGCCGACCAGGACCTCGCCGTCGAGTCCGTCACGGCTCGCCGCGAGCAGCAGCGGGCCGACCTCCGCCTCGATCTTGGCGAGCGCGAGACCGGCGAGCTGCCGGTCCAGCGTCACCGAGGTGAGCAGGCGGTGCTCCCCCGCGTCGTACACCTGGGCGCCCTGACCGCACACCGCGAGGCCCTGGTAGCCGAGGTCGTCGAGGATGTGACGCGTCCAGGGCACCGCGCGCCCGGTGACGACGATGTGCGCCGCGCCCGCCGCGGTGACCGCGGCGAGCGCCTCACGCGTACGCGCCGAGACCGTGTCGTCGGAACGCAGCAGCGTCCCGTCGAGGTCGGTCGCGACGAGCTTGTACGGGAACGTCCGCGTGCCCTGGGCCTCGGACGGGCCCGCGGACCCAGTGGTACCGGTCACTTGGAGATCGGCTCCAGAAGCTCACGGCCACCCAGGTAGGGGCGCAGTACCTCGGGCACCCGTACCGAACCGTCGGCGAGCTGGTGGTTCTCCAGGATCGCCACGATGGTGCGCGGCACGGCACACAGCGTGCCGTTCAGCGTCGACAGCGGCTGGACCTTCTTGCCGTCACGCATGCGGACGGACAGACGCCGGGCCTGGAAGCCGTCGCAGTTCGAGGCCGAGGTCAGCTCGCGGTACTTGCCCTGGGTCGGGATCCACGCCTCGCAGTCGAACTTGCGGGAGGCGGAGGAGCCGAGGTCGCCCGAGGCCACATCGATCACCTGGAAGGGCAGTTCGAGGCCGGTCAGCCACTGCTTCTCCCACTCCAGGAGCCGCTGGTGCTCGTTCTCCGCGTCCTCGGGGTCGACGTACGAGAACATCTCGACCTTGTCGAACTGGTGCACGCGGAAGATGCCGCGGGTGTCCTTGCCGTAGGTGCCGGCCTCGCGGCGGAAGCACGGCGAGAAACCGGCGTAGCGCATCGGCAGCTTGTCGGCGTCGAGGATCTCGTCCATGTGGTACGCCGCGAGGGGGACCTCGGAGGTGCCGACCAGGTAGTAGTCGTCCTTCTCCAGGTGGTACACGTTCTCCGCGGCCTGGCCGAGGAACCCGGTGCCCTCCATGGCGCGCGGGCGGACCAGCGCGGGGGTCAGCATCGGCGTGAAGCCGGCCTCGGTGGCCTGCGCGATCGCCGCGTTGACGAGGGCGAGCTCCAGGAGCGCGCCGACACCCGTCAGGTAGTAGAAACGCGAGCCGGACACCTTGGCGCCGCGCTCGACGTCGATGGCGCCCAGCGACTCGCCGAGCTCCAGGTGGTCCTTGGGCTCGAAGCCCTCGGCGGCGAAGTCGCGGATGGTGCCGTGCGTCTCGAGGACGACGAAGTCCTCCTCGCCGCCGACCGGGACGTCGGGGTGCACGACGTTGCCGAGTTGGAGGAGGAGACGCTTGGCCTCGTCGTCGGCCTCGTGCTGCTCGACGTCGGCCGCCTTGACGTCGGCCTTGAGCTGCTCGGCCTTCTTCAGCAGCTCGGCGCGCTCTTCGGGGGAGGCCTTGGGGATCAGCTTGCCGAGCGCCTTCTGCTCGGAACGCAGCTCATCGAAGCGGACGCCGGACGACCTGCGCCGCTCGTCGGCGGAGAGAAGGGAGTCGACGAGCGCGACATCCTCTCCACGGGCGCGCTGGGAGGCGCGAACACGGTCGGGGTCCTCACGGAGCAGGCGAAGGTCAATCACCCCTCAAGGCTACCGGTGCGTGCTTCCCGCGAACGACTCGATATTCCGGTGCGTGAGGTCTGTCACGTTATGAGTGAAATGCCGGATCGAATCTCTTGATCACCGATCATCGTCAATGAAAGGGACCTTACTCCCTGAAACGGGGCAGGCGGCCGGTCGCCGGTTGACCGGATTTCCTTGCGGGAGGCGGGACTTGACTTCGGGTTGTCCACAGGAATCTGCGACTCGGGATAGTTATCCACAGGCTGTGTGGAAGATCTGTGGATGTCGGAATTGATCATTCCGTTGGCACTTCTGCGGATGAGGAATTCCCGGTTCAAACCCTCCGTACACCCACTTTCGGGTGTAAATGATTCGCTCCATAGAGTTGATCAATGGAAAAGGGTGGACGAAGGGTGACGTGCGGGTCTGTGGAGGAACTTGGGCCTTGTAGGCCGATTTGTCGACGATGTAATGCTTCGTTGTCGACTTGTCCCCAGGTCGAGAAGCGTGCCTGTGGATAACTTCTGTGGATGGCGAAAATAGGCAGGTAGGACCGGGGAAGGAAACCCGGACGGGTGTGGATCCGCCGGTCAGGACGGGTGAGGGCTCCGGACATGCGGATCCGCCGGTCGAACCGGTGGGTACCGGTCGGTCGGACGTGGGGGCCCTGTCGGTCAGGAACGGCCGTCCTGGCAGCGCGCCAGCCAGTCGGACGCGGCGGAGAACTCGCTGTCCGAGGTTCCGGGCCGCAGCGGCCGGACGTCCTCCAGTGCGACACCGGCACGCGGGTACGAACCGAGGAAACGCACCTGGGGGCAGATCCGCTTGAGGCCCATCAAGGCCTCACCCACCCGGCGGTCGGTGATGTGGCCCTCGGCGTCCACCGAGAAGCAGTAGTTGCCGATGCCCTGGCCGGTGGGGCGGGACTCGATCCGCATCAGGTTGACGCCGCGCACGGCGAATTCCTGCAGCAGTTCGAGCAGGGCGCCGGGGTGGTCGTCGCCGAGCCAGATGACCACGGACGTCTTGTCGGCGCCGGTGGGCGCGGCAGGCCTGGCCGAACGGCCGACCAGCACGAAACGGGTCTCGGCGTTCGCCGCGTCGTGGATCTCGGTGACCAGCGGTTCGAGGCCGTACGTCGCCGCCGCGAACTCGCCGGCGAAGGCCGCGTCGTACCGGCCTTCCTGGACCAGCCGCGCGCCGTCCGCGTTCGACGCGGCCGACTCCCACAGGGCGTCCGGAAGGTGTGCGCCCAGCCAGTTGCGCACCTGCGGCTGGGCGACCGGGTGCCCGGTGACCGTCTTGACGTCCTTCAGCGTGGTGCCGGGCCTGACCAGCAGGGCGAAGGCGATCGGCAGCACGACCTCGCGGTAGATCATCAGCGGGTCGCCCTTGGCCAGCTCGTCGAGCGTGGCGGTGACACCGCCCTCGACCGAGTTCTCGATCGGGACGAGCGCGCCGGCCGCCTGGCCACCGCGCACCGCGTCGAGCGCGGCCGGCACCGACACCATGGGCACCAGCTCCCGCGTCGCGGCCTCGGGAAGCGTGCGGAGGGCGGCCTCGGTGAACGTTCCCTCGGGGCCGAGATAGGTGTAGCGCGTCGCCGACATACCGTCACCCTAATGGGCCTTGCCCGACGAGGCTCACGCCCGTGGAAACAGGGCCCCCAGGGGTGAATCCACCCGACCGGGCGGACCGGAGGACGGGAACTGTGCCGGGCGGGCCGGAGGACGGAAACCGTGCCGGGCGAACGAGGACGGGAACTGCCGGGGCGCCGGCCGCCGTCGGATCGCTCAGCCCTCCAGGAGCCGCTGCCCCACGTACTCCCCCCGCTCGGCCCCGCCCGGCACCGCGAACAGTCCGCTCGACTCGTGCCGGATGAAGTCGGAGAGAGCGTCGCCTCGGTCGAGTTTGCGCTGGACGGGGACGAAGCCGCGCAGCGGGTCGGCCTGCCAGCACACGAAGAGCAGGCCCGCGTCGGGCACCCCGTCCGCGTCGATGCCGTCGTGGAAGGAGAACGGACGGCGCAGCATCGCGGCACCGCCGTTCTGGTCGGGCCGGGTGATCCGGGCGTGCGCGTCGATGGGCACGGCCAGGTTGCCGGCGGCGTCGGTCCTGTCGAGGTCCATCGCGGTCTTCTCGGTGCCGCCGCTGAGCGGCGCCCCGGTGGACTTCCGCCGTCCGATGACGTCCTCCTGGGCCTTGCCCGAGAGCTTCTCCCAGTCGTCGAGCAGCATGCGGATCCGGCGTACGACCGCGTACGAGCCATTCGTCATCCAGGCCGGACCGGCGGAGGCCGGCACGAAGATCCGCCCGTCGAAGTCGGGCTCGGACGGCTTCGGATTGCGCGTGCCGTCGATCTGCCCCATCAGGTTGCGTGCGGTCATGGGGGACGCGGTGGCACCGGGCGAGCGGTTGAAGCCGTTCATCTGCCAGCGCACCCGTGCGGCGCTGCCCGCGTCCTTCTGGAGCGCGCGCAGGGCGTGGAACGCGACCAGGGCGTCGTTCGCCCCGATCTGGACCCACAGGTCGCCGTTGCTGCGCCCCTTGTCGAGGTGGTCGGAGGAGAAGTCGGGCAGCGGGTCCAGTGCGACCGGACGCTGCTTCTCCAGACCCGTACGCGCGAAGAAACTGTGGCCGAAGCCGAAGGTGACGGTCAGGGACGAGGGGCCGGCGTCGAGGGCGACGTCGGTGTCGTCGTGGGCCGCGGCCTCACCCGCCATCAGCCGCTCGGCCGTCGCCGACCAGCGGCGCAGCAGGGCGGCGGCCTCCCGGCGGCCCGCGCCCGCGGTCAGGTCGAAGGCGACGAGATGGCCGCGCGCCTGGAGCGCGGTGGTGATGCCGGGCTGATGTTTCCCGTGAAACATCACCGCGTCCGCGCCGACCGAGGCCAGCGGAACGGCCGTGTCGGCGGAGGGGGCCGCGGCGTAGCCCACGGCGGCCCCGCCCGCGCCGAGGGCGAGCCCCGTCGCACCCGCGGTTCCGAGCAGCCGGCGCCGTGACATGACCCCCGTCGGAGCGCCCTCCGGCGAGGCCTCCTGGGAGGGGTTCTTCGCGGAAGGGATCTTCGGGGAGGCGGCCTCGCGGGCGGAGGAGGACGCCCCGGGAGTGGACTGGTCAGCCATGGTCAGGTTCAGCCGATCTGCGCGTTCTTGTTCACGGTGACCTGGTCGATGTCCGACGTGCGCACGGTCACCGCGATCTTCCAGTCGCCCGCCATGGGGATCTGTACATCGCTCGCCGCCCAGTGTCCCGTGGCGATCCTGTCGGGCGTCACGGGCAGCGGGCCGACGTCCTTCGCCCGCAGGGTGAGGGCGAGCTTCACCTCGGGCACGTCGAAGGCCTTGCCGTTCGGCCGGACCACGAAGACGTGCATCTCGTTGCCGCCGACCCGGGCCGGGTCGAAGGTGACCTCGGCCGTGCCCTTGCCGTCCTGGCCGCCCGTGTCGAAGGGGATCTTCAGCGACAGAGCTCCGGACCGCTGTGCGGTGGCTCCCTTGGCCTGCTGGACCGCCTCTTCGGTGCGTCCCGGCTCGGTGGTGGTCAGCGCGGTCGTGACCGCCAGCAGGACGACCGCGACGGCCGCCTCGGCGAGCACCGAGCGGCGCAGGCCCGTGCGGTTCGGGTCGGCGTCGCGGACGCGCTGGGCGCGCGCGGTGTCCACGGCGGCCTGCTGCCGGGCCAGTTGGGCGGCCCGCCGGGAGTCGGCGGGGACGGTGGCGGGTGTCCTGCGGGCCGACCGCTGCTCCACCAGCGCGGCCTTGGCGGCCCGGGGGGCTCCGTCCGCGAGCCCCCCCGTCCAGCGCCGGGAGATCGAGGCGACGCCCACGAGCACGGCCACCAGACCGATCTTGACGAGCAGCAGCTGCCCGTACGTCGTGTCGGTGAACGCCGACCAGGAGCCGACCTGCCGCCACGACTGGTAGATGCCGGTCGCCACCAGGACGAGGACGCTCCCGAACGCGAGGCGGGAGAAGCGGTGTACGGCCGCGGCCTCGATCTGCTCCTCCGCCGGTGCCCGGAACAGTGCCACCAGCAGCGTGGTCAGGCCGCCGAGCCAGACGGCGACGGCCAGCAGGTGCAGCACGTCCACGGGCATGGCGACGCCCGCCTGGATACCGGTGGACGCGTGCTCGGCCATGGCCCAGCTCGCGGCGAGTCCCGCCGCCACGACCACGCCGCCGATGGCGAGTCCGAAGGTGAGGTCCTTCTTCTCGGCGGCCAGGTCGGCCGCCTCCGTGGCGGGGTCGGGGGTGTGGTCCGCCTCGTCCGCCCCCTCGGCGGCTTCCAGGGCGGCCGCCTTCGTGACCGCCGCCTTCCCGCCGCTCGCCTTGGCGCCGACGGCCTTCGCCCCGGTCGCCTTCGCGGCGGCCCCCTTGGCACGGCTGCTCTTGGCGGCGTTCGCCTTCCTGGTGGCGACGGCCAGCGCCTCGGAGGCCGCGCGCGCGTCCTCGTCCCGCTTGGCGTACGCACCGAACAGCACGGCGATGAACAGCGCCGCCGCGGCGAGCAGCAGCAGCCGTGACACCAGTGCCGCGCCCGACTTCGTCTGCAGCACCTGGGCGAGCAGGTTCAGGTCGAAGATGTCGCCGACCTTGCCCGACCCGATGTACGAACCGCGCAGGAGCAGCAGGGCGAGCGTGGAGACCGTCAGGGTGAGCCAGCCGGCGACCACGAGGCGCTGTACCGGCCGGACTCCGGAGCCACGCTGCCAGCAGCCCAGCACGAACGCGGCGCCGCCGACGAGCAGGATGAACCCGGCGTACGAGAAGTAGCGGCCGGCGCCGTAGAGGAAGCCCACCACTCCGCCGCCGACCTCCTGGCCGGACGCGGCGACGGAGGTCTGCGAGGGCGCGCCGATGGAGAAGGTGAAGGCGCCCGAGACGGGGTGGCTGTCCGCCGACACCACCTGGTACGTCACGGTGAACGTCCCGTCGGGCAGGCCCGCGTGCAGCTTCATGCCGTACGTGCTGCCGCCCAGGTCGCTCGGAGCGCCGGTGTCGACCCTCTTGCCCTTCGGGTCGAGGACCCGCAGCGAGCTGTCGTTCATCGAGACCTGCTCGGAGAAGGTGAGCGAGATCTGCGTGGGTGCCTCGGCGACCACCGTCCCCTGCTGTGGGTCGCTCCCGGTCAGCGCGGCGTGCGCGGAGGCGGGCGCGGCGCCCGCCAGGAGTGCGGCGGCGACGGCGAGGAACAGCAGCAGGAGGGTCCGGAAGCGGGGGGCGATGGTCGGTGTCACGGTGGTGCCTCCCTCAGTGCCCGGAGTCGGGGTTGTAGGTCGCGGACTTCACCGGCATGGAGATCTTCACCGTGCCGGACGTGGCGAAGTGCAGTTCCAGAGCCACCTTCTCGCCCTGCCGGGGCTTGTGGGTGAGCTTTGCGAACATGAGGTGGTTGCCGCCGCTCGCGAAGTCCAGGGTGCCGTGGGCGGGCACGGCGAAGGACTTCTCCTCCTCCATCGCGCCGTCCTTGGTGGAGTGGAGCGTCACGTCGTCCGAGAGGTCGCTGGTGACGGAGGTCAGCCGGTCGGCGCCGCCGGAGTTGGTGACGGTGAAGAAGCCCGCGGCCATGGTGGCCATGCTCGGTGCGGGCATGTAGGCACCGCTGATCCTGAGGTCGGGCCGGCCCGAGGAGGACAGCGATCCCGAGGAGTCACCGTCGCCCGAGCCGCAGCCCGCGAGCGTCAGCGCCGCGGTTATGACCAGTGCGCCGAGGGCTAGGGGCCGCGCCGGACGGCCGGGACGGCGCCTCACGGGGTCTTCCCTTCGACGATCTTGGGAAGGTCCTTGGTGTAGTCGTCGACCGTGGCGTCCTCGCCGTACAGCACATAGCCCCCGTCGGTCTTCGGTGAGAAGGCGATGACCTGGGTGCCGTGCACGGAGACGAGCTTGCCGTTCTTGTCCTTCGAGGTCGGCTCGATGGAGATGCCCAGGGTGCGGGCGCCGGCCTGGATGGTGGAGAAGTCGCCGGTCAGACCGATGAAGTCGGAGTCGATTCCCTTGAGCCACGTGCGGAGCGCGGCGGGGGTGTCGCGGTCGGGGTCGGTGGTGACGAACACGACGCGCAGCTTGTCCTGCTCGGCCTTGGGCAGCTGCTTCTTGGCGACGGCCAGGTTGTTCATCGTCAGCGGGCAGACGTCGGGGCAGTGCGTGTAGCCGAAGTAGACCAGCGTGGGCCGGCCCTTGGTCTGCGCGCGCAGGTCGAACTTCTTGCCGTTCGTGTCGGTGAGCACGAGGTCCGGCTTCGCGAACGGCTGGTCGAGGACCGTCGCGGCCTTGCCGGAGTCTGCGGCGACGGACACGTCGGCGACGGGCTTGTTGCTGTCGTCGCCGCTGCCACAGGCGGAGAGGGTCAGAGCGGCGGCGGCGAACAGGGCGGCCACCGCGTACGTCTTCTTGCGCATAGAAAAATGTCCCAGATGTGAGTGCCCGGGTGCGCACCGGGGGTGGTCCGCGGCCGAAGGGCCTGGTCCGGCAGGGCGGGAGGGCCATGCCGGACCCGGCCGGAAGCCGGACCGGTCCGGAGAGCCGCGTTCCCGCGGCCCCCCGGTGCGCACCAGGCGGGTGTGTCTCAGAGCCTCAGACGCCGTGCGGCATCTCAGGCGTTCGTACGCCGACGGCCGGCGAACACGCCGTACGCCGCGCCCAGCGCGCCGACGACGATGCCCACGACGCCGAGAACGCGCGCGGTCGTGTCGCTGCTGTCCGAGGATGCGGCCGCCTGGTCGGTGTCCTTCGCGGTGCCCTCGGACTTCTCCGTGTCGGACGCGTCCTCGGCGCCGGCGGAACCGTGGTGGTCCTCGGTCGCGGCCGACAGGGCGAGCACCGGCGCCGGGTTCTCGGGCTCCTCGGCGCCCTCCTTCTGCGGCTCGATCCAGCGCACGACTTCCTTGTTGTCGTACGTCTGGATCGCCTTGAAGACGAGTTGGTCGGTGTCCTCGGGCAGCGCGCCGACGGAGAGCGGGAACTTCTGGAAGAAGCCCGGCTGGATGCCCTTGCCGTCGGCGGTCCAGGTGACCTTGGTGACGGCTTCGTCGATCTTCTCGCCGTGCAGGGTCACCGGCTTGGCCAGCTTGGACTTGGTGACCTCGACGTTCCAGCCCTGCACCGGCTGCGGCATGACCGAGGCGAGCGGGTGGTCCGCCGGGAGGTTCACCTCGAGCTTGGTGGTCGAGGCGTCGTCGCGCTCGTTCGGAACCTTGAAGTTCACGACGGCGTAGCCGCCCTTGGCCGCCGCTCCGTCGGGCGAGACGCTGACGTGCGCGAACGCGGGCGCGGCGGACAGGACGAGAACGGCCGAAGCGGCGACGGTGCCGACGGCGGCGATACGGGAAGCCTTCATGGAAGGGAACACTCCACTCTCAGTTCGATGACGAGGGGGCGCGCGGACGCCTCGGTGTTCCGGCGCGGGGTGAGCCCGCGCCCGGGAGGACCCGGCGGTACGCGCGCGTGCGGCACGACCGCGTCCCCTCCGGCAGAGCCGGGAGGCCCGTGATGTCCCTGGGATGCTGGGACTTCGGGGCCATCGGCTCGGTGAGGTGGCGCGTCGCGTCAGGCGGCGAGGGAGAGAGCGGAGAGAGGCGGTCCGCGTCGGACCACCGTGTGCTGGAGCGCGGTCGTCCGCGGAGCGGGAAGCGTACGGGGCGCGGTACGGCGCGGACGCGCGATCTCGGGCGCCCCCTGAAGTCCCGTGCGCAGAGCGCGTACGAGAGTCAGGGCGGCGCGCAATGACCGTACGAGCGCCCCTTCGGCGACGCCCTGTGCCGACAGCCGCATGAGGCGGAGCAGCGCCAGATCACCGCGGCGCAGCACCCATCCGGCGGCGACGGCCGCGAGGACGTGGCCGAGCAGCATCGGCAGGGAGGGCAGCATCGGCATCGCCGCGCCCCCGGCGACCGGTACCGCGTCCGTGGCATGCCCCATGGACGACGTCATGCCGCCCGTGCCCGTGTCGAGCCGCGCGTCGGCGAGCAGCTTCTGTGCGTGTGCGGGACTGATCGCCGCGGCGGTCGTACCGCACACCAGTCGCGCGGCGCGGGCCACGAGAGCGGCGTCGGACAGCGGCTTGCCCGAGGACATCGAACCCATGGAGCCGGCTGCCGTGGCGCCCGCCTGTTGGCTGAGCCCGAAGAGGGTGTGCAACGCGGTCTGGCCGACCGCGAGGACGGCCACGATGCCGGGCAGCGCCCGCTCCCGTCCCGCCAGCGTGGCGGCGACCGTGAACACCGCGAGGAAGCCGACGCCCAGGGTCCAGAACGGCACCACGGCACAGGAGGCGATTCCATGACCGGCCGCGGCCAGCGCGACACAGACCGCGGCGAACACCGCGGCCCTGAGCATCCGGAGGTCGGCTCCGGAGGGCGCCGAACGCTGGTGGGGGGCAGTCATGGCGGGCTCATCATCGCACTGGGCCCACCCGTCACCCACGGCAGGTCCACAAGGTGAGGTTCGATCGGTCTGTCCGCAACGCCTCCTACGTACCGGAACGTCGACTTCCGTACGTCAACTCGCAACCGCATACACCGACCTCCGGCGCCCGCGCATCCGCCGTATGGGCGCCGTCCTCGGACGTATGCGATTGCGCACGGGTCCTTGCGGCAATACGTATCGGTATGTCGAGCCGCGGCCGGGAGGCTGGAGCATGAGCATCTGGTGGTCACTCCATCTGCGGCGCGAGGCTGCGAGCGTCCCGCTCGCCCGACGTCTGCTGCTCGGCACGATGGAGAGCGCGGGTGTGGACCCCGATGTCTCCTACGACCTCTCCGTCGCCCTCACCGAGGCCTGCGCCAACGCCGTCGAACACGGCGGGGACACCGCGTGGGGCGACGCCGACGAGGAGTACCGGGTGACGGCCTACCTCGACGGCGACCAGTGCCGCATCGAAGTCACCGACTCCGGCCCCGGCTTCCCCGGCGGGCACGCCCGCTCCGCACTCCGCCCCGCCGACCAGGACGCCGAACACGGGCGCGGCCTCTGCCTGATCCAGGAACTGGCCGACCACGTCCACATTGGCAACAACCCGGGCCCGGGCGGCGCGGTGGTCAGCTTCGACAAGATCCTCAAGTGGAGGACGGCCCCCTCCCTGCTGCCCGCCTAGCACCGCGAGCCGCCGGCTCAGCACTCCGCGCCCTGCGCCGCGGCGACACCGGCCGGCGCGAGCCGTACCCGGGTTGCGCCCGTCGCGAGGCCCGCCCCACCCTGTCGGCGGGCCTCCCCACCCTCCCGGCCGTCCTGCGCACCCTCTCGGCGAGTGCCCTCGAACCTCTCCCGGCCCACTCCCTCCTGATGACCGGCCCCGCCCGGCTGTTCCGGCTGTTCCGGCCGCTCCGAGCCGCGTGTGGCCGCCCATCGCGTCGCCGGGCCCATCGCGTACGAGGCGCCGAGCATCAGGCCGCCGAGCAGCAGCCAGCCCGGCGTCCCCCAACCGACCAGCAGGGCCGTCAGGACGAGCGGGCCCATGGTCCGCGCCACCGTGACGCCCGTACCGAAGAAGCCCTGGTACTCGCCCATACGGTCGGCGGGGGCGAGATCGAACGCGAGCTGCCAGGAGCCCGCCGAGTGCAGCATCTCGGCGACGACCTGAAGCACCGCACCCGCTACGAGGACGGCCGCCGCGATCCAGGGGGAGACTCCGGACGACAGGGCGAACACCATGCAGGACGCCAGCATCACGAGCCCGGAGCGGCGTATCGAGCGGGTCGCCGTGACGAGGCCCGTGACACCGCGGGCCATACGCACCTGGAACACCATCACCGCACCGGTGTTGAGCACGAACAGCGCGGAGACCAGCCAGGCGGGCGCCTCGGTGCGCTCGGTGATCCACAGCGGAATGCCGAGGCTGAGGAGCGGCATCCGCAGCAACAGCACGGTGTTGAGGAACGTGATCAGCACGTACGGACGGTCGCGCAGCACACCGGCCGCCGCACTCCGCTCACTCCCCCGACCGCTGCGACTGCCCCGACCGTCCCGAGGAGCCTTGCCGACGCGACCGACGCGACCGACCCCGCCGGCCGTCCGGTCCACCCGGGCGGGCTCGACCGACGGCAGCCGCCACAGCAGGCCGGCGCACACCAGGAAGCTCACCGCGTCCAGCGCGAACACCCCGAGGTACGCGGACCGGGTGCCGGCGTGCAGGGCGAGACCGCCGAGACCCGCGCCCACCGCCAAGCCGGCGTTGAGCGTCGACTGGAGGTGTGCGAGAAGTCCGGTGCGCGCCCCGGCCGGTATCAGCGAGGCGAGCAGCGCCTGCCGCGCCGCTCCGAGCCCCGACTGCGCCGAGGCGTAGGCGCAGGCCGCGAGGACGAAGGGGAGGAACCCGCGGACGAGCAGGAAGGACACGACCGCCGTGGCGGTGGCCAGCGCCAGCAGGACCGCTATGCCGCGCGGCCCGCGCCGGTCGGCGAGCCGGCCCAGCGGCACCCCCACCAGCGAGCCGATCGCCCATGCCACGGTCAGCCCGAGTCCCACCCGCTCGGCGGACAGCCCGACGACGTGCGTGAAGTACAGCGCGGACGTCACGTAATAGGCGCCGTCACCCACGGAGTTGCTCAGCTGGGCGAAGGCGAGCAGCCGCTGCGGTCCGGCGGGCGGCAACACCCGGCCCGCCCCGGTCCCCTTCACGGTCGAGCGCTCTGCGGATCGTGCGTCGCGAGTCGTCATGTCTTCGACGCTATGGGCCGGATGGACCGCTCGGCAGGCCCATTCCTCATGCCTTTTCATGACCCAATTCACGGACCGGCCGTGACATTTGTCAGACCCTGCGGACAGCTCATGCCGTCAGCCGTCAGCCGTCAGCCTCTGCGGTCAGCCGTCGAGCGCCCGGATCAGGCGCTCCGGGCCGGCCAGGTCAGCAAAGCCGCACATGCCCGGCCCAGGTGTCGTGTCCCGGGGCGAGGATCCTCGACCGGGCTGACCATGCTGACCGAGCTGACCGGGCTGACCCCGCTGACCTGGCCGGCCAAGGCGTCTCGGCCCAAGTGCCCCGCTTGAACACGACCTTGATCAGAACGCTCCGGCTCTCGCCACTCCGTTCGACCCGCTCGGGCGGCCCGCGGGCCCCGCTTCCTCCAGCACCCGTCCGAGTGCCTCCAGCGCCTCGGGATACGTCCGCTCCCTCGGTGTCCCGTACCCGACGACCAGGCCCTGCGGGCGCCCGTCCCCCGGTACGTGCCAGTGGTCGCCGAGCCGTCCCACCGCCAGCCCCTCCGCCTCCGCACGCGCCACCACCTCCGCCTCGTCCGTCACTTCGACCAACGCGTGGAGTCCCGCGGCGATCCCCCGTACGCTCCTGCGCGCCCCCACCCGGTCGAGGAGTTGGTCCCGGCGGCGCCGGTAGCGGAGCCGGCACGCGCGCACGTGACGGTCGTACGCGTGGCCCACGATCATCTCGGCGAGCGCCAACTGGCCGATGGACTCGGTGTGATGGTCGCTGTGCAGCTTGATGTCGGCGACCGGGTCGACCAGGTGGGGCGGCAGCACCATCCAGCCGAGGCGCAGTGCGGGGCCGAGCGTCTTGGAGGCGGTTCCGAGGTAGACGACGTGGCCCGGTGCCATGCCCTGGAGCGCGCCGACCGGCTGCCGGTCGTAGCGGAACTCGCCGTCGTAGTCGTCCTCGATGATCAGCGCGTCCCGCGCGCGT
This sequence comes from Streptomyces sp. NPDC005302, assembly GCF_040607345.1. Lineage (NCBI taxonomy): Bacteria > Bacillati > Actinomycetota > Actinomycetes > Kitasatosporales > Streptomycetaceae > Streptomyces > Streptomyces sp. NPDC005302. Next base: position 414,158 of record NZ_JBEXGN010000001.1, read on the forward strand.
GCCCAGTCGGTGAGCGCGCGCCGCCGCTCCGGGCGGAGCGTGACGCCGGTCGGGTACTGGTGGGCGGGGGTGAGGACGACCGCGTCCGCGCCGAGGGTCTCCAACAGGTCGGCGCGGGCGCCGTGTTCGTCGACGGGCAGCGGCACCACGGTGCCGCCCGCCTTGCGCACCACATCCCGGTGGAACGGCAGCCCCGGGTCCTCCATCGCCACCGTCCCGCCGTCCAGTACGCGCGTGAGGAGGGCGAGGCCCTGGACGTAGCCGGAGGTGATGACGATCCGCTCGGGCGGCGCGATCACCCCGCGGGCCCGCCCCAGGTAGCCCGACAGGGCGGTCCGCAGTTCGATGCGGCCCCGGGGATCCCCGTAGTCGTATGCCAGGGAGGGTGCCGTGGCGATCGCGCGGCGCAGCGCCCGCAGCCAGGCCGCCGCCGGGAACGTGCCGACGTCCGGACTGCCGGGTCGCAGATCGAAACGGGGCGCACGCGCGTGTGGCGCCCGTACGTCCGCCGGGGTGCCATCGGCCGGAAGGGAAGCCACCTCGGTGCCCGAACCCTGCCGGGCCGTCAGATAGCCCTCGGCGATGAGCTGGTCGTACGCCGCCTTCGCCGTGCCCCGGGAGAGGCCGAGTTCGACGGCGAGGCGGCGCGTCGCGGGCAGCCGGGTGCCTGGGGCGAGTCGTCCGGCACGGACGGCGTCCCGCAGCGCCCGTTCCAGCCCGGCCCTGCGCCCGGCCGCCGCGTCCGGCTCCAGATGCAGATCCACCCCGACGCCGGACCAGAAGTCGTCGTCCACGAAAAGCCGCCCCCCTAGGCACACCGAAAACCCGCGGGCGCACCGGTCCGCCCACGGGCCACCGCAGTCCGCAGGCCGCTGTCGCCCGGACACACCGATGGCCGGGCACCCTGGAGGGCACCCGGCCAGCAGTCTCGTATCAGCCCTCGTGGGGCACTATGTCAGCCCTTGAGGGACGCCATCCAGGCCTCGACCTCGTCCGACCGGCGCGGCAGGCCGTCGGACAGGTTCCGGTTGCCGTCCTCGGTGACGAGGATGTCGTCCTCGATGCGGACGCCGATGCCGCGGTACTCCTCGGGCACGGTCAGGTCGTCCGCCTGGAAGTACAGACCCGGCTCGACGGTCAGGCACATGCCCGGCTCCAGCGTGCCCTCGACGTACGTCTCGGTACGGGCGGCGGCACAGTCGTGGACGTCCATGCCGAGCATGTGGCCGGTGCCGTGCAGGGTCCAGCGGCGCTGGAGACCGAGCTCCAGGACGCGCTCGACCGGGCCCTCCACGAGGCCCCACTCGACGAGCTTCTCGGTCAGCACACGCTGCGCGGCGTCGTGGAAGTCGCGGTACTTGGCACCCGGCTGGACGGCCGCGATACCGGCCTCCTGAGCCTCGTACACGGCGTCGTAGATCTTCTTCTGGATCTCCGTGTACGTGCCGTTGACCGGCAGCGTGCGCGTGACGTCGGCGGTGTAGAGCGTGTGGGTCTCCACGCCCGCGTCGAGCAGCAGCAGGTCGCCGGAGCGGACCGGGCCGTCGTTGCGCACCCAGTGCAGGGTGCAGGCGTGCGGACCGGAGGCGCAGATCGAGCCGTAGCCGATGTCGTTGCCCTCGACCCGGGCGCGCAGGAAGAAGGTGCCCTCGATGTAGCGCTCGCTGGTGGCCTCGGCCTTGTCGAGGACCTTCACCACGTCCTCGAAGCCGCGGACGGTGGAGTCGACGGCCTTCTGCAGCTCGCCGGCCTCGAAGACGTCCTTGACGAGGCGGGCCTCGGAGAGGAACACCCGCAGTTCCTGGTCGCGCTCGCCGGTGACCTTGTCGGCCAGGGCGGCCTCGATGGCGGCGTCGTAGCCGCGCACGACGCGGACGGGGCCGGTGGCCTCCGACAGCGCGGCGGGCAGCTCCCGGACGTCCGAGGCGGGGATGCCGTACAGCTGCTCGGCCTCGGCGAGGGAGTGGCGGCGGCCGACCCACAGCTCGCCCTGGCCGGAGAGCCAGAACTCGCCGTTCTCCCGGTCGGAGCGCGGCAGCAGGTAGATCGTCGCCCTGTGGCCCTCGGTGGCCGGCTCCAGCACGAGGACGCCGTCCTCGGTGAGGTTGCCGGTGAGGTACGCGTACTCGACGGAGGCACGGAAGGGGTACTCCGTGTCGTTCGAGCGCGTCTTCAGGTTGCCCGCCGGGATCACCAGGCGCTCGCCCGGGAAGCGCGCGGAGAGCGCGGCGCGGCGGGCGGCGGTGTACTCGGCCTGCGCGATCGGCGTGAGGCCGCGCAGCTCGGTGTCGGCCCAGCCGGACTTCATGCTGTCGGCGAGCTCGTCGGACACGCCCGGGTACAGGCCGTTCTTCCGCTGCTTGATGGGCTCTTCCTCGCCCGCTTCGTCAGCGGTTTCGTCAAGCACGGCTTCCGGGGTCTCCGGTGTGAGCGCCTCCGACACGGTCTGCCTCCTAGATACGACTCTGGACCTCCTCCATCGTACGGTCGTGCTGAAGGGGGCCCAGGGCCGGAAGGCCTGTTACACGAGGTGTCCGGGCGCTCACTCGAAACGGGCCGCCAGGATGACGACGTCCTCGTCGCTGTCCGCCTCGTCGAGACCGTCCGGCAGGACCGTGCGCAGGACGTGGTCGGCGATCGCCCCGGGGTCGTCCCGCACGGCCTTCGGGACGCCGGCCGCCGCCGCGTGCAGCCGCGCGAAGGCGCGGTCCATCGGGTCGCCCGTGCGGTGCAGCAGCCCGTCGGTGTAGATGAGCACGGTCTCGCCGCGCTCGGCGGTCATCTCGACGCTCGGGGCCTCCCAGCAGGCGAGCATCCCGAGCGGCGCCGACAGGGAGGTCTCGACGAACTCGGTGCGGCGGGGGCCGATGACCAGGGGCGGGCTGTGGCCGGCCCCGGCGAGCGTGAGTTTGCGCAGGGCGGGCTCGCAGTAGGCGAACAGGGCGGTCGCCGAGCGGGCCGGTTCGGTGAGCCGGAGCAGCAGTTCGAGGTCGGAGAGCACCGCGACGGGATCCTCGCCCTCCATCACCGCGTACGCCCGCAGGGAGGCGCGCAGCCGGCCCATGGCGGCGACCGCGCTGGGTCCCGAGCCGGTGACCGAGCCGACGGCGAGACCGAGCGCGGCGTCGGGCAGCGGCAGCGCGTCGTACCAGTCGCCGCCGCCCCGCGGTCCGGTGCGGTGCCGGGCGGCGAGCTGGACGCCGGAGACCCGCGGCAGCCGTGGGGGAAGCAGCTCCGCGGAGATCGTCGTGATGCACGCGCGCGTGCGCTCCAGCTCCAGGAGCCGCGCCAGGTGCTCGGTGGCGTACCGGGTGTACAGACCGATGAGGTGGCGCTGCCGCTCGACCGGTTCGGCGGGCTCGTCGTAGAGCCAGACGGCGGCGCCCAGGCGGCCCGCGGCCTCGGTGGACAGGGGCAGCGTGTAGCTCGCGGCGTAGCCGAGGCGGGCGGCCACCTCGCGGTGGCGGGGGTCGAGCCCGTCCTCCGACAGGAGGTCCGGCTGGGCGATCTCGCCCTCGCCGCCCGGCAGGCCGTCCAGGATCTTCCCGTACGACATGGAGCTGCGCGGGACGGTCTCGATGTGGCCGAGGTCCGCGCGGGCGAGGCCGAGGCCGATCGTGGTGTCGGGGCCGAGTCCGTCGCCCGGCTCCATGACGACGAGACCCCGCCGGGCGCCCACGAGGGCGGCTCCGGCGCGCAGCAGTTCCTGGAGCGCCTCGTCCAGGGTCGATGTGCGCGCCAGCCGCTCGGTGAGTTCGTGGAGGGTGGTGAGATCCGAGACCCAGCCCGCGAGTCGATCTTGGAGAACCGCTCCGGGGCCGGTGGGCGGCGCGACCGAGGCGGCGCCCGGGGGAGCGGGCGCGGGCGCGACAGTGTGTGCGGGCGAGGGAACCGTTGAATCGATTCCAGCCACTTTCGGAAGGTGAGGGGCGTTCATGACGTCCGGCTTTCCGACCGGTGCGTATTGCTCGTTAGCATCGCAAACCCCCATGTAGTTCTGCGCCGCTAGCAGTGCCTCCACATGTACACGCACTCGTGAGGGGATGTCCAGCATTGTCCTGCTGGGATTCCTGGTGTCCATGAGACCGGCGGTAACCCTTGCGGGAAAACTAAGTTGGCCTAAAACTGACTCGGGTAACGGCTTATTGAGGTCGACTGGCCTCGTTCGACGGAGCGTCACAGCGGTCGTGATGGGTACGTACTCGGTGAAGGCCAGGGGCGGTTGAGATCCGCCCGGAACCTGGCGACGGACCCGGGCGTCTTAACCACTGACGACCGTGCCCCATCCTCCCGTGGCGGAGGCGGCAAGAAATACCGCGGGACGTAAAACGCCAGGCGCCGCCACCCCACGCCATGCCCATGCTTTGGATGTACGCAGTGTGGGCGCGGACGCAGCCACATGCTCGGCCCAGAGGGGTTCCCCTTGTCTCCAGCAGGGGTGTGATGCGCCAGCAGGTACGCACAGTGAAGAGATCGACACATGGTGTGATGTGATCCTCGGTGTTGCCAGGCGTGCAACGGAAAGGAACGAGCGCTCATGCGCGAGATCCTCGGAAGGCGACGCAGGCTCCTGTCCAGGCGAAACCGCGGGAGGCCTGAGATGCTCAGCGCGGCCCTGACCTTCGCGACCACTTGGCAGTGGCCCGTCCTCCCGGGTGTGGCGGCCGACCCCCAGGGTCGTGCCCGCTGCGGATGCCCCGACCCGGAGTGCACGGTGCCCGGTGCCCATCCCTTCGACCCCGGCCTCTTGGCGGCCACCACGGACGAGCGCATGGTGCGCTGGTGGTGGGGCAACCGGCCCTCGGCCCCCATCGTGATGGCCACGGGGGGAAGCGCCCCGTGCGCGGTGAGCCTGCCGGCTCCCGCCGCGGCCCGCGCTCTCGACGGCCTCGACCGCGCGGGCATGCGCCTCGGCCCGGTCGTCGCGGCCCCCACCCGCTGGGCGATCCTCGTCGCCCCGTACTCGATGGAACAGCTCGGCGAGCTGCTCTACGCCAAGGACTTCGTCCCCGGTTCCCTGCGCTTCCACGGCGAAGGCGGCTACATCGCGCTGCCGCCGTCCGAGACGGGCCAGGGGCAGATCCGCTGGGAGCGCGCTCCGCTGCCCGGCTCGGCCGCACCCTGGGTACCAGGTGTGGAGGCCGTGGTGGACGCCGTCGTCGACGCACTCACTCGTACGGGTGTGAGCGCACCCGAGTTGTAAGGGCGTCCGGCGCGCGGTGAGCCGCGCGCCCGCCCGCGCTCGTTATCGTCCGACCTATGCAGCGCAATTCAGGGGGGCACGGGGCCTCGACGCCGCCGCGCGGCGGGGCCGACCCCCGAAGGGTTCGTCTCATGGCGCTGGTCGGCGTCGTGGCGTTCGTCCTCGCTCTTCCACTGGCCGTGGCGTCCGCCGGCTCCGTCGGCGACAACGATCCGGCCGCCGTGCGCGGGACGGCTCGCACCGACGACCGGCCGCGCTCTCCCGAACCCTCCCGGTCCCCCCTGCTGCTCGGCCTCGGGCTGGCCACCGCCGCCCGGTGCGGTCCCGAACTCTCCTCGCCCGACGGCGTCGAGGCGCAGACCTGTGTGCTGACACAGGGCGAGGAGACCTGGGCGCGCACCTACTACCGCAACGCGACCGGCGAAGAACTGAGTTCACTGCTGAGTCTGATGGGCCCCGGAGGGCGCACGGTCCAGATCAACTGCACCGTGGACGCCGAGGACGATCCGGGGGCGTGCGAGACGCCCAGGGAGCGCACCGCGGGGGGCGCGACGGCTTACACGGCGATCGCCGAGTTCGCGAAGGGATCCGGGCCCGAAGGACCGCTGTTGCTGCGCTCGGGGAGCAACTCGGCCTCGTAGCAAGGCTGTTGAGTGTGCCTCTGAACGCGGGCATGAAAAGACCCGGTTGCTGGCGACGGGGGATGCACCAGCAACCGGGCTACTCGAACGGTAACAAGAGATCGGCGGTTCGCAAATTCGATCTCGGCTATTCGGACACGGATTTACCTGTCACAACGGGGAGTTGTGACAGGAGTCACCCGCTTCCGAGGTCGCGACCAGCTGACCGGTCGGTCAGTCTCCGAGTCTGTGTGTCAGCTGAGCGTCACCTGTCGGTTGGTGAGGCCGCCCCGGGCGCGACGCTCGTCCGCCGTCAGCGGTTCGTCCGTGGCCAGGGCGGTGGCGAGGCGCTCGGCGAACTCCGCCGCCGGCTTCTCGACGTCGTCCGCCGTGACCCCCGTCGGCAGGTCCCAGACCGGCACGGTGAGCCCGTGCGCGCGGAAGGAACCGACCAGCCGGGTGCCCTCGCCGAGGCCCGAACGTCCTGCCGCGTGGAGCCGCGCGAGGGCGTCCAGAAGCTGCTCCTCCTCGTGGGGCATGACCCAGCGCAGGTGGTTCTTGTCGGGCGTCTCGCACCAGTAGGCGGCGTCGACCCCGGAGAGCTTCACGGTCGGAATGGCCGCGGCGTTGGCCCGCTCCAGAGACGCGGTCACCTCCGCCGTCGAGTTCTCCGCGTCCGGGACCCAGAACTCGAAGCCGCTGTGCACAACTGGCTCGAAGGCGCCTTCCGGGTCGAGCAGGTCCTGCAGGCGCGGACCGTCGGCCGGGGCGCGGCGGCCCTCGACCGGGGTGCCGGGCTCTGCGGCGAGCGCCCGCCGGAGGGTGTCGGCCAGGTCGCGGCTGATGTCGCCGGAGGCCGTGTCGTTCTGCAGGCCGAGCAGCACCGAGCCGTCGTCGCGGCGCAGCGCGGGCCAGGCCATCGGCAGGACGGTGGCGAGCGTGACGGAGGGGACTCCCTCCGGCAGGCTCTCCTTGAGATTCAGTTCGACCGTCGCGGCGGGCACCAGCTCGCGCAGCGCGACCCAGTCCCCCTCGCCCGGCAGGCCCTCGAAGGGGCGGTGCACCAGCTCGGTCACGGCGTGCGCTGCGGCTCGGCCGTGGCAGGCCTTGTAGCGGCGGCCGCTGCCGCAGGGGCAGGGCTCGCGAGCGCCGACAACCGGGATCTCTCCGTCCTGGAGCTGCGGCTGCTTGGCCCTCGTCTGAGGTCGCTTCTTGGCCATCGTGGGTGTCTCCCGATCACGGCTCGTCTCGTACGGGCGCGAGCCTAGCCGTTCGCACGGAGGCCGACGGGACCCTGTGGACAACGCACCGCGTCGCACCGGAACCCGCGGTTCGGGTGGCGGGTGTCTCAGCCGTGGTCGTCGAAGGCGTCCGCGAAGTCCAGACCGGATATCCCGGACACGGTCGGTGACGCGACGCGCGTAGCGAAATCGTCGTGTCTGCGGGCCGTTTCCACGTCGTCCTGGATGACCACCCACACCGTGATCTCGCCGTGGATGTCGTCCCGGACACCCCAGTCCTTGGCCAGCGCGGTGATGATGTTCAGCCCGCGGCCGCCACGAGCGGTGACCGAGGGCGTCGATGGGACAGGGCGGGTCGGACCACCGCCGTCCGTCACTTCGACCGTCAGCCGTCCCGCCGGTTCGACGCGCCACGTCGCCCGCACGTCGCCGTCGCCGGAGAGCGCGTCGCCCAGGGGCCTGCCATGTCGGCAGGAATTGCTGAGCAGTTCGGAAAGGATCAGTACCGCGTCGTCGATGACCGTCTCCGCCACGCCACCGGAGCGCAGGTGATCCCGCATCCGATGCCTTGCTTCCCCCACGCCCGCAGGGCCATGGGGTACGGCCATGCTCGACGACGTGGGCACCTCCTGTGCCACCACAAACGTCACCCCCGAGACCTCCTTTGCCCCACGCCACGGAGTGGATGCCCCTTTGGACTGGACCGGAAACCGGCCAATCGACGTCTGCTGACGCACTTGTAACGATCGAATACGGAACGAACGCGCCGGTGCACTCCCTGTGACGAGCGTCCGGATTTCGATGGTTTTTGAGGGGCGATCGTGGTGCTTTACGTGGGGTGCGCGAGGTCGGGGAGGGCCCGCGTCAGCGGCCCAGTTGACGCAGTACAGCGCGCGGGCGGTTGGTGATGATGGCGTCGATGCCCAGCTCGACGCAGAGGTCGACGTCCTCGGGCTCGTTCACGGTCCAGACGTGCACCTGGTGTCCGGCCCGCTTGAGGCGTTCGATGTACCCGGGGTGGCTGCGTACGATCCGCATCGAGGGGCCCGCGATCCGGACACCCGCGGGCAGTCGTCCGTCCCGCAGCCTGGGGGAGACGAACTGGAGCAAATACACCGCGGGCAGGGTCGGGGACGCGGCCCGGACGCGGTGCAGGGAGCGCGCCGAGAAGCTCATCACACGGACCGGGGAGTCGGTGGCGGACCGCGGAGCGTCCAGGCCGAAGCGCTTCAGAAGGACCAGCAGCCGTTCCTCGACCTGGCCCGCCCAGCGGGTCGGGTGCTTCGTCTCGATGGCCAGCTCGACGCGGCGGCCGGCATCGGCGACGAGTTCGAGGAGTCTCTCCAGGGTGAGGACGGAGGTGTCCTCGGGGTCTCCGGGGGCGTGCTCCCAGTCGGGGGACTCGTCGCGGTTCTTCCAGGAGCCGAAGTCCAGAGTGGCGAGATCGGCGAGCTCCAGGGCGGAGACGGCGCCGCGGCCGTTGGACGTACGGTTGACGCGGCGGTCGTGCACACAGACGAGGTGGCCGTCGGCGGTCAGGCGCACATCGCACTCGAGGGCGTCCGCACCGTCCTCGATCGCCTTCCTGTACGCGGCCAGTGTGTGTTCCGGTGCCTCTTCGGAGGCTCCGCGGTGGGCGACCACCTGGATCGGGTGCTGTCGTGCGAGGGTCACCGCGTCATGGTGCCACCGTCGCGGGGTAGGCGTGAGGTGGGAGACATAGCACTTCTTCCTTTTAGTGACAAAGGTCCGTTATAAAGAGTCGCCTCGGACGCACAGGCACCGCTTATGGTGCTCTGACGCCCGGTGGGAAAAGCTGACGGCGTACAAAAGCACATGCACAGCTGAATCGCGCCGGGCCATCAGCAAGCGTGAGTGGGTGTGACCGAGTGCGACCGAGAATAACAGCCGTGGATCGAGGAGAAGAGCTGTGAGCACCGAGAACGAGGGCACCGAGGTACCCCCGGCCCCGTCCGCACCTCCTGTGCCGGTGGACACTCCCGCTGTTTCCGCGCAGGCCCCGCACGACGGGAGCGCACCGACCGCTCCGATCCCCGCCGTCCCGCAGGGCGCCCCCGGCGCATCGGAGCATGCGTCGGCGCCCGCGGGCGCTCCGGCGTACGCCTCGGCCGGCGCCGGGCACGGAGCCGGCCCGTACGGACAGGGCGCCGACCCCTACGCACAGAGCACCGGAGCCCAGGGCTCCGCCCCCGAAGGAGGCTGGCCGCCTCCGCCGCCCGCCACCCCGTCGTACGCCGACGGCGGCGGTTCGGGAACCGGCGGATGGGGCTCCTCGTACCAACAGCCCGCTCCGAAGCCGAAGAACGGCCGTGGCGGACTGGTCGCCGCGATCCTCGTGGCCGCGCTGGTCGCCGGCGGAGTCGGCGGTGGCATCGGCTACGGCCTCGCCAAGAACAACGACGACTCCACCGGCTCGACGACGGTCTCCGCCCCGAGCACCAGCGGCCAGGTCAAGCGCGCTTCCGGCACGGTCGCGAACGTGGCCGCCACGGCGCTGCCGAGCACCGTCACCATCGAGGCGCAGAGCACCAGCGGCGAGGGTGGCACCGGCACGGGCTTCGTCTTCGACACCCAGGGCCACATCCTCACCAACAACCACGTGGTGGCGGAGGCGGTCGACGGCGGCAAGCTGAGCGCGACCTTCCCGAACGGCAAGAAGTACGACGCCGAGGTGGTCGGTCACGCGCAGGGCTACGACGTCGCGGTCATCAAGCTGAAGAACGCGCCCTCGGGAGACCTGAAGCCGCTCACCCTCGGCAACTCCGACCAGGTGGCCGTCGGCGACTCCACGATCGCGATCGGCGCGCCGTTCGGCCTGTCCAACACGGTGACCACCGGCATCATCAGCGCCAAGAACCGTCCCGTCGCCTCCAGCGACGGCAGCGCCAGCAGCAAGGCCTCCTACATGAGCGCCCTGCAGACCGACGCCTCGATCAACCCCGGCAACTCCGGTGGTCCGCTGCTCGACGCCTCGGGCGCGGTCATCGGCATCAACTCGGCGATCCAGTCGTCGAGCAGCGGCGGTCTCGGCGGTTCCGGTCAGTCCGGTTCCATCGGTCTGGGCTTCGCGATCCCGATCAACCAGGCGAAGAACGTCGCCCAGCAGCTGATCAAGAACGGCAAGCCGGTGTACGCGAAGATCGGCGCCTCGGTCTCCCTGGAGGAGGGCACGAGCGGCGCGAAGATCACCGAGCAGGGCGCGAGCGGCGCGGCGGCCGTCGAGTCCGGCGGTCCCGCGGCCAAGGCGGGTCTCAAGCCCGGCGACGTCATCACCAAGCTGGACGACATGGTGATCGACAGCGGTCCGACCCTCATCGGCGAGATCTGGACGCACAAGCCGGGCGACACGGTGAAGCTCACCTACACGCGCGACGGCAAGACCCGCACCACGGACGTCACCCTCGCCTCGCGAGAGGGCGACAGCTGACCCGCGGGTCGGCCACCGGACCCGTTACTCTTGTCCCCGCGCCGCCGATCAACGGCGGTGCGGGGTGGGTTGCCCGAGCGGCCTAAGGGAACGGTCTTGAAAACCGTCGTGGCAGCGATGTCACCGTGGGTTCAAATCCCACACCCACCGCAGCAGGTCAGAAGGTTGCAGGCCAGAAGGGGTGCCACTCTCCGGAGCGGCACCCCTTCCGCGTTCCTCTGTCTCACCCTGGGTCGGGATGTACGGCCTCTGACCGGTGCGTGTGGGCCATACGTGGGTCGGATCTCGGCAGGCCATACGTGGGCAGGGGGGTCGGCATGCTCCAGCACTCAGCGTTGGCTGTTGCCATGGGTCGCTGCCCCCGGCGAGTGTCGTTCGGCGAGGCGACGTCGAGCGGAGCAGGGACGAACAGGCCATCGGCCCACAAGGCCGATTTCGCATCCCAACCTTCAGCGCGGGCGCGCTAATTGAATCAGCCGGCATCATGCCATGACGCTGTCTGCGAGCTACCCCGGACGCGATTGTGCGCTCTGCGGTCGTCGTATCGACGAGCGGACCGTGCTCGAAGTGAAATGTCGGCTTAGTAGAGCCTGACATGTCGGCCAGATCAACTCATTGTGATAGCCGCAGCGAGGGCCTTTCGGGCTGGTGTGGATGTTGCAATCCACACCTAATCCAAAGGCCCTCACTCGTTCAAGATCCCCAGACGGTGATCACTCTCATCGCACCCAACCCCTTTGGACAGAACAGGTATCGGGATCCGCAGGGTTCGAGTTCGCCGAAAGGTCAGGGGCGGGCGACGTGCCTGCCTCGATTCAGGATCCACCGGTGTACGGGCGGTGTGATGCCCGCACCCACGATGAATCCGACCGCGACGCTCCGGCTCGCGTACGCGACTACTCCGAGAACTGCGCACAGAGCCAAGCCGGTCACCACCAGGCCCACGACCTTGGTGCGCGGGTCGAGCCGGTTCAGCCATCTCACAGCAGAGAAAGTCGTGAGATACACGGTGGAGCCGAAAGCGGCCGACGCCAGAACGGTCAGAGCATCCATTCCGCAACCTTTCAAAATTGGAGGCCGAGATATGTCTATCCGGCCACCACGGTCAGCCGTGCGCCCTTTTCGGGGTCAATCGGCTGGCGGTCTGTTTATGTGCTGTATCCGTTTACTTGCAGTATCCGTCGCCGCTCTTGCCGCTGTAATAGCCGCTTCCGGCGACGGCTGCCGCCGGCGAAAGGACTGACAGCCCGGGGTTGACCTTGATCTTGACGCACTTATCGGCCGCAACAGCTGCCCCCGCGATTACCGCGAGGCTCCGGCCCCCGACGACCGCGGCCGGGTGCGGTATCCAGGACACGACAGTTCCGCCGAGGGCGAGAAGCTTGGTCTCCTTCTTGTTGAAGTACACGGTGCCGGTGATGATGCCCCAGGTGTAGTGGGGGTCGGCGACCACGGGGTAGGCGGTGTCGGGGCCGGTCTCGATGGTCTGGACGAGGGTGTTGCCGTCAAGGCTGTAGCTCGTGGGGACGGAGTTGCCGTTCGCGTCCTTTGCCCAGGGGACGTCTATGCGACCGCGGATGGCAGTGCCTGCGCCGTTCGCCGAAGTGACGATGTCGTAGCCGCCGGCTCCATCGGCGACCAGGGTGGCGCCGTCGGGCAGGCCGAGGTCGAAGCGCTGAGTGGTGGGAGCGCCGGGGTTCTTGAGGGTGACCAGGGCGCGGGCGCCGCCGTCGACGGTGGCCTGCGTGGCGAGGTCGGTGTGCGCGGCCGCGTTGGGATAGACGGTCGTGCCAGCCTCCGAGGTAGCTCCTGCGGCGTCGACCTCTGCGGGCAGGGACATCGTCACCCTGGAGCCGTCAGAAGCTGCCACGGTCATCCGCCCCTCGGCGCTGGCGGGGGTGGTCACGGTAACGAGCCCGCGATCCGTTGACATGACCTTGCCCGTGGTGCTGCCGGAGGCAACATCCGTGGTGCCGGTGGCGTTCTGCACTGTGGCCACGGCCTGGGCCACAGTATTGGCGGCGGGCCCGCCGTCGGCGGCGAAGGCCGGTGCTGCGGTTCCGGCTATCAGCGCTGTGGTCAGCAGCGCGGCATGAGCCGCATTCTTGAGTTGCATGTGATTTCCCCCATGTGCATTGCCTGCAATGCACGGCGTCATTTTCGGTGAAGCGAAATGAACACTATCGATCTTGGCGGAAGGATCAACATATTTGAGCAATCGCAGAGGTTCCCTTGCTCAATCCACGTGTCCGCGCCAGGGGTTCAGCGTTGTCCGGGCAAGGGGCTGCTTCGCCGTGGATCGTGGCGGATGGCCTGCGGGAGCGGATCGAGCCGCTGCTGCCCCGCAAGGAACGTCGGGGAATTCCGCACCGAGCCCGAGACCGGGGCGGACGGAGTCAGCCGGATCCTCGTTGGCGCACCGCTGGGGATGGACACGACGCGGCCAGACACGCTGAGGATGCACGGCGGCGCGTACGGGTGGCGCTGGCGCTGCACGGCCCTCCGTCGCAGCGATGTCACCGTGGGTTCAAATCCCACACCCACCGCAGGTGAACGGCCCCTGACCGGGTTTCGGTCAGGGGCCGTTCGTGTGCTCCCTGGTTCCGGCGCCGCCGGGTGCGTGGTCGTCACGCGTGGCCCCCGGCGATGGCGCGCCCTCAGCGCTGCCGGGGTGAAGGAGCCGTCATGCGGGCCGCGGAGGCGATCGTCGAGCGGGCCTCGTGTTCGGTGAGGCCGGTGCGGACGGCCGCCCGGACGAGGGGGGTGATCAGCTCCGGGCCGATGCCGTTCTCGTAGGCACGGCAGGCGGCCCAGAAGAGGCGCGTGTTGCGCTGGCCCTCGTGCGCGGCGAGGACGAACTGGACGAGCCCCTGCCCCTGTTGCCCTGCGGAGGACGGGGTCGGATGGTGCCTGCGTGGCGCCGGCAGCAGCAGGTCCAGGAGCTCGCGCGGGCAGTGTGCGGGCGCGAGCCGTCCGGTGCCGGGAGCCGTGCCGTACACGCCGTGTTCGGTACGTGAGCCGGGGCCGACGAGATAGCCGCCGGCGCCGCGGATGTCGATGCCGGGGGCCAGCCTGCTCGCGGAGTTGGGGACGACCACGTCGGGCGGTCCGCTCAGCCACAGGTGCCGGCCGCCGCTCGGGGTCAGGACCACGACCGTCTCCGGGATCGTGAACAGGTGGCGCAGGGCCAGTTCGCGCAGGGCGGTGGACGAGTCCGTACCGGATTTGGTGTCGAGGTCGATGCCGATGAGGTGGTGCGGGTCGAGGCCGCAGGCGATGCCGTAGCCGGTGGCCCAGGGAGCGGCGGCGAAGAGTTCGCGGATGCGCCGGGGCTCGGTCGAGGCGTCGTACACGCCGTGTCCGAAGCGCCCGCACTCGCCGTGGCAGGGGGTGGGTTCGGGGTCGTCGCGGTGGGGGGAACGCAGGGCCGGGAGCTTTGTTCGGGACAGCGGGATCACCGCGAGTCCGCGCTCGGCGGCGGACAGGGCGTGGGCCAGGGCCAGGGTGGTGGCCTGCCGGTCGATGGTGGCCATGACTCTATGTTCGTACGAGTGTTCGAAAAAGGGAAGGGCTCGCCAAGCGTTGAGGTGCCCGAAGTTAGCGATGGGTGAGATTGGCCGAAAATGTGGCGGAACGCTTCAGCAGTTGCGGCGCCTGGGGAGGGCCGAGGATTGAACGGCTGAATAGCCGCTGAACAGGGGTTTTATGGGATGGAAGGGGGTTTATCGACTTGTCATCACGCTTGAGGGGGAATCATTGCTTCCGGGGTGGTTCGCCGGAGCCCCGTGGGCAACTCTGGAATCGCGACGTCGTGCACTTCACCGAGGCGGTCGGCCAACTGCCTTGGGAACAGCCGTACTTCCCGTACAGCCCGGTTCATCGCCGGTGCGTACACCCCGGTTCTGGAGGAATTCACATGGCAGGCATCCGTACCGCTCGCGTCCTCGCCGCCGTCGCGGCCCTTCCCCTGGCCGCCGCTCTCTGCACGGGCGTCGCGTCGGCGGACAACGGTGGCTTCGCGAGCAACGGATCGAACGCGGGAGTGGCGACCGTCAGCGGCGGCGTCGGACGCGACAACAACGGCAACTCCTCCACCACTCAACAGCAGGCGGTCGGGGCCGGAGCCTCGAACCAGAACAACACCGCCCAGGTGAACGGATCCGCCTTCACGGCCATCAACCAGGGCAATTCGAACGTGCTGGTGAACTTCGTCAACCTCTGGTGAGCCGCCGGCCGATGTGCTCTCATCGGCCCTGAGGTCTCCGCGTGGGGTAGTGCTCTGTGGGGTTTCACAGCGGCTGCGCGACGGTGCTTCGGCGCCGTCGCGCAGCCGTGTTTCCCGGGGCCTTCACCCCCGTGTGCGCGTCCGTCCAGGGCCGCCCGGCCGACCGTCCTCCTCGGCTCGGGCCCGGCGTCCATGACCTTGACAGTGCTCGGTATCTGACGGACAGTCAGAAATCCCTGTCCGTACGAGGTCCGGGAGGCCGCCGCCGTGCACCTCGCCCCCACCGAACGCCAGCAGCGGCTGCGTGCCGAACTCCGCGCCTACTTCCGGGACCTGATGCCGGACGGACCACCGCCCACCGACGACCCGGTACGGCAGCGGGAACTCCTCCGCCGCATCGGCGCCGACGGGCTGCTCGGCCTCGGCTGGCCGGTCGCCTACGGCGGACAGGGGCGCGGCGCGGACGAACAGTTCGTCTTCTTCGACGAGGCATACCGGGCGGGCGCGCCCGTCTCGATGGTCACGCTGAACACCGTCGGCCCGACCCTCATGAAATACGGCAGCGAGGAGCAGAAGGAGACCTTCCTTCCCCGCATCCTGAGCGGCGACCTCGTCTTCGCCATCGGCTATTCGGAGCCTTCGGCCGGCACCGACCTCGCCTCCCTGCGGACGCGCGCCGTCCGGGAACCGAGGGCGCCCTCGGACCGGGAGGGCGCCGAGGACGGCTACTGGCGGATCGACGGACAGAAGATCTTCACCTCCAACGCCCAGAACGCCGACTGGATCTGGCTCGCCTGCCGGACCGACCCGGACGCGCCCAAGCATCAGGGCATCTCGATCGTCCTCGTCCCCACGGACGCGCCCGGCTTCTCATGGACGCCGATCGAGACGGTCGGCGGCCAGACGACCACCGCGACCTACTACGACGGAATCCGCGTCCCGGCCGCGAACCTGGTCGGCGAGGAGAACGGTGGCTGGGGACTCATCACCAACCAGCTGAACCATGAGCGGGTCGCCCTCGCCGCGATCGGCATGCAGGCCGAGGACTTCTACGCGGCCGCGCTTGAGGCGGCCGGGACGCCCGATCCGGTGACGGGGCGGCGGCGGGTTGACGAGCCGTGGGTCCGTTTCCAGCTGGCCGAAGTACATGCCCGACTGGCGGCATCACGCCTGCTCAACTGGCGTTTGGTGGGGGACGTGGGAGCAGGCCGGCTGGCGCCGGGAGACGCCAGCGGCGTGAAGGTCATGGGAACCGAATCCGCGGTCGCGGTGTACCGAATGTGTCAGCACATTGTGGGAGAGGACGCACTGGTCCGCTCCGGTTCACCGGGGGTTTTCGGGGCCGGCGAGCTGGAGCGGATGAACAGGGCGGCGCAGATCAACACGTTCGGGGGCGGGGTGAGCGAGGTGCAGCGGGAGATCGTCGCGACGATGCGGCTCGGGATGAAGAGGGGGCGGCGATGAGCGGGAGCAGGACGGGAGGCGGTGACGCGAGGGCGGAAGGCCGCGACGGGGGCGGACTCGGGGCGGCCCGCCGTGGGGTGGATGACCGTCGTGCCGGTGCCGGTGCCGGTGCCGGCGCGGATGCCGAGGTTGTGGATGCCGGGGGTGCGGCGGGTGGTGAAGGCTTCGCTCTGGACGGCGGGGCAGCAGGCCATGGGGGCGGCGGCGACGAACTGCTGACGAAACTCCGTGAGTTCGAAGGGCGCGCGGCCACCGTCGGAGGTGTCGGCAGGGACCCGGTCAACGCGCCGATGATCCGGCACTGGTGCGAGGCGATGGGGGACACGCATCCGGCATACCGGGGGCCGGACGCGGTGGCTCCGCCCACCATGCTCCAGGCGTGGACGATGGGCGGCCTCGCGGGTCACACCGGTCGCCCCGGCCGCTCCGACACGAACGACGAGCTGTTCGCGCTCCTCGACGGAGCGGGCTGCACCTCGGTGGTCGCCACCGACTGCGAGCAGGAGTACGTGCGTCCGCTGCGGCTCGGAGACGAGATCACCTTCGACTCGATGATCGAGTCCGTCTCCGAACGCAAGACGACCAAGCTGGGCACGGGCTACTTCATCACGACGCGTATGGACGTCCGGGCAGGAGGGGAACTCGCCGGGACGCACCGGTTCCGCATCCTCAAGTACGCCCCTGCGCGCCGGAATCCGAGGGGGGAAGAGGTCCCTGCCGGGGCGCGGGGCTCGGCGGGATCGGGGCAGTGCGCCGGCATGGGCGGCGCCGCGGCAACGGACAGCACCGTTGACCCCGCTGTACCGGTTGACCTTGCTGTACGGGGTAACTCCGCTGTGCCGGTCGGGCCCCCTGTGCCGGTCGGGCCCCCTGCGCCGGCCGGGCCCCCTGTGCCGGCCGGTACCACCGGCTCGGCCATTCCGGTCGGCACCGCCGGCGCGGCCCCGTCCAGGAGCAGTCGTCCGCGCCCCGTGGTCAACCGGGACAACGCCGGTTTCTGGGAGGGGGTCGGCCGGCACCGGTTGCTGATCCAGCGCTGCACGGGATGCGGGACGCTGAGGTTCCCCTGGCTGCCGGGGTGCAACGCGTGCGGCGGCCCGGAGTGGGACACCGTCGAGGCGAGCGGTGAGGGGACCGTCTACTCGTACGTCGTGATGCACCACCCGCCGTTCCCCGCCTTCGACCCTCCCTACGCGGTCGGTCTGATCGAACTCGCCGAGGGCGTGCGGATGGTGAGCAACGTCGTGGGTGTGCCGCACGACCGCGTGCGGGTCGGGATGCCGGTGCTCCTCGAATTCCGGCAGTACGACGAGGAGTTGCTTCTGCCGGTGTTCCGGGCCGGGGCAGGGCGTGCGGGCGACGCCCCTGCCGGCGAGCCGGTCACGCCGGCTGGGGCACCCGGCGGTGTCGGCGGCCCGTCGGGCGGGGGGAGCTGACATGGACTTCACGCCCACAGAGGAACAGGCGGCCGCCCGGGACCTGGCGGCGCGGATCTTCGGCGACCTTTCCACTCCCGAGCGGCTCACCACGGCCGGGACGGACAGCGACACGGCACTGTGGAAGGAGCTGTGCGCCGCCGGGCTCGTGGCGGCCGTCGAGGACATCGGGCTCCTCGGCCTGGTGCTGCTGCTGGAGGAACAGGGCCGCACCACGGCGCAGGTGCCGTTCGCGGCGGGCTGTGTGTACGGGCAGCTCGCGATCGCGGCGCACGGCTCCCCCGAGCAGCGCGAGCGGCTGCTGCCGGGAATCGCGGACGGAACGGTGGTGGTGGCCGGAGCGCTGCACGGACCGGGGTCGGTCGTCGCCACCGGAGCCGGCCGTTCATCGAGTGCCGCGGCAGCGGAACGGCCGCTGCTGACCGGGATCGTCCCGGTGGTGCCCTGGCTGCGGGACGCCACGCACGTCCTCGTGGCCGACGACCGGCACGGGCTCTGGCTGGTGCGCACCGCCGAGGCGCCGGCGGGCGAACCCGTCGAGCTGACCGCGCCCTGGTCGGCGGGGCGCCTGATCCTCCAGGGGACTCCGGGCGAGCCGCTCGGCACGCAGGGGGCGTACGAGGACGTGCTGGCCACGGCGCGCACCGCCTTCGCGGGACTGCAGGCCGGGGTGTGCGCGGGATCGCTGGCGCGCGCCGTCGCCTACACCAACGTGCGGGAGCAGTTCGGGCGCCCGCTCGCCGCCAAGCAGGGAGTCCAACTGCGGGCTGCCGACGCCTACATGGACATCGAGGCGATACGGGTGACGGCGTACGAAGCGGCATGGCGCCGGGACGAGGGACTGCCGTACGGGACGCACGCCCTGACCGCTGCCTGGTGGGCGTCCGAGGCCGGGCAGCGGGTGGTGCACGCGGGCCAGCATCTGCACGGCGGAGCGGGGGCCGACCTCGACCACCCGGTGCACCGGCACTTCCTGTGGGGGCGGCAGCTGGACGCGTATCTGGGATGCGGGGGCGAAGTGCTGCAGGAACTGGGTGAGTTGATCGTGGAGGGCGTGCCGATGACGGAGGGGGAGGTGGCGACATGAGGGCGGAGCGGACCGTCCCGGGTTCGGCGACCCGGGCCGGCGATTCCGGGCCGGGGTTCGGACACGGAGATCCCGGCGCGGCACCCGTCTCCGGCGACACGGGCCCGACGTACGGGGCCGGTGACGTACTGCCGCCGCTGGAGAT
The DNA here is from genome assembly GCF_040607345.1 of Streptomyces sp. NPDC005302. Taxonomy (NCBI): domain Bacteria; kingdom Bacillati; phylum Actinomycetota; class Actinomycetes; order Kitasatosporales; family Streptomycetaceae; genus Streptomyces; species Streptomyces sp. NPDC005302. The sequence goes on from NZ_JBEXGN010000001.1 coordinate 433,027, forward strand.
CGACATCACCCGTACGTTGATCGTGGCCGGGGCGATCGCGTCGCGGGACTACCAGGACGTGCACCACGACGCGGAGCTGGCGCGGGAGAAGGGCTCCCCGGACATCTTCATGAACATCCTGACGACCAATGGACTGGTCGGACGGTATGTGACCGATCACTTCGGGCCGGCCGCCGTGCTGCGTGCGGTCGCCATCCGGCTCGGCGCCCCCAACCACCCGGGAGACACCATGGTGATGACGGGCTCGATCGAGAAGGTCGACGGCGACACCGTCACGGTGCGGATCCTCGGCACCAACAAGATCGGCCGGCACGTGATGGGCACGGTGACGGTGACCGTGCCGGGTCCGAGGACGACCGCTCCGGCCTCCGCCCCGGTCAGTGCCTCCTCCGCCCCGACCTCCACCACCGTCCCTACCTCCGTATCCACTCCCGAGTCCGCATCCATCCCCGCGCCCGTCTCCGCCCCCGCGCCCGTCTCCGCCCCCGCCTCCGGTTCTGTTCCCGTGTCTTCTCTCGCCTCCGGTAAGGGGTCGGCCGAGGGCGGTGTCTCGTGAGTGTGCGGCGGAGGGACGACCTCGGTGGGAGGGCGGCGATCGTCGGGATAGGGGCCACCGAGTTCTCGAAGGACTCGGGGCGCAGCGAGCTGCGGCTGGCGGTGGAGGCGGTGCGGTCCGCGCTGGACGACGCGGGGCTGACACCGGACGACGTGGACGGGATGGTGACGTTCACGATGGACACCAGCCCGGAGATCACCGTCGCCCAGGCGGCCGGGATCGGGGAGCTGTCCTTCTTCTCCCGTATCCACTACGGCGGCGGTGCTGCCTGCGCGACCGTCCAGCAGGCGGCGCTCGCGGTCGCGACCGGTGTGGCCGACGTCGTCGTCTGCTACCGGGCGTTCAACGAGCGGTCGGGCCGCAGGTTCGGCTCGGGCGTCCAGCGGCGGGAGCCCTCGGCGGAGGGCGCGGCCCTGGGCTGGGCGCTGCCGTTCGGGCTGCTCACCCCGGCCTCGTGGGTGGCGATGGCGGCCCAGCGGTATCTGCACACCTACGGCCTGACGCCCGAGGCGTTCGGTCATGTCGCGGTGACGGACCGGAAGTACGCGGCGACCAACCCGGCGGCGTACTTCCACGGCAGACCGATCACGCTCGCCGAACACGCCGCGTCCCGGTGGATCGTGGAGCCGCTGGGGCTGCTGGACTGCTGCCAGGAGACCGACGGCGGCCAGGCGCTGGTCGTCACCTCCGTGGAGCGGGCCCGGGATCTGGCCCGCCCCCCGGTGATCGTCGCGGCCGCCGCGCAGGGAGCGGGCCGGGCACAGGAGCAGATGACGAGTTTCTACCGGGACGATCTGACCGGGCTGCCCGAGATGGGCGTGGTGGCCCGGCAGTTGTGGCGGACCGCGGGTCTCGGGCCGGCGGAGATCGACGTGGGGATCCTGTACGACCACTTCACCCCGTTCGTGCTGACGCAGTTGGAGGAGTTCGGGTTCTGCAAGCCGGGTGAGGCCGCCGACTTCGTCGCGGAGGAGCGGCTGCCGCTGAACACGCACGGAGGACAGCTCGGGGAGGCGTATCTGCACGGGATGAACGGCATAGCGGAGGGCGTCCGGCAGCTGCGGGGCACGTCCGTGAACCAGATAACCGGAGCCGAACGGGTCCTGGTCACGGCGGGTACAGGAGTCCCCACCTCGGGGCTGATCCTCGGCTCCGACGGCTGAGGGAGCGAGGGTCAACCCCGGCCGTGGGGGACGCCGAAGGGGAGAGGGGGATGGGCAGGTCTTCGAGAGGGCTTGAGGGCGCACCGGCCGGGACGGTCGACCCCGGGTGGCCCGAGCCGGGGACACCTGCCCCAACTGTTCTCCACCGTTCCCGGCCGTATTGGCGCGGACCCGTCCGTCCCCGTCTGTCGCCGCCCGTCCCCTCCGGCCCCCGCGGAGAGCCCCGCCGGTACCCGGCTCTCCGCGGCCCGATACAGCCGCCGCCCACCGTCTCTCCTCTCGGCGTTCTCAGGGGTGAACCTCAGGGTCCGGTGGGCGCTCGTCCACCTTCAGGAGGTGGGGCCACCCCCCTTCCTACAACCTGAGGCGGACATGGCTTCGGGACCTGCGGCCGATCCGCGGGAGGAGGGGGCGAACCTAGCGTGGAGCCATGACCACACTCGTCTGCACCAGCGCCTCGGACGCCGCCACTCCGGCGACGCAGACCCGTTCGTACCCGTCGTTCGCCTCGTACATGAGCGCACGCCAGCCGGTGTTGCTGCGGACCGCCCGGTCGTTGACCGCGAACCCGAGCGACGCCGAGGACCTGCTGCAGACGGCCCTGACGAAGACGTACGTCGCCTGGGACCGGATCGAGGACCATCGGGCGCTCGACGGCTATGTGCGACGGGCGTTGCTGAACACGCGTACGTCGCAGTGGCGCAAGCGCAAGGTCGACGAGTTCGCCTGCGACGAACTGCCCGAGACGGAGGGGCTGCCCGCGGCCGACCCCGCCGAGCAGCAGGCGTTGCGCGACGCGATGTGGCGGGCGGTGATGAAGCTGCCGGCGCGGCAGCGGGCGATGGTGGTGCTGCGCTACTACGAGGACCTCAGTGAGGTCCAGACGGCGGAGGTGCTCGGCGTCTCCGTCGGCACGGTCAAGTCGGCGGTGTCGCGAGCGCTCGGCAAGTTGCGCGACGACCCGGAGCTGGCGCCCGCCGCCTAGGGCGTGCCCGCGGGTCTCCTCCGGCGGAGCCCGGCGCGGACGTGGGGCCCGTTCCCCTGCTTCGTACCGCGGCCGAGCAGGGGTGGCGCTGATCGATCATTCCTGCGCCTAGTGACATACCACGCGGTATGTGAGCAGAATCAGCGGAACCCATTACTACCGCGTAGGCAATGTCGCCCCCGGGAGGACGCCGTGCTGAGCACGATGCAGGACGTACCGCTGACTGTGACCCGCATTCTCGTGCACGGGGCGCGGATCCACGGAGAGTCGCAGATCACGACCTGGACCGGAGAGGGCGAGCCGCACCGGCGCAGCTTCCGTGAGGCCGGCGAGCGCGCCAACCAGCTCGCCCACGCCCTGCGCGACGACCTCGGGGTGACGGGCGACGAGCGGGTCGCGACCCTGATGTGGAACAACGCGGAGCACGTCGAGGCGTACTACGCGATCCCCTCCATGGGCGCCGTGCTGCACACGCTGAACCTCCGTCTCCCGGCCGAACAGCTCGTGTTCATCGTGAAGCACGCCGCCGACCGCGTGGTCATCGTCAACGGCTCGCTGCTTCCGCTGCTCGCTCCGCTCCTCCCCCATCTGTCGACGGTGGAGCACGTGGTGGTGTCGGGCCCCGGTGACCGTTCGCTGCTCGAAGGGGCGAGCGTGCGGGTGCACGAGTACGAGGAGCTGCTCGCCGGGAAGCCGACGGCGTACGACTGGCCGGAGCTGGACGAGCGGCAGGCCGCGGCCATGTGTTACACCTCCGGCACCACCGGGGACCCCAAGGGCGTCGTGTACTCGCACCGTTCGATCTACCTGCACTCCATGCAGGTCAACATGGCGCAGTCGATGGGGCTCACCGACCAGGACACCACCCTCGTCGTGGTCCCGCAGTTCCACGTCAACGCCTGGGGTCTGCCGCACGCGACCTTCATGTCCGGCGTCAACATGCTGATGCCCGACCGTTTCCTCCAGCCGGCGCCGCTCGCCGAGATGATCGAGAGCGAGCGGCCGACGCACGCCGCGGCCGTCCCGACGATCTGGCAGGGACTGCTCGCCGAGCTGACCGCCAAGCCGCGGGACGTCTCCTCCCTCACGCAGGTGACGATCGGCGGCTCCGCCTGCCCGCCCTCCCTGATGACCGCCTTCGACGAGCTGTGCATGAGCGTCTGCCACGCCTGGGGCATGACCGAGACCTCCCCGCTCGGCACCGTCGCCCGCCCGCCGGCCCACGCCGTCGGCACGGACGAGGAGTTCGCGTACCGGCTCACGCAGGGCCGTTTCCCGGCCGGCGTCGAGGCCCGCCTCACCGGCCCCGGCGGCGAGCGCCTCCCGTGGGACGGCGAGTCGGCCGGCGAGCTGGAGGTGCGCGGCCCCTGGATCGCGGGCGCCTACTACGGCGGCGCCGGAGCGGAACCGCTGCGCCCCGCCGACAAGTTCAGCCCGGACGGCTGGCTGAAGACCGGTGACGTCGGCACGATCAGCCCCGACGGCTTCCTGACCCTCACCGACCGCGCCAAGGACGTCATCAAGTCGGGCGGCGAGTGGATCTCCTCGGTCGACCTGGAGAACGCCCTCATGTCCCACCCGGACGTGGCCGAGGCCGCGGTCGTCGCCGTCCCCGACGAGAAGTGGGGCGAGCGCCCGCTGGCCACGGTCGTCCTCCGGGAGGGTTCCACCGCCGACTTCGCGTCGCTGCGCGCCTTCCTCGCCGCCGAGGGCAAGATCGCCAAGTGGCAGCTGCCGGAGCGCTGGACGATCGTCGAGGCGGTGCCGAAGACGAGCGTCGGCAAGTTCGACAAGAAGGTGCTCCGCCGGCAGTACGCCGAGGGCGGCCTGGACGTCACCCAGCTCTGACGCACCGGCTTCGGCACAACCCCGCCGGTCCCCTGGACCGGCCCCGGCATACGACACCTGCGCCGGGCGGGCGTTTCACGACCCCCGCCCGGCGTACGGCTGTCCCGGACCCGGAGCCCCCCACGTCCGCGCCGCGGAGTGGGATGTGCACGGGCCGCCAGGACAGGTCCTAGTTGGTGCCGATGCGGGCCAGCAGGTCGACGATCCGGTCCTGGACCTCGTCGCTCGTGGAGCGTTCGGCGAGGAAGAGCACGGACTCCCCCGCGGCCAGCCGCGGAAGTTCCGCGGGGTCGACGGCGGCGGTGTAGACGACCAGCGGCGTGCGGTTCAACTGCCCGTTCGCCCGCAGCCAGTCGACGATTCCGGCGCGCCGACGGCGGACCTGCATCAGGTCCATCACCACGAGGTTCGGCCGCATCTGCGCGGCCAGCGTGACGGCGTCCTCGTCCGTCGACGCCCGCGCCACCTGCATCCCGCGCCGCTCCAGCGTCGCGGTGAGGGCGAGCGCGATCTCCGCGTGCTCCTCGATGAGCAGGACGCGCGGCGGATGCTGTTCGGAGTCACGCGGCGCGAGGGCCTTCAGGAGGACGGCGGGGTCGGCACCGTACGCCGCCTCGCGTGTCGCCTGTCCAAGTCCCGCCGTGACGAGAACGGGCACCTCGGCCGCCACGGCGGCCTGCCGCAGCGACTGGAGGGCCGTGCGCGTGATCGGGCCGGTCAGCGGGTCGACGAACAACGCGGCGGGGAACGCGGCGATCTGCGCGTCGACCTCCTCGCGCGAGTGCACGATGACGGGACGGTAGCCGCGGTCGCTCAGCGCCTGCTGGGTGGTGACGTCCGGCGCCGGCCACACGAGCAGCCGCCGCGGGTTGTCCAGGGGCTCCGGGGGCAACTCGTCGTCCACCGGCCGGGGCTGCGGCTGATCGGCGACCTCGACGGCACCGCCGGGACCGTCGAGCGGCTCGGGGCCCTCGGCGGCGTTCTCGTCCGGTGCTCCTATGGCGTACGACCGCCCGGCGCCCTCGGTGGCTCCGGGCCGCCGGGGTCCGTTTCCGGGCTGGCCGCCCTGCTGGGGCGACCGCGTGCCGTTCTCGGGGCGTTCGACGACGGGCTCGGGCGGCGTGCCGAGCTTGCGGCGGCGGCCGGAACCGTTGGTCTGGTGCGGGGGAGGCGTCGGTGCCTGGACACCGCCGCCCGGCTGGGCCGCGGCGATCTGGCGGGCGAACGGAACGCCCTGGCCGAGCGTGCGCACGCTTATGGCACGGCCCTGCGTCGAGTTGGAGTCCGCCGCGGCGGACGCCGCCGACGCCTCGGCGGGCAGCGGCTGCGCGACCCGCGGGGCGGGCCGCTCCGGCGGCAGCGGCGCGGTGGCCGGCTGCGCCGCCGGTACGGGCCGGGCGGGCTGAGCGGCGCGCGCGGCGGCCGGCGCGGCACCGGGAACACCGGGTTGTACGGGACGACGGGCGCCGGGCGCCGGGGTGTTCGCGCCCGAGGTGTCGTCGGCACCGGGAGCGGCGTTCGCGTCGGGCCACTGCTGCTGGGCCGCAGGAGCGGGCGCACCCGGCATCGCGGCGGCACCGGCCGGGGTGCCCTGTGCACCGACGGCGGCACCTCGGGCTCCCTGTGCGGGACGGCCCTGAGCCGGAACGCTGTGAGCGGGAACTCCCGCGGCGGGAACGCCTTGCCCGGGACCGGCCTGGCCGGGAACACCCTGCGCGGGAACCCCCTGCCCGGGGATGCCCTGCGCAGGAGCCCCAGGAGCCCCAGGCGTTCCGGTCGTCCCGGTTGTCGTTCCCGTCGGAGCGACCGGCTGACCGGGCTGGCCCGGTGTCGCGATCTGGCGGGCGCGACGGCGGCCCGGGCCGGAGACGGGGTGCGGCTGGGGCGGGGTGTGGTCGTCGTCGGTGGCGTGCGACACCGCGTCGTGGCGGCCGTCGTCGGCCTGACCGTGACCGGCCGTGACCGCGGCCTGCTGGGCGCGGGCGACCTGGGCCTGCGCCTCCTGGGCGGCCTGCGCCTGGAGGGCCTGGGCCTGTGCTGCCTGTGCCTGAGCCGCCTGGACCTGGGCGGCCTGCGCCTGCGCCTCGGCCTGGACGTACTCCGGCGAACGGTCCGCCTCCGCGGGCGGGAGCGCGAACACCGTACGGGCGCCCGTCTCCTGCGCGGCGGCACGTTCGGCCGCCGCGGCGAGCGCGCGGCGGCGCCGTCCGGTCGGGTGCTCCGCGTCCGAGGCGTCGTCCTCCGGACCGTCCGGACCCGTGTTCCCGGCTGCTGCCTGCGCACCGGCCACGGCCGGCAAGGCGGCGGGGAGTGCCTGCTGTTCACCGTCACGGCGGGCGCGTCGTCCGGAGGGCACCGGCACCCCCTGCGGAGGCACCGTCCCGCCCAGTCCCGTTCCGATGGCCGCCGTACCCGCGCCGTACTCGCCCGCCATGACGACCGCGCCCTCGGAGACCGCGTCGTCCGCGCCCGGGACCGCGGCGTCGCCCGCGCCCTCGGCCGGACTCGGCCTGCCACGACGTCGCCCGGTACCGCCGGAACCCTCACCGGCCGACTCGGCCGCGGTCCCCTGTGCGGGAACCGGCCCCTCGCCGACCGCGGGCTCCCCCGCCGCGCGCCGACGGCGCCGACCGGTGGGAACCGCCCCGCCCGCCCCGGTGCTGTCCCCGGACTGCGGGTCGGACTGCGCGTCGGACTGCGCGTCGGACCCGGCCGTGACGTCGGCGTCCAGGAAGGCGTCGACGGACGAGCGCCGGGCTCGTCGTCGGCCGCCGCTCTGCTGCGCGGCCTGGTCGGGCAGCGCGACCTCGGTGGAGACCGGCGGTCCGATCACGGGCGCGACCGCTCCGGCCCCGCCTCCGATCGGCACTTCGAGGACGAAGGCGCTGCCGCTCATGCCCGGCACCTCGTGGGTCTGGAGCACACCGCCGTGGGCGCGCACGATCCCGCGCACGATCGGCTCGTGCACCGGGTCACCCCCGGCATACGGGCCGCGCACCTCGATCCGGACGACCTCGCCGCGCTGCGCCGCGGCCACGACCACGGTGTTGTCCATGTAACCGCCCGCCGAGACGGGCGCGTTGCCGGTGGCGTCGACTCCGGCGACGTCCGCGATGAGGTGGGCCAGGGCGCGCGCGAGCCGGTGCGGGTCGACCTCGGCCTCGATGGGCGGCGCGTGCACGGCGAACTGGACGCGTCCGGGCCCGATCAGGTCGACGGCCCCGTCGACACCGGCCGCGACGACGGCGTCGAGCATGACGTTCGTACGGGCGATGGTCTCGTCGCCCGCGTCGAGGCGCTGGTAGCCGAGCACGTTGTCGACGAGCGTGGTGATCCGCGAGTAGCCGGCCGCGAGGTGGTGGAGCACCTGGTTGGCCTCCGGCCACAGCTGCCCCGCGTCGTCGGCCGCGAGCTTGGAGAGTTCGCCGCGCAACTGGTCGAGGGGGCCGCGCAGGGACTGGTCCAGGACGGCGAGCAGCTGCTCGTGCCGGGCGGTCAGCGCCTCGTAGCGGTCCTTCTCCCGCTCACCGAGGGACGCGTACCGCTCGTCGCCCGCCGCGAGTTCCTCCTCGTGCCGCTCGGTCAGCTCGGCGATCTCGGCGGTGTGCCGCTCGCGCAGGGCCTCCAGTTCGGCGGTGTGTTCCTCGCCGATCCGCTCCAGCTCCTCGGTGTGCCGGGTGTCGGCGGCGTCCTTCTCCTGGGCGAGGGTGTCGTACGGCCGCCGGTCCGTGAAGGTCATGACGGCACCGACGAGCTGGTCCCCGTCGCGCACCGGAGAGGTCGTCAGGTCGACCGGCACCTGGTCCCCCGACTTCGACCACAGCACCTGCCCGCGCACCCGGTGCTTGCGCCCGGAGCGCAGGGTGTCGGCGAGCGGTGACTCGGGATAGGGGAAGGGCTCGCCGTCGGCCCGCGAGTGCAGGATCAGGGCGTGCAGGTCCTTGCCGCCGAGGTCGCTGGCGCGGTAGCCGAGGATCTGGGCGGCGGCGGGGTTGACGAGGACGACCCGGCCCTCGGTGTCGGTCCCGACGACACCCTCGGCCGCGGCGCGCAGGATCATCTCCGTCTGACGCTGCGAACGGGCGAGTTCGGCCTCGGTGTCGACGGTGCCCGAGAGGTCGCGGACGACGAGCATGAGTAGTTCGTCGGGGGTCGGGCCGTAGCTGTCGTAGGCCTGCTGGCCGTCTTCCAGGTTCGCGCTGGTGACCTCGACCGGGAACTCGGAGGCGTCGGTGCGCCGCGCGATCATCCGGGTCGGCTTGGTCCGCCCGCGCTGGTCGATGGTGTCGGGCCGCCGCATGGAGCCGGGGATCAACCGGGAGTCGAACTCGGGGAGCAGGTCGAGGAGCCCGCGGCCCACCAGTGCCGTGCCCGGGGTCTCGAAGGCCTCCAGGGCGATGGTGTTGGCGTTGACGACGGTTCCGTTGGCGTTGACCAGCAGCAACGCGTCGGGAAGGGCATCCAGTATGGCTGCGAGGCGAGCAGCGCCTCGGGATGGCCTGCTGCTCACGAGACGCTTCCTCCCTGTTACCGCACCTTGCCGACCGCGGATGCCATCTTGCCAACCTGCCCGCGGCGTGTCACGCGAGGGAGTCTACGGGCAGAGGTCCCGCCGACGGTGCCGGATGAGAGGGAGGTCGCACGCAGAACGGACGCAGAAGCTGTGACCATGTGTTTTCGCCCGGCCGCCGGGACGCCCCTCGCGCGGCCGCCCCGGTCCGGCCCGCTCGCGCGTCAGGACATCAGGTCGGGCAGGAACGGGACCATGGTGTTCCAGCGGGAGATCTCGCACCCGTTCGTCCGGTCGTAGCGGGCGTCGACGGGCCGTCCCGCCCAGGTGCCCGTGACGTGCGCGGTGGCCGGGCCGCCGTACTGCATGGTGCAGAGGGCGTCCGGCGGTACGGGGGCGAAGAGGTCCTTGCCCCAGGTGGTGTTCCCGTCGAGCAGGTCGCAGGCCTCGGCGGGCCGCGGATGGCTCCCGCCCGCGGGGTGACAGTCCAGTTCGTACGTGCCGTCCGCGCCGTTCCCCGCGTCGTGGACCGTCACCGTCAGCCGGTCCCCGGAGTCCTCGGGGCGGGCCGGCGGGGGCATGGCCGCGGGCTCCGTGCCACTGCGCGCGGCGGTGTAGAGAGAGGACAGGCCGGCGGGAGCGGCCAGGGGTGCGGGGGATGCCGTGAGGACAGGGGATGCGGCGGGTGGGGGTGCGGGGGTACCGGCCGACGCGCTGGGCACGGCGGTGAGCGCGGCGATGGCGGACGCGGCGGCGGTGAGGAGCAGTCGGCGCAACATGAACTGCCTAACGCGACGCGTCCTCCCTGGTTGCGCGCGGTCGCGCGCCGGTGGCGGGCTTTGCCCTCCGGCCTGCCTGCCTAGTACCGTAGGGGGCGATTGGTGACGCGGCGCTCGTCTGTGTCATCATCTGCACGCACCACTCGCGCTCGCGTGAGCGGTTGTGCGGGAGGCGTCGCCTAGTCCGGTCTATGGCGCCGCACTGCTAATGCGGTTTGGGCCTTCAAGCCCATCGAGGGTTCAAATCCCTCCGCCTCCGCGCGAAGATCCGAAGCCCCGGTCCACTGGACCGGGGCTTCGTCGTTCCCAGGCCGCCCCGAACCGCCCAGAACGACGTTTTCGCAGCTCACAAGGGGTGAGGCAAACGGATTTCACATGGCGGCGGCAGTCATGTAATGTTCTTCCTGTCGCCGCGAGCGGGGGAAAACCCCGGGAAGCGAAGACGGAAGAACAACAAAACAAGCACTCGTAGCTTAACGGATAGAGCATCTGACTACGGATCAGAAGGTTGCAGGTTCGAATCCTGCCGAGTGCACACAGATCAAAAGGCCCCGGAGAGATCCGGGGCCTTTTGCGTTCTCTCGTTGGACTCGGTGCAGACGTCCGTCTCAGTTCAGTTGCTCGGCCAGGCCGACGATGATGCCCTCCGGGCCGCGGAGGTAGCAGAGCAGGTAGCTGTCCTCGAAGCGGGCGATCTCGCCGACGAGTTCGGCGCCGTGCGGGCGCAGGCGGGCGACGGTGTCGTTGATGTCGTCGACGGCGAACATGACGCGGTGCGTGCCCAGAATGTTGTGCGGCTGGTCGCGCGGGGCGCTGATGGCCGCGGGGCTGATGTACTTCGCCAGTTCGAGCCGGCTGTGACCGTCCGGGGTCCGGACCATCGCGATCTCGCAGCGGACCCCGTCGAGACCGGTGCACTGATCGGCGACGAGGCCCTCGACCTCCGCCCTGCCCTCCAGTTCCATACCGAGTTCCAGGAAGAACGCGACGGCGGCATCGATGTCCTCGACGACGATGCCGACGTTGTCCATCCGCTGAATCGCCATGCTGGTCTCTCCCTCTTCCTGGTGCGGCCGGTGGTGACCGCTGATGTCCCTGGGACGGAGCCGTGGGCACGTTCTCGACATCCGTGGACGGGGAACTCCTAGCTTCCTATATGCCGTCGAAGGCCGTCGCGGCCCGCAGTGCCTCCTCCACCGTGGTGAGGATCTCGAAGTGCGGGCCCAGTCCGGCCGCCCTGAGAATCCGCAGATGCCAGGGCCGGACGCAGACCAGGGCCAGCCGGCCCTCGCGTTCGATCACCCGGCGCCGGGTCCGGCAGAGCACACCGAGCCCGGCGCAGTCGAGGAACTCCACCGGCCGCAGGTCCACGACCACCCGGGAGCCCCGGTAGGCGCTCGCGGCGTCGGTGTGCACCCGGATCTCGTGGACGACGTTCAGGTCGACGGTGCCGCGCAGCTCCACCACCGTCGCTCCCTGGTCGAGACGGCTCCGCGCGTTCGGGCCCGGCGGCGGGAGGGGCCCCAGGGGCGCCGCGCCTCCGAGCGGAACGGCGTGCGTGTGCCTGTCCTCGATGCCCATGGTGTTCCTCTACGAGATCCCTGGCGGGAGCTTTGGTCGGGGGAACGTCACCGGGGGCAGGGGCGACGCCCGACCACCGTAGAAACACGGAGGGAGGGCGAAACGCCCAGACGCTCGATGTGTCACCCATGTGGGTGAACGGCGCTTGCGTTCGCGTGGCCACCTTCGCATGGCCACCGCCTACCCCCTCCCGGTCCGGGCAGGGCGATGTCAGTGCCGGGCTCTACTGTCGGTGGGGTGCGGCAGGTGTGGGCGTGTTCGGGGTTGCGGTGGTCGGGGGACGGGCCGGTGCTCGTGTGGAGCGGTGGGCGCGAGAGCCCGCTGGTCCGCGGGCGGCGCGTGGCGTTCGGGGTCGTGGACGGGGGTGTGCGCACATGCGTCGGGGCCAGGGGGAACGCGTGTGCCGTGCGAGCCGTCGTCTCCGCGCGCGGTACGGGCGCGCGCTGCGAGGACTGCGCCCGGCTGGACCGGGCGCACTCGGTGGCCGCCGACACGATGGCCGACGACCCGCGGCCGTACCGCGTGTACCTGGCGTGGTTCGGGCCCGGCATGGTGAAGGTGGGGATCACGCGGGTCGAGCGGGGCTCCGTGCGGCTCCTGGAGCAGGGGGCCGTCACCTTCAGCTGGCTGGGGCAGGGGCCGTTGATGGCGGCGCGCCGGGCGGAGGAACTGCTGAGGGCCGCGCTCGGGGTGCCGGACCGGATCCCGTACGCGGCCAAGCGGGCGGTGCGGGCCACGCTGCCGGGGCCCGAGGAGCGGATCGCCGGGATCAGAGAGCTGCACGCGCGGGCGGGGCGGCTCGACGGCTGGCCCGAGTCGCTCCGGCGCGAGCCCTTCGAACCCGTCGACCACACCGACGTGTTCGGGCTCGGCGGAACGCCTCCCGCACAGGGGGCCGTCAGCGAGCTGATGCCGGGAGGGGCGATCAGCGGCGAGCTGTGCGGTGCCGCCGGACCCGATCTGCACCTGGACACCGGGCGCCGAGTCCTCGTCCTCGACACACGGCTGCTGACCGGATGGGAGCTGACCGGCGTCACGGAGGAGAGCGTCGTACGGGCCTTTCCCGTACGGGAGTTGCCCGTCGAGTCGGCGGTCCAGGACGGGCTCTTCTGAGAGGCCGGTCCAGCCGTCCGGGCGTCCGTCCCGGGAGCCCGCCCGGGGCCCGGCGCGGGTTCCGGCCGTCCCGTTCCGTGGGGAACGCGCTGGACGCCGCGGGACCGGCGGACGGAGAGTGGCGGGTATGAGCGATCACTCCGACGTATCAGCCGAGACGCGGCCGGGAGAGCGGGCGGCCGTCTCGGCGGCGGTGCCCGGTGAGGCCGCGGAGGTCCGCGCGTTCTGGCGGGGCCTCGGGCTGCCCGGACTCGTCGACGTCCACACGCACTTCATGCCCGAGCGGGTGCTGCGCAAGGTCTGGGACTACTTCGACCGCGTCGGGGAGCTGACCGGCGGCGTCGAGTGGCCCATCACCTACCGCGCCGACGAGGACGAACGGCTGGCGCTGATCCGGGAGTTCGGGGTCCGCGCCTTCACCGCGATGCTCTACCCGCACAAGGCCGGCATGGCCGAGTGGCTCAACTCCTGGGCCGTCGACTTCGCGCGCCGCACCCCGGACTGCCTGCACACGTCCACGCTGTTCCCCGAGCCGGGCGTCGACCGGTACGTGCGCGAGGCGGTCGAGGCGGGCGCGCGCGTCTTCAAGGCGCACGTGCAGGTGGGGGCGTACGACCCGGGGGACGAACTCCTCGATCCGGTCTGGGGGATGCTCGCCGAGGCGGGCATCCCCGTGGTGATCCACTGCGGATCGGGCCCCTCGCCCGGGAAGTACACCGGGCCGGGCCCGGTCGCGGGCGTCCTCGCCCGCCATCCCCGGCTGCGGCTGGTCGTCGCGCACCTCGGCATGCCCGAGTACGAGGACTTCCTCGCCCTCGCCGAGCGGTACGACGAGGTGCGGCTCGACACGACGATGGCGTTCACGGACTTCAGCGAGCGGCTCGCGCCGTTCCCCGCCGGACTGCTGCCCCGCCTCGCCGACCTCGGCGACCGGGTCCTCCTGGGCACCGACTTCCCGAACATCCCCTACCCCTACGTCCACCAGCTGCGCGCCCTGGAACGGCTCGGGCTGGGGGACGACTGGCTGCGCGCGGTCTGCCACGGGAACGGGGCGCGGCTCTTCGGTCTCGGCTGAGGCGCGTTCCCGGACCGCCTGCACCGCCCGCACGCCCGCACGCCCGCACGCCCGGACCGTCGCCCGGCCGCCCGAGCAGCCGGATCCACCGCGGGGTAAGAGGGACGCATGACGTTCCCAGGGGTTTCCTGAGAGGCGCCTGTGCGTTTCTCAGATAAATCACAGCTTGTGGAAAGGATGCTCTCAGCGGCACCGGCCAAGGTGTCCGCTATGACCACGACCTCGCCCCAGGGGCGCACCGAACTGCTGAGGCCGGACGGGAGCCCCGTCCGCGTGCTGGTGGTGGACGACGAGCTGTCGATCACCGAGCTGCTGTCCATGGCCCTCCGCTACGAGGGCTGGCAGATCCGCAGCGCGGGCGACGGGACGGGTGCGGTGCAGACCGCGCGCGAGTTCCGGCCCGACGCCGTCGTTCTCGACATGATGCTGCCGGACATGGACGGGCTGGCCGTGCTCGGGCGGCTGCGCCGGGACATGCCCGACGTTCCGGTGCTGTTCCTGACGGCGAAGGACGCGGTCGAGGACCGGATCGCGGGGCTCACCGCCGGCGGCGACGACTACGTCACCAAGCCGTTCAGCCTCGAAGAGGTCGTCGCCCGGCTGCGGGGACTCATACGGCGTGCGGGTGCCTCGGACCGGCGCTCCGAGTCCGTGCTCGTCGTCGGCGACCTCACCCTCGACGAGGACAGCCACGAGGTGTCGCGGGGCGGCGCCAACATCCACCTCACCGCGACCGAGTTCGAGCTGCTGCGGTTCCTGATGCGCAATCCGCGCCGGGTGCTGAGCAAGGCGCAGATCCTCGACCGCGTGTGGTCCTACGACTTCGGCGGCCAGGCCAACGTGGTCGAGCTGTACATCTCGTATCTGCGCCGCAAGATCGACGCCGGGCGCGAGCCGATGATCCACACCCGGCGTGGGGCCGGCTATCTGATCAAGCCCGCGGCGTCATGAGCGGACGACGACGGCCGCGGACGCAGAAGAGGCGAGGACAGCCGCGTACTCTGCGGACGCGGCTCGTCGTCGCGTCCGTCGCGCTGATCGCGGTCGTGTGCGCCGTGATGGGCACGGTGACCACGATCGCGTTGCGCTCGCACCTGTACCACCAGGTGAACGACAACGTGGCCCAAATGGCCATGCGCGCTGCGGGCGGGCCGCTGGGTGACCCGCCGGGCAGTGGGCGGACCATGCGGCCGCCGAGCGACGACGGCATCGTCAAGGATCCCCTGGACTTCGTCACCCGGGGCCAGGGCATGGGCGCCATCGGCGCGATCGTGAAGAACGGCGAGGTCACCAAGGGCGCCGTCAGTGTGGGGAAGAAGGACTCCAGCGGCGCCGAGCAGCCCACGCCGGTAAAGCTCGGGAACAGCCAACTGTCCGCCCTGGCCTCCGTCGCGAAGGACGGGAATCCGCACACGGTGGAGATCCCGGGCCGCGGCGAGTACCAGGTGCAGTACAAGAGCGGCGGGAACGGCGCCTTCTACGTGGCCCTGCCGACCGAAGAGGTCACCAACACCCTCACCACCCTGATCTACGTCGAGATCAGCGTGACCGCGGCGGGCCTCGTGGCGGCCTCCCTCGCCGGAGCCGCCATCGTCACGCTCGCCCTCCGCCCCCTCCGCAAGGTCGCCGCCACCGCCACCCGGGTCTCCGAACTGCCCCTGCACACCGGGGAGGTCACGCTCTACGAGCGGGTGCCGGAGTCGGAGGCCGATCCGCACACCGAGGTCGGACAGGTCGGGGCGGCGCTCAACCGGATGCTCGACCACGTCCACGGAGCGCTGCACGCGCGGCAGCAGAGCGAGATGCGCGTACGGCAGTTCGTCGCCGACGCCAGTCACGAGCTGCGCACCCCGCTCGCCTCCATCCGCGGCTACGCCGAACTGACCCGGCGCGGCCGGGAGGAGACCGGACCCGACACCCGGCACGCGCTGGGGCGGATCGAGTCCGAGGCCGGGCGGATGACCGGGCTGGTGGAGGACCTGCTGCTGCTCGCGCGGCTCGACGCCGGGCGGCCGTTGCAGTACGAGCAGACCGACCTCGTACCACTGGTGATCGACGCCGTGAGCGACGCGCGGGCGGCCGGGCGCGATCACTACTGGCGGCTCGACCTGCCCGAGGAGCCCGCGCTGGTCGCGGCGGACGCGGCACGGCTGCAACAGGTCATGGTCAACCTCTTCGCGAACGCCCGGACGCACACCCCGCCGGGGACGACCGTCACCGCGCGGGTGCACCGGCACGGGCCGTGGCTGTGCGTGGACGTCCAGGACGACGGGCCGGGCATCCCCGCCGACCTGCTGCCCCGCGTCTTCGAACGGTTCGCGCGGGGCGACTCCTCGCGCTCCCGGGCCTCCGGTTCCACCGGTCTCGGACTCGCGATCGTGCAGGCCGTGGCGGCCGCGCACGGGGGTGCGGTGACCGTGGACAGCGCGCCCGGCAGGACCGTGTTCACCCTGCACCTGCCCGCGCTCGCACCCGAAACGTCGTGGCAACAGCACTCACAGGCACAGCACAGCGCCACCACATGGGCACAACAGGGCGCGTGACGAGAGTCGTTCCATGCGAACCGACTCTTCTCCCGGCAACCTGCCGGCGCGGGAGCATCTCCCGGCCACAGACGCCGGTACGCCTGTCCTGGACGTAGTGATCCCCGTCTACAACGAGGAGAAGGACCTCCAGCCCTGTGTGCTCAGACTCCACGAGCACCTCAAGCGCACGTTCCCGTACGCGTTCCGCATCACGGTGGCGGACAACGCGTCGACGGACACCACCCCTCAGGTGGCGGCGCGGCTGGCGGCCCGGCTCCCGGAGGTCGTCTCCTGCCGGCTGGAGCAGAAGGGCCGCGGCCGGGCGCTGCGGACCGTGTGGTCGGCGTCCGACGCGCCGGTCCTCGCGTACATGGACGTCGACCTGTCCACCGATCTGAACGCCCTGCTGCCGCTGGTGGCGCCGCTGATCTCCGGTCACTCGGACCTCGCGATCGGCTCGCGGCTCGCCCGCTCCTCGCGGGTGGTGCGCGGCGCCAAGCGGGAGTTCATCAGCCGCTCGTACAACCTGATCCTGCGCGGCTCGCTCCAGGCCCGCTTCTCGGACGCGCAGTGCGGGTTCAAGGCGATCCGCCGCGACGTCGCCCAGGTGCTGCTGCCGCTGGTGGAGGACTCCGGCTGGTTCTTCGACACCGAGATGCTGGTGCTGGCCGAGCGGGCCGGGCTGCGCATCCACGAGGTGCCGGTCGACTGGGTCGACGACCCGGACTCGACCGTCCACATCGTCAGGACCGCGACGGACGACCTGAAGGGGGTGTGGCGGGTGGGACGCGCCCTCGCCGGCGGATCGCTCTCGCTGGACCGGCTCGCCCGGCCCTTCGGGGACGATCCGCGCGACCGCGAACTGACCGACGTGCCCAAGGGGCTGGCCCGCCAGCTCGTCGGCTTCTGCGTCGTGGGCGGCCTGTCCACGCTCTTCTACCTGCTGCTCTACAGCGGCTTCCGCTCCTTCTCCGGTTCCCAGGTCGCCAACGCGCTCGCGCTGCTCGTCTCCGCCGTCGCCAACACCGCGGCCAACCGGCGGCTGACCTTCGGGGTCCGCGGCCGGGGCGGCGCCGTCCGCCACCAGGCGCAGGGCCTGGTCGTCTTCGGCATCGGGCTCGTCCTGACCAGCGGGTCCCTCGCCGCCCTGAACGCGGCGACGAACGATCCCGCGCACTCGACCGAACTGGCGGTCCTGATCGCCGCCAACCTCGCGGCGACCGTCCTGCGGTTCCTGCTCTTCCGCGCCTGGGTCTTCCCGGACCGGCGTGACGAGCCGTCGGCGCCGGCACCGTCGCCTGTGGTGGCCTCGCACCGGCCGGGCGGCCACGCCGTACATCCGGCGGCGCCGCACCCGATGCCCGTACGGCACGGTGGGGCAGCGCATCAACCCCTGCCGCAGCGGCCGACGGCGCCCGCGGCCCCGGCCTCCTCCAACCCGGCCCCGGCCTCGTACGACTCGCCCCCCTACGACACGAACGCGTACGACACGGCCCCGTTCCGCGCCGGTGACGCCGCGGACCGTACCTGGGGGGACTCGACCATGCAGATGCAGGCGGTGCGCCCGCACGACCACGATCCGAGGAACGCGCGATGACGACGCAGCCCGACACGAGTACCGGGACCGGCAGGACGACGAGCCGTGCCGGGGACGCGGGCCCCGCCGCGGACGCCCGGTTCACCGGAGGCCCCGCCCCCGTCTGGGGGCCGCCGGCCCCGACCCTCCCGCCCGGAGCGGACCACCCCGCCGTCGCGCCCGGAGCCGGTGAGCCCGCCCGCCCGCTCCCGCGCCGGGTCTGGCGGGGCAGGCCCGAGGACCCGCGCTGGGCGCGACCCGCGTTCCTCGCCCTGCTGCTCGCCACCACCGTGCTGTACCTGTACGGCCTGAGCGCCTCCGGGTACGCCAACTCCTTCTACTCCGCGGCCGTCCAGGCGGGCAGCCAGAGCTGGAAGGCGTTCTTCTTCGGCTCGCTCGACTCGGCCAACGCCATCACCGTCGACAAGCCCCCGGCCTCGCTGTGGCCGATGGCCCTGTCGGTACGGATCTTCGGCCTCAGCTCCTGGGCGATCCTCGTCCCCGAGGTGCTGATGGGCGTGGCGACGGTCGGCGTCCTGTACGCCGCCCTGCGCCGCCGGTTCAGCCCGGCGGCGGGCCTGATCGCGGGCGCGGTGCTCGCGCTCACTCCGGTCGCCGCCCTGATGTTCCGGTTCAACAACCCGGACGCGATGCTCGCGCTGCTGATGACCGTCACGGTCTACTGCGTGATCCGCGGTCTTGAGGACGGCCGGACGAAGTGGCTGGTCTGGGCGGGCGTGGCGGTCGGCTTCGCGTTCCTCGCCAAGACGCTCCAGGCGTTCCTGATCCTGCCGCCGCTGGCCGTGCTGTACGCGGTGTGCGCGCCGGTGAGCCTGCGGAAGCGGTTCGCGCAGATCGGTCTCTCGGCGGGGGCGATGATCGTCGCCGGCGGCTGGTGGGTCGCGATCGTCGAGCTGTGGCCCGCGTCCTCGCGCCCCTACATCGGCGGCTCGCAGAACAACTCCTTCCTGGAGCTGACCTTCGGCTACAACGGGCTGGGCCGGATCAACGGCGACGAGACCGGCAGTGTCGGCGGCGGTGGCGGCGGTGGCGGCACCGGACAGTGGGGCGAGACCGGCTGGAACCGGATGTTCAACTCCGAGATCGGCAGCCAGATCTCCTGGCTGCTCCCGGCGGCCCTGATCCTGCTGGTGGCCGGCATCGTCCTCACCCGGAAGGCGAAGCGGACCGACCTGACCCGCGGCTCGTTCCTCGCGTGGGGCGGCGCGCTGCTGATGACCACGCTCGTCTTCAGCTACATGGCCGGCATCTTCCACCAGTACTACACCGTGGCGCTGGCCCCCTACATCGCGGCCGTGGTCGGCATGGGCGCGACGGTGCTGTGGGAGGAGCGCGGCAAGGTGTGGGCGTCGCTCACCCTGGCCGGAGCGGTCACCGCGTCCGCGGCCTGGGGGTACGTCCTCCTCAACCGCACCTCCGACTACCTGCCCTGGCTCAAGTGGCTCGTCCTCGTCGGCGGTCTGACCGGCGCGCTCGGCCTGATCTTCGTGACGCGGCTCGGCCGCAGTCTGGCGCTCGCCGCGGCAGGGCTGAGCTTCGTGGCAGCGATCGCGGGTCCGACGGCGTACACGCTCTCGACGGTGGACACCGGTCACTCGGGCTCCATCGTGACGGCCGGTCCGTCCGGGGCGAGCACGATGGGCGGACCCGGCGGGGGTGGCGGCGGCATGCGGGGCGGCTTCCCCGGCGGCGGCCAGAACCAGCAGGGCAACGGCACCCAGCAGGGCGGCGGCACGGGCGGGCCCCCGACGGGCGGCACCGGCGGATTCCCCGGCCAGAACCAGCAGGGCAACGGGAACACGCAGGGCGGGAACCAGCAGGGCGGCATGCCCGGCGGCGCCGCGGGTGAGGGCGGCATGGGCGGAGGCGGTGGCGCGGGCGGTCTGCTCAACGGGGCGGACGTCAGCTCCGCGGCGAAGACGCTGCTGTCGAAGAACGCCGGTGACTACACCTGGGCGGCCGCGGCCATCGGCTCCCAGAACTCGGCGAGTTACCAGCTCGCCACCGGCAAGCCCGTGATGGCGATCGGCGGCTTCAACGGCACCGACCCGTCGCCGACCCTGGCCCAGTTCAAGAAGTACGTGACCGACGGGAAGATCCACTACTTCATCTCGGGCGGCGGAATGGGCGGCGGCACGGGCGGGAGCGCGAGCGCCTCGGCCTCCTCCCGGATCAGCTCCTGGGTCACGGCCAACTTCAAGAAGGTGACGGTGGGTTCGGCCACCTTCTACGACCTGACGCAGCCGACGACCAGCGGCTGACCGTCGGGGAACGGCAGCCCGCGAGGCGGCAGGCGGTGGCCCGGAGCGAACACGCTCCGGGCCACCGCCTGTTCGGGACGCCGGGAACGGGCCGCCGACCGGGCCGGGGAGGCGGTGAGCAGGGCTCATCGGCGGCACCCCGGTCTCCGGAAAACCACGTTGTACGCCGTATGGGAACTGTTCTACGGTGTACAGCATGTCAACCTCGTCCCCTCCTCAAGGGCACCCCCAGCGATGGCTGATCCTCGGGGTCATCTGTCTGGCCCAGCTCACCGTGCTGCTCGACAACACCGTCCTGAACGTCGCCATCCCCTCCCTCACCCGCGAGCTGGGCGCGGCCACCTCCGACATCCAGTGGATGATCAACGCCTACTCGCTGGTGCAGTCGGGGCTGCTGCTCACCGCGGGCAGCGCGGCCGACCGCTACGGCCGCAAGAAGATGCTCGTCAGCGGACTCGTCCTGTTCGGCGCCGGATCACTGGTGGCCGGACTCGCCGACTCCACCGGGCAGTTGATCGCCGCACGGGCCGGCATGGGCGTGGGCGGCGCGCTGCTGCTCACCACCACCCTCGCCGTCGCCATGCAGATCTTCGCCCCGGACGAGCACCCGAAGGCGATCGGCATATGGAGCGCGGTCAACGCGGTGGGCTTCGCCGCGGGGCCGCTGATCGGCGGCTTCGTGCTGAACCACTTCTGGTGGGGCGCGATCTTCCTCATCAACCTGCCCGTCGCGGCACTCGGCCTCGTCGCGGTGATCGCGCTCGTCCCCGAGTCGAAGGCCGCGCCGCGTATCGCGGCCGTCCCCGGCTCCCCGGGAGAGCCGCGGCGGGCCGACCGGCCGGACGTGGTCGGCGCCCTGCTGTCGACGGTCGGCATGACCGCGCTGGTGTTCGCGATCATCTCGGGCCCCGGGCACGGCTGGACGTCGGCGCGGGTGCTCGGCACGGCCGTCCTCGCCGTGCTCGTCCTCGCCGCGTTCGCCGCCTGGGAGAGCCGGATCCCGTACCCCATGCTCGACCTGCAGTTCTTCAGGAACCGGCGGTTCACCGGAGCCGTCGCGGGCGCCGTCCTCATCACCTTCGGGATGGGCGGCGCGCTGTTCCTGCTGACGCAGCACCTCCAGTTCGTGCTCGGCTACGGGCCGTTGGAGGCGGGTGTGCGGACCGCGCCGCTCGCGCTCGCCGTCGTCGCGCTGAACTTCTCCGGACTGTCGGCCCGCTGGACCGCGCGGCTCGGCACGCCCCTCTCCATCGTGCTCGGCATGACGCTGATGTCCGCGGGACTGGTGTCGATCGCCACGCTCACCAGCCACGGCTACGCCGGCACGCTCGCCGGGCTGCTGCTCATCGGCGCGGGCTGCGCGGTGGCCAACCCCGCCATGGCGCACGCCATCATGAGCGCCATCCCGCGCGAGAAGGCGGGTGTCGGCGCCGGGATCAACGGCACGCTCGCCGAGTTCGGCAACGGGCTGGGCGTGGCCGTGCTCGGCGCGGTGCTCAACGCGCGGTTCGCGGCGTTGATTCCGGTCGCCGCCGCCTCACTGCCCGCCGCGCTCGCCTCCGCCGGATCGGCCGAGGAGCGCGGGCGGATCACCGACGCGTTCTCCTCGGGCCTGGAGACCAGCCAGCTGGTGGGTGCCGTCGCCGTCCTGCTCGGAGGACTGCTGGCGGCCGCGTTGCTGCGGCGGGCGGAGAGGGCAGACTCCGCGGTGGTGGTCTCCGTGTGAGGTCGCACGGGATCCGCCCGACGGGCGTTTCGGCTGCGGTCCGGAGGACACTTCGGACAGGGCCGGCGCGGTGGCGTCCGTCGAGCGCCCGCTTAGCATCGTGAGGGTGGCGGACCGGGGAGTCCCGGTCCGTGCCGTGGTTCGAGTTCCGAGGAAGGTGCGCCATGGTGAGGGCAGCCGACAGGGCCAAGCGTCCGGCGCGGACCAGTGTCTGGCTGGAGGGCAAGGCGCCCCGGGGCGGGGCCGCGCGGGGCGGCGGGCAGCCGTCGGGGCTCGACCGGGAACGGATCACCGAGGCCACCGTGCTGTTGCTCGACGCGGAGGGGCTCGCGAAGTTCTCGATGCGGCGTCTCGCCGCGGAGCTGAACGTCACGGCCATGTCCGTGTACTGGTACGTCGACACCAAGGACGATCTGCTGGAGCTCGCGCTCGACGCGGTCTTCGGCGAACTCGACCTGCCGGACGTCGAGTCGGCGGAACACTGGCGGGATCAGCTGCGGGCGCTGGCCGTCGGGAACCGGGCGCTGCTGGTGCGCCACCCGTGGGTGTCGCCGCTCGTCGGGAGCTTCCTGAACATCGGGCCGCACTCCATGGCGTTCTCGATGTGCGTGCAGCGGGTGATCCGGAACACCGGGCTGCCGCCGCGCGGCCAGACCGGGGCGATGTCGGCCGTCTTCCAGTTCGTGTACGGGTTCGGGACGATCGAGGGCCACTTCGTCCAGCGCTGCGCCACGGCGGGGGTGTCGCAGGACGAGTACTTCCGCGAGGCCATGAGCACGATCAGCGAACAGCCGCAGCTGGCCGCGGACTTCGCCAGTGCGGCCGACCTGATGGAGGCACGGGGCGGCGACACCGTGTCGGAGATGCGGGACCGGGACTTCGGGTTCGCGCTGGATCTCCTGGTCGCCGGGATCGAGGCGATGGTGGCACGGGGCTGAGCCCCGTGCCGACCCGCACGCACCTGACGCCGCCCGGCCGCCCTCCGGGCGACGACGGGAATTGTCGGACAGGCCCTAGTCCTGCGGGGCCAGGTGCGCCGGGAAGCCACCGGTGGCGACGGGGCCCCAGCGGGTCGGGGTGACCCGGATGATCGACTTGCCCTGCTTGAGCATCGCGGCGCGGTACTCGTCCCAGTCCGGATGCTCCCCGGCGATGTTCCGGTAGTACTCCACGAGCGGCTCGACCGAGTCGGGGGAGTCGATCACCTCGGCGGTGCCGTCGATCTGGACCCAGGGCCCGTTCCACTCGTCGCTGAGGACGATCAGGCTGACCCGCTCGTCACGCTGGGCGTTGCGCGTCTTGGCCCGCCCGGGGTACGTCGACACGACGATGCGGCCGGAGTCGTCGACACCGCAGGTCAGCGGGGAGCCCTGAGGGCCGCCGTCGGCACGGCGGGTCAGCAGGACGGCCCGGTGCCGGGGGCGTACGAAGTCCAGCAACTCGTCCAGGGAGACGGAGGTGTTCGTCGCGATGTTGGGTGCCATGCGATCAGCGTAGGCCGCGTGCGCCCCTGTCGCCCGCGGGCTGTGCCGGTGGGCGCCACGACACCCCATCCGAACAGCTAAAGTGCTGTTCGTCCTGTGCTCGCAGTCGGGAATGTGCTGCGGAGCTCTCCTGCGCATGGCCGTTTGGCCGTGCATGCCGAAGAGGTTCGTGGTGGCTGCGTTCGAGTTTCCTGAATTGCCCCGTTTTGCTGCGGGTTTCGAGCTGGCGGATGCCCTGACGGTCGCCGCGCAGCAGTTGCACGACACCGTGAGCACGCACAGCACCCTGCGGACCGCCGTCCGGCTCGCCGTGCACGTCCTGCCGGGCGCCGAGCACGCCGGGATCTCCGTGATCGAGCGCAAGGCCCACCGGGAGACGCTGGCCTGGACGGACGAGGTCGTCCGCTCCGCCGACACGCTGAACGCGGGCCGTGAGCACCAGCCGTACTGGAACCGGCTGTGGACGGCTCCGGTGGCCCGGATCGAGGACAGTGCCTCCATGGGGGAGGACGGGGACCTCGCACTGTCGAGCCTCGGGCTGAGATCGGTGCTGTCGCTCAGACTCCGGGCCGACCGGCGCCGGCTGACGGTCCTGACGGCGTACGCGGGCAAGCCACGGGCCTTCGACGACCAGGCCACCCGGGTCGGCCGGCTGTTCACCGCGCACGTCAGCATCGCGCTGGAGACGGCGACCATGCGCGAGCAGCTCACCGAGGCGATGCGCACCCGGGACCTGATCGGGCAGGCCACGGGCATCCTGATGGAGCGGCTCGACATCGACGCGTCCGAGGCGTTCGACAGCCTCGTGCGCACTTCCCAGCGGGAGAACGTCAAGCTCCGTGACCTGGCCCGACGGATCGTCGACGCCAGTGAGGGCGACTGAGCCGCGCTCAGACGGCGGGCAGCGACTCCCCCTGCACCGCCTGGATGTCCAGCTCCACCTTCAGCGTGGTGCCGATGGCGGAGATGCCCGCCTGGACGACCTGGTTGTAGTTCATGGCGAAGTCCTCGCGGCGCAGTTCCACGGTCGCGCGGAACGCGGCGCGGGTGCCGCCCCACGGGTCGGCGCCGGTGCCGAGGTAGGCGAGGGAGAGGTCGACGGGGCGTACGACGCCGTGCATGGTGAGTTCGCCGTGCACGGTCCAGCGGTCGGAGCCCGCGGGCGTCACGCCCGTCGACCGGTAGGTGATGTGCGGGTACTTCTCCACGTCCAGGAAGTCCGGCGACTTCAGGTGGCCGTCGCGCATGCCGTTGCCGGTGTCGATGGAGGCGGCGGAGATCGTCGCCTCCACGCGGGACCCGGTCACGTCGTCGGGGGCGATCTCGATACGGCCGGTGAAGTCCGTGAACCGGCCGTGCACGCTGGAGATGCCCAGGTGCTGGGCCACCGCGCCGATGGAGGAGTGGGCCGGGTCGATGGTCCACGGGCCGGGCGGGGGCAGCTCGGTGCCGCCCTGGCGGGCCAGGGTCACCTGGCCGACCTCGGCCCGGCCGGCGGCCGTGACGATGGCGCTGGACGCGGCGGGCGCGTACCCGACCGCGGTCACGATCACGGTGTACGCGCCGGGCGCGAGGCTCGTGGTGTCATGGATGGCCCCGTCGGTGTCCGCCTCGGCCCGCAGCACCTGCGTGCCGGTCATGTCGGTCACCGTGACGACCGCGTGCGACACGGCCCATCCGTCCCGCGTACGGATCTTCGCGGTCAGTCCCATGTGCAGTAACTCCTTGCGATGCAGCAATGAAAACCGGCCCGTGGGGGGCGCACCTCCGCTCAGAGTGCGCGCTCCCCACGGGCCGGGGCTTCGGACTACTCGCCGGGGTGGGCGAGTTCGATGTCGTGGTCGTCCACGCCACGGCCGCCGACGGTCAGGGCCGTCGCCACCGGCGGGTAGCCGGTCGCGATGACGGTGTACTCGCCGCCGTCCAGGTCGGTGAAGGCGTAGGCGCCGTCGCCACCGGTCCTGGCGGTGCCGACCACGTTGCCTGCCGCGTCGACCAGCGTCACGCGGGCGTCCGACAGGGGGCCGTTGGGCGCCCGGACGACACCCTGGACCTGGGAGCCCGAGTCGAGGTCGACCTCGATCCGGGTGACCCCGGTGCCGCCCACCTCGACGGGCAGGGCGCGCGGCCGGTGGCCCGCCGCGTTCACGGCGACCGTGACGACTCCGGGCACCAGCTCGGCGAAGGCGAACTCGCCCTGCTCACCGGTGGTTCCGGTGGCCAGCACGTCACCGCGGACGTCGGTCACGATGACCATCGCGTCCTTGACGGGGGTACCGCCGTCGGCCGCCCGGACGACACCGCTGAGCCCGCTCGTGCCGCTCAGCAGGATGTCGTACGTGAGCGGCTCGTCGTTCACGACGATCGTCGAGGCCTGCGGCTGGAAGCCGTCGGCGGAGGCGATCAGGACGTAGGAGCCGACGCCGGGCGCGTCCACCGCGTAGGAGCCGTCGGCCTGGGCGACCGAGCGGCCGAGCTGACGTCCCGCGAGGGAGATCAGCGTGACGGCGGCCTGCGGCACGGGCGCGCTCTCGGCGCCGCGGACCTGGCCGCGCACCGGGATGCCGCCGGACGCGGGCTGCGGGACGCTCTCACGCGTCGCGGTGGCGACAGCGGCGAGGCGCTGCGTGCCCTCGGGGCCCGCCTCGGTGGCCGCGACGGCCTGGGCGGGGATCCGCTCGGCGGCGGCCGGGACCTCGACGGACTCGGCGACGGCCGTCTCGGTGGCCGGGGCACCGGGCTGGTCGGCGGCGGCCTGGGCCAGCGCGCCGGACGTCCGCAGCGGGACCTCCTTGATGAACAGCACGATGAGGAAGGCCAGCAGAGCCAGGCCGGCGGCGATCAGGAAGACGTCCGCGATGCCGTGGCCGTACGCGCTCTCCATCACCGTGCGCAGCGGCGCGGGCAGCTTGTCCATGTCCGGGATGCTGGAGTCCGAACCGGAGCCGAGAGAGGCGTACTTGGGGCCGAGGTCGGCGAGCCCGTCCTTCGCGTAGTCGGTGATCCGGTGGGCCATGACCGCGCCGAGCGCGGAGACACCGATCGCACCACCGAGGGAACGGAAGAAGGTGACCGTGGAGCTGGCGGAGCCCAGGTCGGACGGCGCCACCTGGTTCTGCGTGGACAGCACCAGGTTCTGCATCATCATGCCGATGCCGAGACCCAGCAGCGCCATGAAGATCGCGATGTGCCAGTACGTCGTGTCGTAGCGGATCGTGCCGAGGAGGCCGAGACCCGCGGTGACCAGGAAGCCGCCGCTGACGAGCCAGTACTTCCACCGGCCGGTCTTGGTGATGACCTGTCCGGAGACCGTGGACGAGACGAACAGGCCGGCGATCATCGGGATCGTCATGACGCCCGACATCGTCGGGGACTTGTCCCGGGCGAGCTGGAAGTACTGGCTGAAGAAGACGGTGCCGGTGAACATCGCGACGCCGACGAACAGCGAGGCGAGGGAGGACAGGGTGATCGTCCGGTTGCGGAACAGCCGCAGCGGGATGATCGGCTCGCTGACCTTCGACTCGACAAGGACGAAGAGCAGTCCGAGGACGATCGCGCCGGCGACCATCGTGTACGTCTGCCAGGAGACCCAGTCGTACTTGTCACCGGCGAAGGTGACCCACAGCAGGAGCAGGGAGACCGCGGCGGAGATGAAGAACGCGCCGCCCCAGTCGACCTTCACGTCCCGCTTCACGACGGGCAGGTGCAGGGTCTTCTGCAGCACGATGAGCGCGATGATCGCGAACGGCACCCCGACGTAGAAGCACCAGCGCCAGCCGAGCCAGCTGGTGTCGGTGATGACACCGCCGAGCAGCGGGCCGCCGACCGTCGCGACTGCGAACGTCGCGCCGAGGTAGCCGGAGTAGCGCCCGCGCTCACGCGGGGAGATCATCGCGGCCATCACGATCTGCGCGAGGGCGGACAGACCGCCGACGCCGACGCCCTGCACGACGCGGCAGGCGATCAGCATGCCGGCGTTCTGCGAGAGACCCGCGGCGGCCGATCCCAGTACGTAGATGACGAGCGCTATCTGGACGAGCGCCTTCTTGCTGTACAGGTCGGACAGCTTGCCCCACAGGGGCGTGGTCGCGGTCATGGAGAGCAGCGCGGCCGTGACGACCCAGGTGTAGGCGGACTGGCCGCCGCCCAGGTCACCGATGATGCGGGGGAGGGCGTTGGAGACGATCGTCGACGACAGGATCGCGACGAACATGCCGAGCAGGAGCCCGGAGAGCGCCTCCATGATCTGCCGGTGCGTCATCGGAGCGCCGTCGGCGGCGCCTCCGTGCTTGGCGTGAGAGCCCCGCACACCGGCTGGTGTGGTCGTTGCCATGGGCTTCCTTTTCTTACGTACTAAGCGGGTGTACGGGTGGTCAGTTCTGATACGTCGGTCGCGTACGAGGGAGGGTGCGCCGGTGTCCGCTGCGTGGAGCGGCAGTCGCCGAAGCTCTCGCGCAGCCGGCCCATCAGGTCGATGAGCAGTCCGACCTCGTCGTCGGACCAGTGGCTGAGCCGGTCGGCCAGCAGCCGCGACGTGCGCAGGGAGAGCTCGTCGAGCTGCTCCTGGCCGGTCCCGGTGAGGCGCAGGATGCGTGAGCGCTTGTCGGCCGGGTCGGGGAACCGTTCGATCCAGCCCCGGTCGGCGACATGCGCGACATGGCGGCTGGTCACCGACATGTCCACGGAGAGAAGCTCCGCGAGCCTGCTCATCCGCATCTCGCCGTACCGGCCGAGCAGCGTGAGCACGGCGGCGGAGCCCCCGGGACAGTCGGGCGGCAGGATCCGGCCCATGTCCCTCTTCACGGCACCGATGGCGCTGAGCTGACGAGCCAATTCCTCGTACTGCGCCTGCTCGGCCATCACACCCCTATTCGTTGCTTAGGGCAACCATAAAAGCAGTTGGTTGCCGCAGGCAAACGAGTTCGAGGCTTCAGGGCTAAAAACTTGGCAAAGGCAAGCATTGGCGAATGTAAACCCGCAGGTGAGGGCGGCCGTCAGGCTATGGGCTCGCTGTGACGGGGCCCGGAGCGCCCGTCGGACGCGCGTTCGGCGGCGTGCGGGGCCGCCGCGGATCGGGTGTTCCGGTCGAACCGCCCCTCGGCGTGGGGGAAAGCGGAACCCTGCACTTGGGCAGACCCCGCGGATTCGCTAGTGTCCTGGCCTATGGCAAACACCCAGGGCCCCGAGGGCAACTACGACCCCGCGGGCAGCACCCAGATGTTCCGTGCGTTCGTCGACGAGTCCCCCCAGGGCCAGCAGCAGCAGGCGGCGGCTCCCGCCGGTCCCCGCGTGGGTCTGATCGTCGGCGTCATCGTCGCCGTCGTGGTCGTCGCCGCGGTGGCCTGGCTCGCGTTCAAGTAGCCGGGAGGGCCGGGCTCACCGGCCGCCGGGCGCGCCTTCACGCGCCGCTCTCACGTCCTACTTCCACTGGACGGACACGTCCCGCGTCTCGATGTGCATGCCCAACGGCACCCGCCACGCGTCGACGCACACCGTCCAGGTGCCGTCCTTCCTCGCGCCGGCGCCGATCGGCGCGGGAAGGGCCTCGGTCGAGGTGATCGTCGCCCAGTCGATCCCGAGCGACCCGATGATGTGCGTCCCGAACGTCACCGTGCCCGAACGCACCGCCGTGCCACCGGTGTTGCGCAGCGAGACGGTGACCTTCTCGCACCACCGCCGATCGGTGCCCGCCCGCGTGGTCCCCGTCACGCCCAGCTCGGCGGGCCGGGCGCTCGCCGACGGTGCAGGTGTGGCCGGCGCCGAGGTGTGCCCGGCGTCGCTGCCGGGACGTCCGCCCGAACTCCCGCCCGTACGGCCGGAACCGGACCCGGAGGACGAACCGGAACCCGCGCCGCCGGTGCCGGCCGCCGTGCCGCCGGAGCCGTCACCGCCCCCGGCCGTGGTGCCGCCCGCGCTCTTCTCGTCTCCCGGACCGTCGAGGCCGTCGTCCGAGGCCGAACCCGGAGCGTCGCCGGACGCCGTCGATCCGTCCTTGCCCGAACCGGTCTGCCCGGTACCGGACTTGGCGCCGCCCGATCCGGACCCCGGGCTGCCCGAACCGTCCAGCGGGACCAGGGACACGTCGTCCGACGGGGCCACCGCGGCTCCCGAGGCCCCCGGTGAACCGCCCCCGGGTCCGACCGCGACGTAGCCGCCTCCGGCTCCGCCGCTCCCGCACGCGGCCAGGACTCCGCCCAGACACAGCACGGCCGCCGAGGCGCCCAGCAGGGCACCCCGGCGGCCGGACATCGACTCGTGACGCATCGCGCCAGTGTGACTGACGGACCGTCAATTATGAACCCCGTGTGGGGTGTTCAGTCGGAGATCAGGCCCTCGCGCAGCTGGGACAGCGTGCGGGTGAGGAGGCGGGAGACGTGCATCTGCGAGATGCCGACCTCCTCGCCGATCTGCGACTGGGTCATGTTGGCGAAGAAGCGCAGCATGATGATCCGGCGCTCACGGGGCGGCAGTTTGGCGAGCAGCGGCTTGAGCGACTCGCGGTACTCCACGCCCTCCAGCGCGGTGTCCTCGTAGCCGAGGCGGTCCGCGAGGGAGCCCTCGCCGCCGTCGTCCTCGGGCGCGGGCGAGTCGAGCGAGGAGGCGGTGTACGCGTTGCCGACGGCGAGACCGTCGACCACGTCCTCCTCGGACACCCCGAGCACGGTGGCGAGTTCGGCGACCGTCGGCGAGCGGTCGAGCTTCTGGGAGAGCTCGTCACTGGCCTTGGTGAGGGCGAGCCGCAGCTCCTGCAGGCGACGCGGGACGCGCACCGACCAGGAGGTGTCCCGGAAGAAGCGCTTGATCTCGCCGACGACGGTCGGCATCGCGAACGTCGGGAACTCCACGCCGCGTTCGCAGTCGAAGCGGTCGATCGCCTTGATCAGGCCGATCGTGCCGACCTGGACGATGTCCTCCATCGGCTCGTTGCGGGAGCGGAAGCGGGCCGCCGCGTACCGGACGAGCGGGAGGTTGAGCTCGATGAGGGTGTCCCGGACGTAGCCACGCTCCGGGCTGTTCTCGCCGAGTGCGGCGAGCCGCAGGAAGAGGGAGCGGGACAAGGTCCGGGTGTCGATGGCGCCCGAGGACTCGGGGACCAGAACGGCTTCCGGGGCCTCGGCGGCAGGGACATCGGGAAGCGCGGCGTGCGCCTCGGGCACTGCGTCGCTCTTCGTGAGCGTGAGCACCTTGGAGCTGCCCTGATCTGCGGACATGCCACCCCCTTTGGGTCGCGGACGGTCGCGGCAATCGCTCCCGTCGGAGGAACGCAGCCTCCACCTGAATACCGGAGGCGGGGCCGCGGCAAACGCGCTTCCGGAAGAATGTCACATGTCGGCAACACGCTGTAGTGACATGTCGACATGGAGAGGGTGAATAGGCCCTGGAAAAAGGGGGTCTGACGGTGTTTCAGCGTTCAACCGCCGAAAAAAGTGACCTTGAGCGATTCGCTCTTGTCGGTTACGCCTCGAACCTGTTTGCGGATCGAAGACGCGCGAAACTACGGGCGAGCAGCCTTGACACATGCATCTGGGACACTCCCAGTTCCGCGCTGATCTGTGACTGCGTGAGGTTGCTGTAGTAGCGCAACAGCAGGATCCGCTGCTCGCGTTCGGGCAACTGTACGAGCAGATGCCGTACGAGGTCGCGGTGCTCGACCCCGTCGAGCGCGGGGTCCTCGTAGCCGAGCCGGTCGAGCAGTCCCGGCAGCCCGTCACCCTCCTGGGCGGCCTCGAGGGAGGTGGCGTGGTACGAGCGGCCGGCCTCGATGCAGGAGAGCACCTCCTCCTCGGTGATGCGCAGCCGCTCGGCGATCTCCGAGGTGGTGGGCGAGCGTCCGAAGGCGGTCGTCAGGTCCTCCGTCGCGGAGTTCACCTGCACCCACAGCTCGTGCAGCCGGCGCGGTACGTGGACGGTGCGGACGTTGTCGCGGAAGTACCGCTTGATCTCCCCCACGACCGTCGGCATCGCGAAGGTCGGGAACTGCACGCCCCGGTCGGGGTCGAAGCGGTCGATGGCGTTGATCAGGCCGATCGTGCCGACCTGGACGACGTCCTCCATCGGCTCGTTGCGGGAGCGGAAGCGGGCCGCCGCGTACCGGACGAGCGGGAGGTTGGCCTCGATGAGCGCCCCGCGGACCCGGTTGTGCTCGGCGGTGCCCGGCTCCAGCACCTTGAGCTGGCCGAAGAGCACCTGCGTCAGGGCCCGGGTGTCGGCGCCGCGGCGGCGCTCGGGAGCGACCTCCGGGGCCGTCTCGATGACGGGTGCCTCGGGTGCGGCGGCGGTCGCGGTGCCTGCTGCGGCGTCCGCAGCGGAGCCTGCTGTGGCGTTCGGTGCGGTGCTCTGCGCCGGGGGCGAGGGCGGGGCCTGGGCCGGGGCATGTGCGGGGGCCGGTGCCTGGGCCTTGGCCGGGGCTTCCTCCTGGGGCGGCGCAGTACTGGCCGACACGGTCAACGCCACCTCGTCATTCGTCAACGTCCGTCAACGTATCCGTCAACTCATCCGTCAAAAGCGGTCATAGCATCACAAGACATGTGCACTGTGTGCAAGCACCGCATATTGCCGTGTTGGGGGAGAGTTGGGGCTCAAGACACCAAAAACCCCTGGCCGGATGCGGTCAGGGGTGGGAAATGAGGTCGGCCGAGGCCGGTCGCGGCGGTCGGGTCAAGGGCCAGGAGGACCAGTCGGAACGATCCGGTCCGTCCGATCCGTTCGACCCGTCGGATCGCTCCGGTCGAACGACCGGAGGGCCGGCCGAGCGGGCGTACCGATCAGAACGGATAGTCCGCGATCACCCAGGTGGCGAACTCGCGCCAGAGGGCGACGCCCGCCTGGTGGGCCGGGTGCTCCAGGTAGCGCGTGAGCGCGTCGGTGTCGTCGACGGCGGAGTTGATCGCGAAGTCGTAGGCGATCGGCCGGTCGGTGATGTTCCAGTCGCACTCCCAGAACCGCAGTTCGGGGATCTGGTCACCGAGC
The DNA here is from genome assembly GCF_040607345.1 of Streptomyces sp. NPDC005302. Classification (NCBI taxonomy): domain Bacteria; kingdom Bacillati; phylum Actinomycetota; class Actinomycetes; order Kitasatosporales; family Streptomycetaceae; genus Streptomyces; species Streptomyces sp. NPDC005302. Next base: position 465,200 of record NZ_JBEXGN010000001.1, read on the forward strand.
GCGCGGAAGGCGGCGACGCCCTCGACGACACGGGGCTCGTCCCGCTCGACGCCGTCGTTGAGCTTGAAGAGGACCAGATGGCGGATCACGGGAACTCCTTGGTGGTGTCGGCGCCGGGCGTCAGTTCTGGGCTCCGTCGGCGACCCAGGTCATGAAGTCGCCCACCGCCTGGGCGGCGCTCGATATGCCCTCGAAGCCTATCTGGACGTAGTCCGCGGCCTTGGCCGGATCCGTGATGATCACGTAGAGCGCGAAGACCACGACGACGTAGATCGCGATCTTCTTCGAATTCACCGCCATGGCGGCCTCCCCTGTGCCTGCTGCGCCCGGTGGGCCCCCTGTTGCCGGCGGTGAGTTTAACCTTCACACGCTCTTTAGGGACCAACGGCCCACTGGTCGAGGTCTTTTGCCGGGCCCCGGACGCGCTGTCGCAGGTCAGGATGGAAGAGAGCCCCGGCGGAACCGGCAGGAAGTCCGCGGGGCCCGGAGGGGCCTCACTGCGGGGTCCGCGCCGCAGCTTCCCCCGAGACGGCGGCGTGGACCTGAGGGTCCTTGAAACGGGGGAGGCGGCTGTCCCCCCGATGCCGCCTCCCCCGCCCCTTGTGGGTGCGGAAGGTAAGCCCCGGCGACTGAGCGGACGCCGGGGCTTTTCCGTGTCCGGAGCCCCGAGCGGACCCGCACGTCCCGGAACGCGTGAAGGGCCCCGTCTTTCGACGGGGCCCTTCAGAAGCGGTAGCGGAGGGATTTGAACCCTCGGTGACGGGTTACGCCACACTCGCTTTCGAGGCGAGCTCCTTCGGCCGCTCGGACACGCTACCGAGGAAGACCCTACCCCAAGGGGGGCCATGGTCTGAAATCCGTTTCGGGACCCCGGAACTTCCGCGTGGGACACGGGCCGACGAGCCCCCGGCCGCGGTCAGCGGTCGCGGAAGAAGTCGGTGAGCAGCGCGGCGCACTCCCCGGCGAGGACGCCCTCGACGACCTCGGGCCGGTGGTTCAGCCGCCGGTCCCGGACCACGTCCCAGACGGAGCCGGTGGCGCCCGCCTTCTCGTCGCGGGCGCCGTAGACCACCCGCTCGACCCGGGACTGCACGAGCGCGCCCGCGCACATCGTGCAGGGCTCCAGGGTGACGACGAGCGTGCAGCCGGTCAGCCGCCACTCGCCGAGCCGTGCGGCGGCCCTGCGCAGCGCGAGGACCTCGGCGTGCGCCGTCGGGTCGCCGGTGGCCTCGCGTTCGTTGTGCCCGGCCGCCAGCACGGTCGTCCCGTCCGGGGCCAGCACGACGGCACCGACGGGAACGTCCCCGTCCCGGACGGCCAGCCGCGCCTCGTCCAGAGCGAGCCGCATCGGGTCCCGCCAGGGGTCGCGTACGGGATCGGGCCGGGGTGCCTGATGGGGGGTGCTCACCCCGGGAACCTAGCGGAACCCCGCCGGGCCGAGGTGCGCGGACGGGCCCGAGGGCACCGTCGGGGCCGCGAGGGCAGGTGCGGCTCCGGAGCGCGCGGCACCGAGTGAGCGGGCAGGCCCAGGTGGCCGGCCCCGCCCGGAGCCGGGCCGCGGATTCCGCGTGAGGCGGGGGCCGGTCCACCGGCGGTGGCGTCGTCCCGCCGCGGTGCGGACAGGACTGCGGAGCCGGCCGCGTGGTGCGGGCCGGCCCGGCGACGTCCGTCGTTGCTGATGTCGTGCCGCGTCGTTCGGTCCGGGGAGCGGGGGCCTGGCTCGCCGGTACAGAGGGGCTGCCCGCCGTCCCGGGGCCTAGCGGACGGTCTCCAGGATCTCGGCCGCCCCCAGCGACTCGGCGATCGTGCTGAGCGCCTCGCCTTCGTCCAGGGCGAGCAGTTCCCTCTCGCTCACGCCGAGGTCCGCGAGGATGTAGCGGTCCCCTACGGGGCTGTGTGACACGGCGTCGCCGGACACACTCCCCTCTTCTTCCTCCTCGTCGTCCTCGGAGTCCGCGGGCTCACCGTCCTCCGTGCCGTCCAGGTCGAGGGCGTCCAGGTCGGCGTCGTCGCCGCCCGGTTCCCGGCCCAGCACTTCGTCCGTGAGCAGGATCTCGCCGTACGAACTGCGGGCGGCGGCGGCGGCGTCCGACACGTAGATGCGAGGGTCCTCCTCGCCGTCCACGCGGACGACGCCGAACCACGCGTCCTCCTGCTCGATGAGCAGCAGGACCGTGTCCTCGTCCGAGACTTCACGGGCCAGGTCGGTCAGATCCGACAGGGTTTCCACATCGTCGAGCTCTGTGTCGCTCGCTTTCCACCCGTCTTCGGTGCGCGCGAGCAGTGCGGCGAAGTACACCGTGACTCTCCCACTGGTCATAGGTGTGCCGGTTGGGATTCCCCCCGGCGGAGGCTGTGGGCGGGGAGTGTTGCGCTGAGCCCCGCCCACTCGGAATCGTGGCAGAAACAGAGCGATCAGGGGACGTCTTCGGCCTGCTGTGTCTGCCTCTTTTGATCGCTAACAGCGGATCGTACGCGGATGCCCCCGCCGCGCAGGCACCTCCCGGCCCGACACGTCGGCGTGCCGCGGACGTGGCGCGGGGTGTGATGCGGCCCGCGCGGCGGGCGCGTCGCGGGCGCTGACGTGCGCCGTGATCCGGGCTTCGCCCTGGGCGAGTTGGCGACGGCCGCGCGGTCGCGGCGCCGGCCCGGTGCGGGCGCGTCGCCCCGGCGCCGCGCGGTGTCGTTCCCGTCGGCGGGGCGGGCACGCGGGTCCGCCCCGCCGTGCGGGCGGTCTACCAGCGGAACGTGCGCATACGCATGGCGTGGCGCAGGCGGGCAGTCTTGGCCCGGCGGGGCTGGACGCGGTCGCGCAGCTCGCGCGCCTCGGCCAGGTCGCGCAGGAACTGGGCCCGTCGCCTCCGGCGCTCGGCGTCGCTCTCCTGCCGCTCGGAGGTCTCCTCTTCCGGGTTCCGCATTGGCACACCACCCCAGGTCCGTCCCTCCCACCTTCCCTCCGATGGTCGGTTTGATGCCAGCGGACGGGTGACCCGGCGGGCCGGGGCGTGCCGGACGGGGCAGTGGCGGGCGCACGGGGCCCGGCTACTGTTGTGGACATGCGTCTCCACGTCGTCGACCACCCTCTGGTCGCCCATAAGCTCACCACCCTGCGCGACCGGCGCACCGACTCCGCGACCTTCCGGCGGCTCGCCGACGAGCTGGTCACCCTGCTCGCCTACGAGGCCACCCGTGACGTGCGGACGGAGCAGGTCGACATCGTGACCCCGGTCTCCCCGACCACGGGCGTCAAGCTCTCCTACCCCCGCCCCCTCGTCGTGCCGATCCTGCGCGCCGGCCTCGGCATGCTCGACGGCATGGTCCGGCTGCTGCCGACCGCGGAGGTGGGCTTCCTGGGCATGGTGCGCGACGAGGAGACGCTTCAGGCCTCCACGTACGCCACCCGTATGCCGGACGACCTCTCGGGCCGGCAGGTGTACGTCCTCGACCCGATGCTGGCCACCGGCGGCACCCTGGTCGCGGCGATCCAGGAGCTGATCAAGCGCGGCGCCGACGATGTCACCGCCGTCGTCCTGCTGGCCGCGCCGGAGGGCGTCGAGGTGATGGAGCGGGACCTGGCGGGCACGCCGGTCACCGTCGTGACGGCCTCGATCGACGAGCGCCTGAACGAGCACGGCTACATCGTGCCGGGCCTCGGCGACGCGGGCGACCGGATGTACGGCGCGGCTGAGTAACCACGGAACGGACGGCTCTTCGGAAGCGGGCTCCGCGGAACGGGTGTTCGGCGGAGCCCGGGGTTTCGTTCCGAGGAGTCAGCAGCTCTTCTTGGTGGAGGGCGTCGGCACGGGCTGGGCCAGCACGGTCAGCGCCTTGTCGGCGTCCTCCTTCTTCGTGAGCGTCTTGAAGCCGTTGCCGATGATGAGGTCGACGGTGGTCGGCTGCGAACGGCCGTCGGTCTTCAGCTGGGCGCCGGAGAGCTGGGTGTTGAGGACGGGGAGTGCGGCCCGGTCGGCGTCCTTGCCGCCGAGCAGCAGACCGGCGCCCTCGACCTTCTTGTCGTAGGCGGCCGTCGCGTTGCCCACGTCGCCGATCTTGAAGCCGCGTTTCTTCAGCTCGTCCGCGGTCTGCTTGGCGAGCCCGCTGCGGGGCGTCGCGTTGAAAACGTTCACGGTGATCTGCCCCGGCTTCGGAAGAGTGCCCGCGACCGCGGCCGCCGCGGAGGCTTTCGCCGCGGGGGAGGCCTTGGACCCGCAGTCCGCCTTCGTACCCGCGGCGCTGGCCTTGCCGCCACCGGTGAAGACGTCGATGAGCTGCAGGGTTCCCCACCCGATCAGCCCGAGTGCGGCGACGGAGGCGACGACCAGGAACGCGAGCCTGCGGCGCCCCCGGGGTCGGCGCATCCGCGGGTACTTGTCCCCCGTGATCCGGTACTGGCCACCCATGCCAGGGGGAGTGAGCATGCTCATGGGCGCAGCGTAGTGCGCCCGGACGGCGATGCCTACTAAATGATCATTGCTCGGCGCTCAGTTCAACCCATTGGGGTCAAGCCGTGGCCATTAGTCCAGTTCAAGGACGCGCGCGTGCAGCACCTGGCGCTGTTGGAGCGCGGCGCGGACGGCGCGGTGCAGGCCGTCCTCCAGGTACAGATCGCCCTGCCACTTGACGACGTGGGCGAAGAGGTCGCCGTAGAAGGTGGAGTCCTCGGCGAGGAGGGTCTCCAGGTCCAGCTGGCCCTTGGTCGTCACGAGCTGATCGAGGCGGACCGGGCGCGGCGCGACGTCCGCCCACTGCCGGGTGCTTTCCCGGCCGTGGTCGGGGTACGGCCGGCCGTTTCCGATGCGCTTGAAGATCACACGGAAAGCCTACCGGTCAAGACGTTCCGGGCGCAGCCACGGCGACGGAGTGCGACGCTGGAAATGCCGCCGCAAAGCAGTGCAAATCGGGAACAGAGGTCTGATATGAGTGACAGCGAGACCGTGCCGTCGGCTGCCGCTGGGGCCGGTCCCGAGGGGCCCGGCGGCGCCCCCGCTCTCCCGCGGGAGGCCCTGGAGATCGCCGCCGGCTACGCCTTCGCCGGACCGGCCCTCGACCTCGGCGCGCTGCTCTGGGACGGCGCCTGTCTGCCCGACGCGCAGATCCGCGTGCCGCTGCCGATGCTCAACCGGCACGGTCTTGTCGCGGGCGCCACCGGCACCGGCAAGACCAAGACGCTCCAGCTCATCGCCGAACAGCTGTCGGCGCAGGGCGTCCCCGTGTTCCTCGCCGACGTCAAGGGCGACGTCTCCGGGATCTCGGCGCCGGGCGAGCCCGGGGACAAGGTCCGGGAACGGGCCGGGGAGGTCCACCAGGAGTGGACGCCGGGCGGCTGCCCCGCGGAGTTCTACGCGCTCGGCGGCCTCGGCCACGGCATCCCCGTCCGCGCCACGGTCACCAGCTTCGGTCCCGTCCTGCTCTCCAAGGTGCTCGGGCTCAACCAGACCCAGGAGCAGTCGCTCGGCCTGATCTTCCACTACGCCGACCAGAAGGGCCTGGAGCTCGTCGACCTCAAGGACCTGCGCGCGGTCGTCACCTTCCTGACCTCGGACGAGGGCAAGCAGGAGCTGAAGGGGATCGGGGGTCTCTCCACCGCCACGGCGGGCGTCATCCTGCGCTCCCTCACCGCCTTCGAGGCGCAGGGCATGAGCCCTTTCTTCGGGGAGCCGGAGTTCGACACGAGCGAACTGACGCGGACCGCGCAGGACGGCCGGGGCGTGGTGTCGGTCCTCGAACTGCCCGCCGTGCAGGACAAGCCGCAGCTCTTCTCGACCTTCCTCATGTGGCTGCTCGCCGACCTCTTCCACGACCTTCCGGAGGTCGGAGACTCGGACAGGCCGAAGCTCGTCTTCTTCTTCGACGAGGCCCATCTGCTCTTCAACGACGCCTCCAAGGCGTTCCTCGACTCCATCACGCAGACCGTCCGGCTGATTCGCTCGAAAGGGGTCGGCGTCTTCTTCGTGACGCAGACGCCCAAGGACGTACCCGGTGACGTCCTCGCCCAGCTCGGCAACCGCGTCCAGCACGCGCTGCGCGCCTACACGCCGGACGACCAGAAGGCGCTGAAGGCGACGGTGAAGACGTTCCCCAACTCTCCGTACGACCTCGAAGAGGTGCTCACCGGCCTCGGTACCGGCGAGGCCGTCGTCACCGTGCTGAGCGAGAAGGGCGCCCCGACCCCGGTCGCCGTGACCCGCCTGAGGGCGCCGCAGTCCCTGATGGGGCCGGTGGCGCCGGACGCGCTCGACCGGGCGGTGCTCGCTTCGCCGCTGCACGGGCGGTACGCGCAGGCGGTGGACCGCGAGTCGGCCTACGAGAAGCTCACGGCGCGGGCCGAGGGTGGCGGGGCGGCCGGTTCCGCCGGGCGGGACGGGCAGGACGCTCCGCGGGCCGAGCGGTCCGGCGGCGGCCGGAGCCGAGCCCCGAAGGAGGAGGCCTCCGTCGTCGAGCAGGTCGTCGGCAGCGGGATGTTCAAGTCCCTGGCGCGGTCGGTGGGCACCCAGATCGGACGGGAGATCACCCGGTCGCTCTTCGGGACGGCGCGCAGGCGGCGCTAGCGCGCGGCGGGTGATGCGGGGCGGGTGATGTGCGGCGCCACGGCGCCGGAGGCGGCCGTCCCGGACGGGGCGGCCGCCTCCTCTCGTCAGGCGCGCGGGGTGTCCGGGGACGAGCCCGGGCGCTGTTCGTCCGGGTCGGGGCGCGGCAGGGGGCGCGGATTCGGCTCGGGGGCGTTGTCGCGGGCGGCTTCCGCGCGCAGAAGAGCGCGCAGGACCGCGTACGGGTCCGTGGGCATGGGGGGTCCTGTCCTGTTCCTCGGTTCAGGGACGGCGGTGTGCCGGGACGGCGGTACGCCGTGATGCCGGGAGGCGGGAGTGCCTGGGTTCGCAGGTGACAGACCCGGCCGGGTCTGTCAGCAGCGCAGGACCACGCAGCGGAGCGTGTGCGGGGCGGGCGAGGGGACGGTCGAGGGCCCGGTGGGCACGGCTGCCCGCGCGGTGCGGGGGTCTCGTCCCGAGTGGTTCGCGGCGGCCGGGCGCGGGGGTGAGAGGGGCCGGTGCGCCTGACGGTGCGGCGGACGGAGCGCCGTGTCGAGCGGGTCGTGCTCCGGGATGCCCTCGGCGCCGCCGGAGACGGCGGCGACGGACGCCATCGGGGCGGTGAACGCCTCCGGGTGCGGGCCCGTCGCGAGCAGCGCGACGACGAGCAGGACGAGGATCCGGAGAACCCTGTTCCGGGATCCTCCGCGCGCCTTCGCGCGAGCCCCTCCCCGCACTCGCCCGCGGCGGCGCAGCGGGTGCGGGCGGCGCGGGGTGGGGCTCATGAGCGTCATGTCCCCACGGGAGGCGGGGAGCTCACCGGGTCGGCGCCGAGATGCACCCGGTCGGCGTACTCCTCAGGCGGAACGGGGGACCACCCGGGCACCGGAGCGGCTGCGGAACGCGGCGATGATCTCGGCGATGCCGACCACCGTCAGGACGGCGACGGACTCGAACGGCGACACGATCAGCACGAAGCCCGTGCTGTGAACGGGCGGGGCGGGGAGGCAGCCGGGTGATCCGAACGGGTTCCGTCCGGCACGGCCCGTCCCCCCGGACGCCGGGTGCGGCAGTTCAAGCCCCTCCGGCGTTCGAGGAGCGGGGTCCGGGGCGGAGCCCCGGGTACGGGCCCGCACCCCCGCCGGGTGAGAGGGAGCCCCGGTTCACCGGAGCCCGGGCTACTTGCCGGAGGCCTTCTCGGCCTTCGCCGCGGCCTTCATCTCCTGCTTGTGCGCCCGCACCTTCGTCAGGGACTCCGGCCCGGTGATGTCGGCGACGGAGCGGAACGCGTCGGGTTCGCCGTAGGGGCCCGCCGCCTCCCGCCACCCCGTGGGCCGCACCCCGAGCTGCTTGCCGAGCAGGGCCAGGAAGATCTGCGCCTTCTGGGGACCGAAGCCGGGGAGGTCCTTGAGGCGGCGGAGCAGCTCCGCGCCGGTGCCGGCGTCCTTCCAGACGGCGGAGGCGTCCCCGTCGTAGTGCTCGACGAGGTACTGGCACAGCTGGTGGATCCGCTTGCCCATGGAACCGGGATACCGGTGCACGGCCGGCTTGGCGGAGAGCAGCGCGGCGAACTTCTCCGGGTCGTACGACGCGATCTCCTGCGCGTCGAGATCGTCCGACCCCATGCGCTGGGCGATCGTGTACGGCCCCGCGAAGGCCCACTCCATCGGCACCTGCTGGTCCAGCAGCATGCCGATCAGGGCGGCGAGGGGGCTGCGGCCGAGGAGCTCGTCGGCTTCGGGCTGCTGGGCGAGGTGAAGAGTGACGTCCATGGACCGATGATCCCGCGTGCGGGGACGGGACGCTTGGCCGTGGCCGCCCGGGTCCACAGGGTCGGCACCGGGCACGTACGATCTCGGAGCATGCGAGTTAGGTGAGCCTAACCTGAGAAGAGCGGGGACGGATCGTGACAGCCGAGATCTACCGTGACGCCTGGGGCATCCCGCACCTGCGTGCCGAGAGCGCGCAGGAACTGGCGCACGCCCAGGGACGCGTCACGGCCGTGGACCGGGCCTGGCAGCTGGAGGTCGAACGGCACCGCTCGCAGGGCACCTCGGCCTCGTTCCTCGGCGCGGAGGCAGTGGGCTGGGACCGGTTCGCCCGGCAGGCCCGGCTCGACGACACGGCCCGGCGCTGCTTCGCGGCCCTGGAGGACCGGGACCCCGAGACCGCCGCGTGGATCGTCGCGTACGTCGACGGGGTCAACGCCGGACTGGCGGAAGGCGCCCGGCGCGCACCCGAGTTCGCCGCGACCGGGCTCGCCCCGGGCCGCTGGGAACCGTGGAGCCCGCTCGGGGTCTGGCTCGGCACGCACATCCTCTTCGCCGGGTTCCCCGCGAAGCTGTGGCGCGAGGAGGTCGTACGGCGGCTCGGCGCGGACGCGGTGGGCCTGTTCGCCATGGACGGCCCCGGCACGGCCGGCAGCAACGGATGGCTCGTGAGCGGCGAGCGCACCGTCACCGGGCAGCCGGTCGTCGCCGGAGACCCGCACCGCTACATCGAGGACCCCGGCGTCTACCAGCAGATACGGCTGGCCTGCCCGGAGTTCGACGTCGTCGGCATCGCGGTCCCCGGCGTCCCGGGCATCGCCCACTTCGCCCACACCGGCACCGTCGCCTGGGCCATCACGAACGCGATGGCCGACTACCAGGACCTCTACCGTGAGCGCCTGCGGAGCGCGGCCGGCGGGATGGTCGAGGCACTCGACCCCGACGGCGTGTGGCGGACCGCCGCCCGGCACGTGGAGCGCGTGGAGGTGGCCGGGGGCGCGCCGGTCGACGTCGAGGTCGTCGAGACCGCGCGCGGACCGGTGGTGATCGGGGACGCCGGTGCCGGGGAGGGCGTCAGCCTCCGCTGTCCGCCGCGCGTCACCCACGACCTCGGCTTCGGCACGCTGCTGCCGCTGCTGCGGGCCCGCCGGGTCGCCGACGTGGACCGGGCCTTCGACACCTGGGCCGAGCCGGTGAACGTCGTGCAGGCCGCCGACACCGAGGGCGGGCTGCTGCACCGCGTCGCGGGCCGCGTCCCGCTCCGCGCCACGGACAACCGGGTGCGGATCGTGCCCGCCTGGGAGCCCGGGCACGAGTGGACCGGCTGGCACACGATGCCGTACGGCTCCGTCGAGGACGGCGTCGCCGTGATGGCGAACCAGCGCGGTCCCGCGGCCCCGCTCGGCATCGAGTTCGCCCCGCCGCACCGTGCCACGCGCATCCGGCAACTCCTCGACAACGGCCGCAAGTTGGCTGCCACGGACATGCCGGCCCTGCATATGGACACCCATCTCGCCTCCGCCGGGCCCCTGTTGGACCGACTCGCCGGCCTCGACCTGTCCGGGCCCGCCGCCGTGCTGCGGGACCGACTCCTGCGCTGGGACCGGCATATGGACGCCGGCAGCGCCGCGGCGGCGGCGTACGCGGAGCTGCGGAGCGCGGTCGTACGACGGCTCGTCGCCCACCCGGCGCTCGCCGTTCTGGCCGACCCGCCCGGCTACCCGGACGTCTTCCTGCCCTGGCTCGCCCTCACCCCCCGCATCGGCCTCGCCCTCGAGAACCTGCTGACCGCAAGGGAGTTGTACGGCATCGACCGCGACACCGTCGTCCGCGAGGCCGTCGAGGAGGTGGCCGCCCGGCCCACCGCCCGCACCTGGGGCGACACCCACCGCCTCGCCCCCTGGCGCGCGCTCACCGACACCTCGTACGACGAACCCGCGCTCTCCGGCGACAACGACTGCGTGCTGTGCACGTCGTCGGTGCCCGGGATCACCGACCTCAGCGCGCGCGGACCCGCCGCCCGCTACGTCTGGGACCTCGCCGACCGGAACGCCAGCCTCTGGGTGGTGCCCTTCGGCGCCGACGGCGTTCCCGGCACCGACCACCACCGAGATCAACTCGCGCTGTGGCTCGCCGGGGAACTCGCTCCGGTGACCACCGACTGGAAGACGCTGACGAAGGAGAACGATGACGGCCACTGACACGACGGACACCGGAGCCACGACCACCGAGCCGTACGCCGCCGGCCGCGCCGCCGTGCACGAGCAGCCGGTCGACGGCTTCGGCACGGTCCGGGTGCTGCCCGTGGACCCGCGTGCCGACCTCGACGTCGTCCACACCTGGGTGAGCGCCGAGCGCGCCGCCTACTGGGGCATGACCGGGTTCACGAGGCGGCAGGTCCTGGAGACCTTCCTGCACCTCGACTCGCTCGACACCCACCACGCCTTCCTCGCCCTCAAGGACGGCGTGCCCGCCGCGCTCTTCCAGACCTACGAGCCCGAGGCCGACCGCGTCAGCGAGTGCTACCGGGTCGAGCCCGGCGACATCGGCATCCACCTGCTGATCGGCCCGCCGGCCCCCGGGAGCGGTGCTCTGCCGGGCTGGTCGGCCGCGCTGCTGGGCGCGTTCACGGCGTACGCCCTCACCGGCCTCGACCGGCGGCGCGTGGTCGTCGAACCCGACGCCCGCAACACCCGGGCCGTCGAACGGCTGACCCGGCAGGGCTTCGTCCACGCCGGGGACATCGTGCTCCCCGAGATCGACCTGCCCGAGGTCCACCTGCCCGAGAAGCACGCCCGCCTCCTCTTCCTGACCCGCGAGTCCTTCGAGGAGGGTTCACCCACGGCCGGGTGAGCAGGACGCCGTCCGGGTCCGTACGTAACCGAGACTCTGCCCATGCGAATACGGAGACGGCGTGTGAACGGAAGCGGGCGGCGAAACCGGCGGCGCGGAGCCCGGGCCCTGGCCCTGCTGGGCGGCGTCCTGATGCTGGTCCTCTTCACGGGTGTGAGCGGCGCGTCCGCGCACGCCGCGCTGACCGGCACGGACCCGCAGGACGGCAGCGTGCTGAAGTCGGCGCCCCGCCGGGTGACCCTGACGTTCAGTGAGTCCATCGGGCTGCTCGACGACTCCTTCCGCGTCCTCACCCCCGAGAACCGGCGCGTCCACAGCGGTGCGCCGAGCCATGCGGACGGGCGCTCCGACACCGCGAGCGTCACGCTGCCCCGCGGCCTCGGGACCGGCACGTTCACCGTGGCCTGGCGGGTCGTCTCGGCGGACAGCCACCCCGTCTCGGGCGCCTTCACCTTCTCCATCGGCAAACCCTCCGCGACCGCCGCGCCGCTGCCCTCCGCCGCCGCGGGCGACCCCGCCTCCGCCGCCCTGTACGACATCGCCCGCTACGCCGCCTACAGCGGCCTCGCCCTGCTCATCGGTACGGCGACCTTCGTCCTCGCGTGCGGCTACCGCGGTTCCGTCCGCCGTCTGCTGCTCACCGGCTGGTGGACCCTCCTCGGCTCGACCCTCGCACTGCTCCTGCTGCGCGGCCCCTACGAGCGCGGCACGGGACTCGGCGACGCCTTCGACCCGGTGATCCTGAGCGACACCCTGACGAGCCGGCCCGGCATCGTGCTGGTGGCGCGCCTCGCGCTGCTCGCCGCCGCCGCCTTCGTCCCGCTGCGAGCGCCGCTGCGGGACCGGACGCCGGGCCGCGCCGTCCTCGTGCTCGGCGGACTCCTCGCCCTCGGCCTCGCGGTCACCTGGGCCGCCGCCGAGCACGCCTCCGCCGGCATCCAGGTCCCGGTGGCGATGGTCTCCTCCATGCTGCACCTGCTCGCCATGGCGGTCTGGCTCGGCGGTCTGACCGCCCTGCTGACCGCGCTCCACCGCCCGGCGGAGCCGGTCTCCCCGGCCGTCGTCACCCGCTTCTCCCGGCTCGCCCTCGCCTCGGTCGCCGTCCTCGCCGTCACGGGCGTCTACCAGTCCTGGCGCGGCCTCGGCTCCTGGGACGCGCTGACCTCGACGACGTACGGCCGTCTCCTGCTCGTGAAGCTCGGCGGCGTGGCACTGCTGCTCGCCGGCGCGGCGTTCTCGCGGCGCTGGACGGCACGGCTCGCGGCACCGCGCGCCGCGGTCACCGTTCCGGCCGGACGCGTACCGGTGGCGGTCCCGGCCGGCGGCCCCGGCGGAGCGCTGGAGGGGACGGACGGCCACGCGCAGGAAGAAGGGTCCGAGGCGGAAGGGGCGGAAGGAGCGGAAGGAGCGGAAGCGGCGGAGGACCGGCGCGACGGAGCGACGGAGGACGCCCACGACGGCGGGGCGGGCGGAGCGATCGACGCGGGACACCGCCAGGGTCTGTGGCGTTCGGTGCTCGCCGAGGTCACCGTCGGCATCCTGGTCCTGGTGATCACGACGATGCTGACCGGGACCCAGCCGGGACGCGCGGCCGAGGAGACCGCGGCCGCCACCGCGGCGGCCGACCGCCCGGCCTCGTCGACGACGACGGTCCCCTTCGACGTCGGCACTCCGGGCGGCCACGGCAAGGTCCAGGTCGAGCTGTCACCGGGCCGGGTGGGCGAGAACTCGGTGCAGGCCGTGATCTTCGGACCCGACGGCGGCATCGCGACCGTCCCCGAAGTGCGCATCACGTTCACCCTGGAATCCCAGAAGGTCGGCCCGATCGACGCGGAGATCACCGACAAGGGCGGCTACTGGACCTCCGACACCCTCACCCTGCCGCTCGCAGGCACCTGGACCATGAAGACCACGGTCCGCACCACCGACATCGACCAGGTCACGGTGGAGCGGAAGGTGCGCGTGAGCTGAATCACGGAGCGCGCCGTCCGGTCGCACGGCGGGAATCCGGGCACGGACCCCGGATTCCCCGGTTCCCGCAGCCCGTAAGCCCGTTGGAGGCTGTGCCGGGCGCCGACAACGAAGAAGGGCCCCACCTCGCGGTGGGGCCCTTCGACATCGTGCCCGGTGAGGCACTGGCGGAGGATACGAGATTCGAACTCGTGAGGGGTTGCCCCCAACACGCTTTCCAAGCGTGCGCCCTAGGCCACTAGGCGAATCCTCCGGGGCAAACAATACAAGACGTTGAGGAGTGCTCGCGAACTCGTTCCCCCCTCCAGGATCCTGTACTCTTTGCGGAGCCCCTCACGTGGCGCTATCTGACTGAACTCCCCCAGGGCCGGAAGGCAGCAAGGGTAGGTTGGCTCTGGCGGGTGCGTGGGGGGCGCTTACGTTTCCGGAACCGGCGTCCGGGCGGGCGCGCGGCGGGTGTTGATCCCCCGGGTGTGCCGCGCCGGCCGGGACCGAGTCCGGGGTCACGTCCGCGAAGAGCTCCGGACGGTCCTGCTTGTCAGTGGGCGCCTATAACCTCGTAGACGTGTCGTCTCTCGCGCTGTACCGCCGCTATCGCCCGGAGTCGTTCGCCGAGGTCATCGGGCAGGAGCATGTCACCGACCCGTTGCAGCAGGCGCTGCGGAACAACCGGGTCAATCACGCGTACCTGTTCAGCGGTCCGCGCGGATGCGGCAAGACGACCAGCGCGCGCATCCTGGCCCGCTGTCTGAACTGCGAGCAGGGTCCGACCCCGACGCCGTGCGGGGAGTGCCAGTCCTGCCGCGACCTCGCGCGCAACGGACCGGGCTCGATCGACGTCATCGAGATCGACGCCGCGTCGCACGGTGGTGTGGACGACGCCCGCGATCTGCGCGAGAAGGCCTTCTTCGGCCCCGCGAGCAGCCGGTACAAGATCTACATCATCGACGAGGCCCACATGGTCACGTCGGCCGGCTTCAACGCGCTCCTGAAGGTCGTCGAAGAGCCCCCGGAGCACCTCAAGTTCATCTTCGCCACGACCGAGCCCGAGAAGGTCATCGGGACGATCCGGTCGCGGACCCACCACTACCCGTTCCGGCTGGTGCCCCCGGGCACCCTGCGCGAGTACCTGGGCCAGGTCTGCGGCCAGGAGGGCATCCCCGTCGCGGACGGCGTGCTGCCCCTGGTCGTCCGGTCAGGCGCCGGTTCGGTGCGTGACTCCATGTCCGTGATGGACCAACTGCTCGCGGGCGCCGCCGACGACGGTGTGACGTACGCCATGGCGACCTCGCTCCTCGGGTACACGGACGGCTCGCTTCTCGACTCGGTCGTCGAGGCGTTCGCGGCGGGGGACGGCGCCGCCGCCTTCGAAGTCGTGGACCGCATCATCGAGGGCGGCAACGACCCGCGGCGGTTCGTCGCCGACCTGCTGGAGCGGCTGCGCGACCTGGTGATCCTCGCGGCGGTCCCGGACGCGGCGGAGAAGGGGCTCATCGACGCCCCGGTCGACGTCGTGGAGCGCATGCAGGCCCAGGCCGGGGTCTTCGGCGCCGCCGAGCTGAGCCGCGCCGCCGACCTCGTGAACGACGGGCTGACGGAGATGCGCGGAGCCACCTCGCCGCGCCTCCAGCTCGAACTGATCTGCGCGCGCGTGCTGCTGCCCGCCGCCTACGGGGACGAGCGGTCCGTCATGGCCCGCCTCGACCGCATCGAGCGCGGGGTGAACTTCTCCGGCGGCGGTGCGGCCCCGGCCATGGGGTACGTGCCCGGACCCGAGACGCACGGTGTGCCGCCGATGCACCAGGCCGCTCCGGCGGCGCCGCCGGCCGCGCCGGTGGTCCAGCCGGGCGGTGGCCCCGCGGCGGCCCGTGCCGCGGCGCGCGGAGCCGGACCCGGCGCGGACGCCGGATCCGTTCCCGCGGCCGCCCCCGAGGCCGCGGCGCCCGTCGCGCCGACGGCACCCCCCGCGTCCGTTCCGCAGCCGGCCCCGGCGGCGGCCCCCGCGCCGCCCGTCGCGCCGCCCGTCGCACCGGAGCAGCCCCCGGCCGGTCCCCCCGCGGGCGCCGCACCCGGTGCCTGGCCCACCGCGACGGCCGCCGGCAGTGGCAGGCGCCCCGGCGGCTGGCCCACGCCGGCAGCCGCGGGCGGCGGTCAGCCGCCGGCGCAGCCCGCCCAGGCCCCCGCCGCGAGCCCCGCTCCGCAGCAGACCGCGCCCCCGTCGCCCGCGCAGCACCCCGCACCCGCTCCCGCACCCGCGACGGGCGGCCCCGA
Source organism: Streptomyces sp. NPDC005302 (assembly GCF_040607345.1). Lineage (NCBI taxonomy): Bacteria > Bacillati > Actinomycetota > Actinomycetes > Kitasatosporales > Streptomycetaceae > Streptomyces > Streptomyces sp. NPDC005302. Next base: position 480,591 of record NZ_JBEXGN010000001.1, read on the forward strand.
CCCCCGCACCCTCTGGCCGAACATCCTGGAGGCGGTGAAGAACCGCCGCCGCTTCACCTGGATCCTCCTCAGCCAGAACGCGCAGGTCACGGGCTTCGACGGCACGACCCTGCAGATCGGCTTCGTGAACGCCGGGGCCCGCGACAACTTCGCGAGCAGCGGCAGCGAGGACGTGCTGCGGCAGGCGCTGTCGGAGCAGTTCAACGTGCAGTGGAAGGTCGAGGCGATCGTCGACGCCTCGGGCGGCTCGGCCCCGCCCACCGCTCCGCCCGGAGGCGGCTACGGAGGCGGAGGCGGCGGCTACGGAGGCGGTGGCGGAAGCTACGGCGGTGGCGACGGCGGAGGAGGCGCGGGGTACGGCGGTGCTCCGTCCGGCCCACGCCCCGCGTCCCCGGCCGCGCAGCCGCCCTCCTCGCAGAGCGGCCCGTCGGGCGGGCACGGCCAGGGCGGGGGCTCGGCCGCGTCCACCCGGCCACCGGCTTCCGAACCGCCACCGGTCTCCCCCGAGGACGACACCCCGGAGGACGACGACCCCGACCTCGACGAGTCGGCACTCTCGGGCCACGACCTGATCGTCCGCGAGCTCGGCGCGACGGTCATGGAAGAGTTCTCGAACGACTGAGCGGCCGGACCGGGTGACGACACCCCGGGATCGCCCCCTCCTCGGAGGATCACACCAACCCCGTAGACCTCCGTCTTCGGAAGCCCCCACAAGGACAGACTCGGCCGGCGGCTAGGCTGACCCCCGTGAAGGTCCTTGTCATCGGTGGCGGCGCCCGCGAACACGCCCTGTGCCGCTCCCTGTCCCTCGACCCCGGCGTCACCGCCCTCACCTGCGCCCCCGGTAACGCGGGGATCGCGGAAGTGGCGGAGCTGCGCGCGGTCGACGCCCTCGACGGCGCCGCCGTGGCCGCGCTGGCCACGGAGCTCGGCGCCGAACTGGTGATCGTGGGCCCGGAGGCCCCGCTGGTCGCCGGTGTCGCCGACGCCGTGCGCACGGCGGGCATCCCCTGCTTCGGCCCCTCGCTGGAGGCCGCGCGGCTGGAGGGCTCCAAGGCCTTCGCGAAGGACGTGATGGCGGGTGCCGGCGTCCCCACGGCACGCTCGTACGTCTGCACGACGCCCGAGGAGGTCGAGGAGGCACTCGACGCCTTCGGCGCGCCGTACGTCGTGAAGGACGACGGACTCGCGGCCGGCAAGGGCGTCGTCGTGACCGACGACCTCGACGCCGCGCGGGCGCACGCCAACGCCTGCGACCGCGTCGTCATCGAGGAGTTCCTCGACGGCCCCGAGGTCTCGCTCTTCGCGATCACCGACGGCACCACGGTCGTGCCGCTCCAGCCCGCCCAGGACTTCAAGCGCGCGCTGGACGGCGACGAGGGCCCGAACACCGGCGGCATGGGCGCGTACTCGCCGCTGCCGTGGGCGGACCCGAAGCTCGTGGACGAGGTCATGGACACCGTCCTCCAGCCGACCGTCGACGAGCTGCGCCGCCGCGGCACCCCCTTCTCCGGTCTGCTGTACGCGGGTCTGGCGATCACCAGCCGTGGCGTGCGGGTCATCGAGTTCAACGCCCGTTTCGGCGACCCGGAGACCCAGGTGGTCCTCGCCCGGCTGAAGACCCCGCTCTCCGGCGTTCTGCTGGCCTCCGCGACCGGCACCCTCGCCGATCTGGAGCCGCTGCGCTGGAGCGAGGACGCGGCCGTCACCGTGGTCGTGGCCTCGCACAACTATCCGGACACCCCGCGCACGGGCGACCCGATCACCGGTCTGGACGAGGTGGCCGCGCAGGACGCCCCGCACGCGTACGTCCTGCACGCGGGCACCCGGCACGACGGCGGAGCGGTGGTCAGCGCGGGCGGCCGTGTGCTCTCGGTCACAGCGATCGGATCCGGCCTCACCGAGGCCCGCGAGCGCGCCTACGCGGCGGTCGCCCGCATCGGTCTCGACGGCTCGCAGCACCGTACGGACATCGCGGCGAAGGCGGCGGCGGAGGCATAGCCGCAGGTCCCCACGGCGTCACCGAACCCCGGCCTCCAGACGGAGTCCGGGGTTCCGTCGCGTCCGGACCCGGCCCCGCCCGCCTGGCCGTTTCTGTACGGAACCGGGGGCCTGATCGTCGCCCACTGTCATCCACCTCTCCCCAGAGCCATTCCATCGAGTGACCGATGCCCCATCCGCCTGACTGGGGCCGGGGCCCCAACTAGGGTGCGGCGAAAGCATTCCGGCACTTGGCCCACCGGCATTGCGATGTCGGTGGCGGGTGCCACAGTGGGGGAGTGACCAACGCCAGGACATCCGTCGCCACCGGCCGTGTGAAGGCCGGAGCCCGGCGGACAATAGGGGGTGACGTCCGGTCGTGACCGGTATGGGTGTGGAGGTGGGCGCGCAGGCCGCGCGCTCCCGGGCTCTCGCCGTGCTGCGGATCCGCAGCAGGGCCTTGGCCGTCGCCCTGTTCCCCGCGGCCGTCGCCGTCGTACTGCTGGCCGGTGACGCCACCGGCCACATCGTGGGCGGGCACTGGGGGACCGTGCGCTGGATCGTGACGGTCCTCGCCGTCGTCGTCCTGCTCGCGGCGGCGGGCGTCGCGCTCGTGATCGCCCGCGCCCGGCCCGCGATGAGCCCCACGGTCCCGGTCTCCGAGGCGTCGGCCCCCGATCTGTACCGCATGGTCCGCGACCTGGCCGACCGTCTCGACGTCCCGGCGCCCTCCGCGATAGCCCTGACCCCGGACTGCGACAGCTGGCTGGAGGACCGCACCCACCGGGCGCACGGCCGCTCCGCCCCTGCCGGCCGCGAGGCGGACGGCACGGACACCGACCGGGCGGGCCTGGCCGCGGGCCGCGGCGCGGGGCGGTCGGCGAACCGCGCGCGCCGGGCGTCGGCCGCCCCCGTCCTCGTCATCGGGTCCCCTTTCCTGTGGTGGATGCGCGTCGGTGAACTGCGTGCCGTCCTCGCCCCGGTCGTCGCCGGTACGGGCCCCTCGGCCCACCCGGACATAGCCGCCGCCCGCCGTTTCGTCCGAGGGCTGGACGCGGCCGTCGCCGTGACCTCGGAGCCCGGACGCGACCCGCTGTCCCGCACGGTCCTGGCCGGAGCCGGCTGGGTGACCCGGCTTCTGCTGCGCAGCTGCCGGATCCATGCCGCCGAGATGGAGCGCGGTGTCGCCGCGGCGGCGGCGGAGCGCGCACAGGCCGTGGACTACGGACTGCGGATCGTCGCCCAGGAGCAGGTGGGTCTGGCGTACGCGGGCTGGGACCGGCTGCTGACCCGGGTCGCCCTGCCCGCCTGGCGGATGGGCCGCTGGCCCTCCCGGCTGGACGTGGGGGTCGTCGCCGCACTGACCGAGTTGTCCCGCCGCGACCGGCTGGCCGAGGGGTTCACCTCCCGGCTCGGCGAGCGGCCCGCCTGCGACCTGCTCGAAGAGCCCGGTTCGGTGGACGAGGCGACCTCGCTGCTGGCGGCCCGGCTCTTCCACGGCGGCCCCGCCGAGGCCGGCGCCGACTGGGCGCCGGTCGACTGGCAGGACTATCCGGACGAGGTCGTCGACCGCACCTGGCGCACCGACGCCGCCCGTCTCCACCGCGTTCTGGACGCGCTCGGCGTCCGGCACCCGGCAGACCCCGGCCGGCCCGAGGCAGGCGGTCCGACGCTGGCCCGGGTGCTGGACCACCTGGCCGTCCCGGCGGAGGACCGGCCGGCGCCTGACGCCGACGCGGACCTCGACCCGGAGGCGGCTCCCGACCCGGAGGCGGACCTCGGCGCGCACGCGGCGGAGGCGTACGAAGGGATCGGCGTCCCCGACGAGGAGGACGACCCGGACCTCGCCGTGGGGAGCGAACGAACAGCGGCTCTCGCCGCCGGCCTCACGGCAGAGGTGGCCCGGGAGGAGGCGGCCGCCCCGGCGCCGCCCGCGGCGGGCGCGGAGCAGCAGGGCCCCGATCACGCTCTCTGGGACGACGGGACCCTTCCGCTGTTCCCGCTCCAGCCGCCCCGTACCGGCCGTGACCTGCTGGCCGACCACGTCACGGCGATGGTCTGCTGCGCCGCGATGGACACCGCGGGTGCCACCCCCGGACTCGACTGGCTGGACGGGCCGTCCCTCCTCGTCGCGGGAGAGCGCGCGGCCGACCTCGGCCCTCGCGTCCTCACCCTCATAGAGACCGGTGACCCCGCGCCCCTGCGGGAGTGGCTCCTGCGTCTCGGCGTCCGCCCGGAGAAGCCGGTCCGGCTGGTCTGACCGGCCGAACCGATGGGCCCACGCCGTCGTGAGACCGGTTTCGTCCGAATCCGGTTTGTCCGGCCCGGCGCTCTTCCGGCCGGTCGGCCGCACACTGTTCGCAGCCCGTCTCGGCCCCCAGGCGGAGCGCCCCGTTCCACTCACGTCAATTCGCGACGAACGGTGACGGACTGCGTGCGTAATGTGATGTGCTGGGACCGATCGCGCGCAAGGGAACGGGCTTGCCGAACGACGGGGGCACGAGGGAGGGGACCGGGATGGGGTCGGAGCAGATCCGCCGCTGGGAGTCGGGCGCACTCGCACACGCCGTCACGGATCCCTTCGGCCAGGGACCCGTCCCCTGGCTCCGCGGCAGCGAGACGTACTTCGACGACACCGGCCACGTCGTCCCCTGGTACCTGGACGCCGACACGTCCCCGGCCCCGCATCCCGGGGCCGGCGGTTCCCGCATCCCGGCGCCGCGCGCCACCTCGGGCACCCGCGCGCGCTCCGGCTCCGGCGGCCCCCGCTCCGCGGACGACGTCCGCCGCCAGATCAAGGGGTTCACCACCACCGGCGCCGCGGCTCCGGGCGAGTCCATCGACTTCCACGTCACCGTCGACCCGCCGCAGGAATTCAGCGTCGACATCTACCGCATCGGCCACTACGGCGGTGACGGCGCCAGCAAGATCACCACGAGCCCCCGGCTCTCCGGCATCGTGCAGCCGGCGCCGCTCACCGCCGACCGCACGGTCTCGTGCCACCACTGGTGGCTGTCCTGGCGCCTGCAGATCCCGTCGTACTGGAGCATCGGCGCCTACGTAGCCGTCCTCACCACCGTCGACGGCTACCGCTCCCACGTCCCCTTCACCGTCCGCAACGACCAGACGGCCGACCTGCTCCTGCTGCTCCCGGACGTCACGTGGCAGGCGTACAACCTGTACCCGGAGGACGGCCACACCGGCGCCAGCCTGTACCACGCGTGGGACGAGAACGGCCGGCTGCTCGGCGAGGCCGACGCCGCGACGACCGTCTCCTTCGACCGTCCGTACGCGGGCGCGGGCCTCCCCCTCCACGTGGGCCACGCCTACGACTTCATCCGCTGGGCCGAGCGCTACGGCTACGACCTCGCCTACGCCGACGCCCGTGACCTGCACGCCGGCCGCGTCGACCCCACCCGCTACCGAGGCCTGGTCTTCCCGGGCCACGACGAGTACTGGTCGCCGCAGATGCGCCGCACCACGGAGCGCGCCCGCGAGCACGGCACCTCGCTCGTCTTCCTCTCCGCCAACACCATGTACTGGCAGGTGGAGTTGGGCCCGTCGCCGTCCGGCGTCCCCGACCGCCTGCTGACCTGCCGCAAGCGCCGGGGCCCGGGCAAGCCCGCCCTGTGGCGCGAGGTCGACCGTCCGGAGCAGCAGCTCATCGGCATCCAGTACGCGGGCAGGGTGCCCGAGCCGCACCCCCTGGTGGTCCGCAACGCCGACCACTGGCTGTGGGAGGCGACCGGCGCGCACGAGGGTGACGAGGTGGAGGGCATGGTCGCCGGGGAGGCGGACCGTTACTTCCCGCGCACCCCACTGCCCGATCACCAGGCCCGGATCCTGCTCGCGCACTCCCCGTACCCGGACAGTGAGGGTGTCCCCCGCCATCAGGAGACCTCGCTGTACCGCGCCCCGTCCGGCGCCCTGGTCTTCGCGTCCGGAACGTTCGCGTGGTCTCCCGCGCTCGACCGCCCGGGCCACGTGGACCCCCGTATCCAGCGCGCCACCGCGAATCTTCTCGACCGGATCTGCAAACACGACTGAGGAAGTCCGGCCGGGCACCCCGCACGCGCCCGCGTTCCGGCGGCGGAACCGCCCCGTTTCCGCCGCCACCGCGCGCCCCCTGTCCGCGGCCGCTCGCCCCATACGGGAGAATCGAGCCACTTGGACAGAACCACGGGGAGGCACCGTGTCCGGATTCGTCGAAAAGCCCGAGCCCCTTCAGGTGCCGGGTCTGGTACATCTGCACACCGGCAAGGTGCGCGATCTGTACCAGAACGAGGCGGGCGACCTCGTGATGGTCGCCAGCGACCGCATCTCCGCGTACGACTGGGTTCTCCCCACCGAGATCCCCGACAAGGGCCGTACGCTCACCCAGCTCTCGCTGTGGTGGTTCGACCAGCTCGCCGAGCTGGCGCCCAACCACGTGCTGAGCACCGAACTCCCGCCGGGCGCCCCCGCCGACTGGGCCGGCCGCACCCTGATCTGCAAATCCCTTCGGATGGCTCCGGTCGAATGCGTCGCCCGCGGCTATCTGACCGGTTCGGGTCTCGTCGAGTACAACGAGTCCCGCACCGTCTGCGGTCTCGCCCTCCCCGAGGGTCTCGTCGACGGCTCGGAACTCCCCTCGCCGATCTTCACCCCGGCCACCAAGGCCGCCGTCGGCGAGCACGACGAGAACGTCTCGTACGAGGAGGTCGCCCGCCAGGTCGGCGCCGACACCGCCGCCGAACTGCGCCAGGCGACCCTCGCCGTCTACAGCCGGGCCCGGGACATCGCCCGTGAGCGGGGCATCATCCTCGCGGACACGAAGTTCGAGTTCGGCTACGAGGGCGAGACGCTCGTCCTTGCCGACGAGGTGCTGACCCCGGACTCCTCGCGCTTCTGGCCCGCCGACTCGTGGGAGCCGGGCCACGCGCAGCCGTCCTTCGACAAGCAGTACGTCCGCGACTGGCTGACGTCCGCCGAGTCAGGCTGGGACCGCAAGAGCGAGCAGCCGCCGCCGGCTCTCCCCGACCACGTCGTGGAAGCCACCCGCGCCAAGTACATCGAGGCCTACGAGCGCCTCACGGGCATGAGCTGGACCTGATCCCGCCCCGGGCCCGGCTCCGAGCCGGGCCCGGACACCGGGGTCCGTACCCGTACACGAAGAAGCCCCCGACCTGAGGTCGGGGGCTTCTTTTCCGGAGCGGACGACCAGGTTCGAACTGGCGACCTCAACCTTGGCAAGGTTGCGCTCTACCAACTGAGCTACGTCCGCATGCGCCGTGGCGCGACAGCCACTATACCCAACCTCGAAGACGCGCGAGACGCACTGCCGAGTGACGGTTCTCCGCACCCAGCTTGGACGCGGCGGACGACAGGTAGTTCCGTACGGTCCCCTGGGAGAGCGCGGCCCGCTCCGCGATCTCCGCCACGGGCGCACCGTCGGCGGCGAATTCGAGCACCTCGGCCTCCCGGACGGTCAGCGGCGAGTCCCCGGCGGAGATCGCGTCGGCGGCCAACTCGGGATCCACATAACGGTTTCCCGCGTGCACCGTGCGAATGATCTCCGCGAGCCGCTGCGCACTGACCGTCTTCGGCACGAACCCCCGCACACCCGCCGCAAGCGCCCGCTTCAGATGTCCCGGCCTCCCGTGGCTCGTCACGATCAGCACCTGACAGCCCGGCAGTTCGGCCCGCAGGGATGTGGCCACCCTCACACCGTCCGCTCCCGGCATCTGAAGATCCAGGACGGCGACGTCGGGTTCATGGGCCCGCGCCATCGCCAGCGCCTCGGGTCCGGTCGCCGCCTCGGCCACCACGACCAGGTCGTCCTCCAGTCCGAGCAGCGCGGCCAGCGCACCCCGGATCAGGTGTTCGTCGTCGGCGAGTAGCAGCCGCACGGGAGAGGCCGCCGCAGACGTGTCCTCCGGCATGGACGTCATCGCGTGACCTCCCCGGCCCGGCGCGGCACGGACGAGTCCGACCGTCCTCCACTCCCGGGGACCCCGACCTCCACGCCTCCGACCTCTCGCCGATCGTCCGGGCCGCCCTGATCGTCCGGACCACCGTGATCGTCCCGGCCCATGCCCGTTCTCACGCTCCTGCCCGCGCTCCTGCCCTGGTCCCAGCCCGTGTCTCTGTCTGTCTCTCTGTCCGCGTCCGTATCCAGGCCCACGCGGGCGTCAGTCGACGGTCGGCCCGCCCCGTGTCCTGGCTCCGAGGCCCTCCCGCGATCCGGGGACGGCTCCGGGGCATGCGGCAGGGGCAGGGGAACCTCCGCGGTCAGCCGGAAGAGCCCTCCGCTCGCGCCGGCCCGCAGCACCCCGTCCACCTCCCCCAGCCGCTCCCGCAGCCCCACGAGCCCGGACCCCCCGATCCGTTCGGAGTCCCCCTCCGGCCGGGGACACGAGCCCTCCGTGTCCGGAGCCCCGTCGTTCTCGACCGTCAGCGTCACCAGGCCCGCGGCCACCCGCAGCGACACGGCGCAGTTCTTGGCGTCCCCGTGCCGCAGCACGTTCGTCGTCGCCTCCCGGACGACCCAGCCGAGCGCCGACTGGACCGCCACGGGCAGCTCCGTGCCCGCGCCGGTGACGGAGCAGCCGATGCCGGCGGCCGTCAAAACCCCCTGCGCACCCGCCAGTTCGACCCTCAGATCGGCTTCGCGGTACCCCCGCACCACGGCCCGCACCTCCCGCTGGGACTCCCGGGCTATCCGCTGCACCTCGGTCATCTGGTCCACGGCCTCGGGCCTCCCGCGCCGGGCCAGCTGGACGGCCAGCTCGCTCTTGAGGGCTATCACCGCGAGGTTGCGGCCCATCACGTCGTGCAGGTCGCGGCCGAAACGCAGCCGCTCCTCGGCGACGGCGAGCCGGGCCCGGGTCTCGCGGGCCGCGTCGAGTTCGTAGACGGCGTTCAGCAGCCAGACCGAGAAGGCCGCGGTGAAGGTCAGGAACCCGGCGGTCAGCAGGACCGCGACGGCGGTGATCAGCGCGGCGGGACCAGGGAAACCGAGCGGGAAGGAGACCGCCCCGGCCCCCGCCGCCGCGCCGACCACGGCGGAGGTCATCCGCCGTCGGTCGCGGATCCCGAGGGCGATCGTGCCGGTGCCGAACGCTATGACGCCCACGAAGAGCGAGGACGCCACCCGAAGCTCGTCCTCGGTGGCCGGACGCCAGTCGGTGCCCGACAGGGCGAGCGCCACGAGGGCCACCACGGCGGTGCCCACGGCCAGCGCGAGCATCATCCGCCCGGGCTGCCGCCGGGTACCGCGCGTCCAGTCCAGCGACCGCGACGCCGTCACCCCGCAGAGCACGGCGTGCGCGGACACCAGCAGGAACAGCGGCCAGGCCAGGGCGGACGAGACGTTGCCGAAGATCGGCAGGCCGAACGTGACGACCTCGATCACGGCGAAGAAGTGGAACGACCACCGCGTGTACGCCTCGACCTTGGCCGGCGTGCTCTTGCCGTCCCACCAGCCGTTCGGCTCGTCCATGCCCGCCCCCGCGTCCGTGGTCATCGTCGCGGCTCCCAGCGGAACCACCGCTGTACAGCAAACACCGCGATCGCGGCCCAGACCACCGCCGTACCGAGAGCGCCCAGGGTGTCGTGGGCGGAGAGGTGCCCGCTCCAGCCGCCGCGTATCAGGGTGATCACCGGGGTGAGGGGCAGCAGTTCGCAGAACGAGGCGACGCGGTCGGGCAGCATCTCCAGCGGGATGAAGGTCCCGGAACCGACCAGGGACACCAGGGTCAGCGGCATCGCCGCGACCTGGGCTCCCTCGATGCTCCTGCTGAAGGCGGCGGTGACGGCTGCCAGCGCGGGCCAGGTGACGAAGCCCAACAGGATCCCCAGCAGGACGAGATGGGGTGCCCGGGGCGCCCCGATGTCGAGTGTCACGGCGTAGGCGGCGGTCAGGATCAGGCACTGGGCGAGGCCGATGGTCACCGAGGGCAGGGCGGCGCCCAGGAGGATCTCCACGTCGCGCGGCTCCCCGGTGCGCAGCCGCTTCAGGACGAGCTCCTCCCGGCGGGCCGCGTACACACTCACCAGCGAGCTGTAGACCGCGAAGAGCAGGGAGAACCCGATCGAGGAAGGGAGCAGGATCGACCCGACGGTGAGCCCGGTGCCCTTCAGGTCCATCTGGTCGACGGTCGAGCGGAGCATGAAGGGCATGGTCAGCGGCACGAACAGTGCCGCCGCGAGTGTCGCCTTCGTACGGCCGAGCAGGGTCAGCTCGGCGCGGGCCAGCGCTCCCATCCGTCCTGCCGCCGTGGTCCGGGCCGGGCCCGCCCCCGTCGTGACTGCCGTTCCGCTCATGCCGCCGTCCTCCCCTTCGTCCGCCTCGGCTGCCTCGTCCGCGCGCCGGTGCCCGCCGCCGGCTCGGGCCGGTGCCCGTCGTGTACCGCCGCGTCCCGCGCTATGCGCAGGAACGCCTCCTCCAGGGAGCCCGAGCGCACATCGAGCCCCCGCAGCTCGACCCGCGCCCGCTCCGCCCACACCAGCAGGGCCGTCGCGGTCCGCTGCAGCTCGTTCGTGCGGAGTCTGATCACCCGGCCCGCGGTCTCGTGGCTGCTCACCCCGAGCTCGGCCAGCGGGGGCAGGTCGCCCGGGAAGTACCCCTCGGGCAGCTCGAAGGAGACGCGCGACGGCTGGGCCGCCGTGACCTCGGCCGGAGTGCCGAGGGCCGCGATCCGTCCTTCGTGGAGGATCGCCAGCCGGTCGGCGAGACCCTCCGCCTCCTCCAGATAGTGGGTCGTCAGCAGGACCGTGGTCCCGCCGTCACGCAGCTCACGCACCAACTCCCAGGTGCCCCGGCGGCCTTCCACATCGAGTCCGGTCGTCGGTTCGTCGAGGAAGAGGACATCGGGGCGGCCGAGGAGCGCGAGCGCGAGGTCCAGGCGCCGCTTCTCGCCCCCGGACAGCTGCTTGACCCGCACCGCGCTCCGGCGGGTGAGGCCGACCAGCTCCAGCGCCTCCCCGATGGGCCGTGCCCCGCTGGTGCACCCCGCCCACATGCGAAGGGTCTCCGCGACCGTCAGTTCGGAGGGGAAGCCGCCCTCCTGGAGCATCACGCCGATCCGGGGCCGCACGGCGCTCCGTTCCCTGTACGGATCGTGCCCGAGGACCCGGACGTGGCCGGCGGCCGGAGGCGCGAGGCCCTCGATCAGCTCGACGGTGGACGTCTTGCCCGCGCCGTTCGTCCCGAGCAGGGCGAACAGCTCGCCGCGGCCCACCGAGAACGTGACGCCGCGCACCGCCTCGAAGTCTCCGCCCGCACCCCCGTACACCCGCCGCAGGTCAGTGACCTCGATCACGTGATCGTGCCCGTTCGTGTTCATGCGTTCAGCCTCGCCCCGGAAAGAGCCCGGCAGCAGTGCGCGGTGTCATCACTCCCCATGACAAATGTCAGAAGGCGGAGGGGGATCCGGTGGGAAGAGAGCTTTGGTGGGGAGGGCGCTTCGGTGAGAGCGGCGAGGGCGGCGACGACGCGGGCGAGAGTGCAGACGGCCCGCCCGTCGATGTCCTGGTGCCGGCGCGGCCCGCACCGTGGTCGCGGACACGGGAACACACGCGCCCGCGGACGGCGCACGACAAAGGCCCCGGTCGATTGACCGGGGCCTTTGCTTTGTGGAGCGGACGACCAGGTTCGAACTGGCGACCTCAACCTTGGCAAGGTTGCGCTCTACCAACTGAGCTACGTCCGCATTGCCTCCGACCGGCTTCCACCGATCGGCGCGAGCACCACCCTACCTGATCCTTCCCAAGCTCTCGACAAGCTCGAGCCAGGAAGGAGACCCCCATGAGTGGGTCGGTAAGAGATGCAGAGCGGGTGACAGGAATTGCACACTGCGCCTTCCCCCTGGAAGGGGGATGTTCTACTACTGAACTACACCCGCGCGACTCCGTGGGTTTCGGCTTTCGGCCTTGCCCCTCGGCGTGTTCCAGACTCTAGCTGATCAGCGGGGGGTCAGCGCAAGTCGGCTGTCTCCGGGGTCCGGTGGCGGTCCCTCGCGGGTGCTCCCGGTGCGGACGCGGCGGCTCAGTGGGACTCGGCGAACGCCTCGTAGACCTTCTTGGGGATCCGGCCGCGCGGCGGGACGTCCATCTTGTTGGAGCGGGCCCAGGCGCGGACGGCGGCGGGGTCGGGCGTCAGCGCGGTGTGCGTGTACGCCTTCCCGGACTTCGACTGCTTGCGGCCGGCCTCGAGGTAGGGCGCGAGTACCTTGCGCAGTTTCTTGGCATTGGCTGGATTGAGGTCGATCTCGTACGACTTGCCGTCCAGTCCGAAGGCGATCGTCTCCGCCGCTTCCGAGCCGTCGATGTCGTCAAAGAGAGTGACCACGACACGCTGCGCCACGAATATCGGTCCCTTCGCGCGACAGCTCCGCGATCAACGGTCATGACGTGCGCGGACGTCACGGAGTTGTCGGAGAGATGTCGACTGTCCGGCTGTTATTGGGCAAAGTATCGGCTAATGCCAATTCCTTTGTACAGTGCCCGGCATTGCATTGTGAAGCCCGACTAAATCCTTCAGCGTGTCCGGAGGCAATGGGCCCCCGTCGCTCTTCTGCTGTTTTTCCCAGGATTTTCCGCGGGAGACCCCTTGTCGATGCGGGATCGTGATCGGGGTCACGTAGGATTCTACGAATCTACGCGAGTAGAAATTTTGTACGGGTAGTCTGAAGGGACCTGCTCAGCACCACACACCGGGAGTGCCAGTGGCACGCGTCGTAGTCGACGTCATGCTCAAGCCGGAGATCCTCGACCCCCAGGGCCAGGCGGTGCAGCGTGCACTGCCGCGCCTCGGTTTCGACGGTGTCTCCGACGTACGTCAGGGAAAGCGATTCGAACTGGAAGTGGACGGACCGGTGGACGACGCCGCCCTCGCCCGCATCCACGAACTTGCGGAATCCTTCCTCGCCAACACCGTGATCGAGGACTTCACCGTCAAGGTCGAGGAAGTCGCGGAGGCCGGAAAGTGACCGCTCGTATTGGAGTCGTCACCTTTCCGGGCAGCCTCGACGACCGTGACACGCAGCGCGCGATCCGGCTCGCGGGTGCCGAACCCGTCGCTCTCTGGCACAAGGACAAGGACCTCAAGCAGGTCGACGCCGTGGTGCTGCCCGGCGGTTTCTCGTACGGCGACTATCTGCGGGCCGGCGCCATCTCGCGCTTCTCGCCGGTGATGGAGACCGTCATCGAGCAGGCGAAGTCCGGAATGCCGGTTCTCGGCATCTGCAACGGCTTCCAGGTCCTCACCGAGGCGCACCTTCTTCCCGGCGCGATGCTCGGCAACAACCACCTCCACTTCATCTGCCGTGACCAGAAGCTGCGGGTGGAGAACGCGGAGACCGCCTGGACCGCCGACTACGTGTCCGGCCAGGAGATCCACATCCCGCTGAAGAACATGGACGGGCGGTACGTCGCCGACGGGCGCACGCTCGACATGCTGGAGGCCGAGGGCCGGGTCGTGTTCCGCTACGTGGACGTCAACCCGAACGGCTCGCTGCGCGACATCGCCGGCATCACGAACGAGGCGGGCAACGTCGTCGGTCTGATGCCGCACCCGGAGCACGCCGTCGAGCCCCTCGTCGGCTCCGGCCGCACCGACGGCCTCCCCTTCTTCACCTCGATCCTCAAGAAGCTGGTCAACGCATGAGCCGCACGCCTCTGGACACGGTCGAGAACGCGGCCGCGACCCCCGACGTCGAGCTGCCCTGGGCCGAACTGGGCCTGAAGAAGGACGAGTACGAGCGCGTCGTCGAGATCCTCGGACGCCGGCCCACCGGTGCCGAGCTCGCCATGTACTCCGTCATGTGGTCCGAGCACTGCTCCTACAAGTCCTCGAAGGTCCACCTCCGCCAGTTCGGCGAGAAGGCCCCGCAGTCCGACGCCCTGCTCGTCGGCATCGGCGAGAACGCCGGCGTCGTCGACGTCGGCCAGGGCTACGCGGTCACCTTCAAGGTCGAGTCGCACAACCACCCGTCGTACGTCGAGCCCTACCAGGGCGCGGCCACCGGCGTCGGCGGCATCGTGCGCGACATCATCGCGATGGGCGCCCGCCCGGTCGCCGTCGTCGACCCGCTGCGTTTCGGCGCGGCCGACCACCCCGACACCAAGCGCGTCCTGCCGGGCGTCGTCGCGGGCATCGGCGGCTACGGCAACTGCCTGGGCCTGCCCAACATCGGCGGCGAGGTCGTCTTCGACGCCTGCTACCAGGGCAACCCGCTGGTCAACGCCGGTGCCATCGGCGTCATGCGGCACGAGGACATCCACCTCGCGAAGGCGTCCGGCACGGGCAACAAGGTCATCCTGTACGGGGCCCGCACCGGCGGTGACGGCATCGGCGGCGCGTCGATCCTCGCCTCGGAGACCTTCGACGACGCCAAGCCGTCGAAGCGTCCCGCCGTCCAGGTCGGCGACCCCTTCCAGGAGAAGCTCCTCATCGAGTGCACCCTGGAGGCCTTCGCCGAGAAGCTGGTCGTCGGCATCCAGGACCTCGGCGCGGCCGGACTGTCCTGCGCCACCAGCGAGTTGGCGTCCAACGGCTCCGGCGGCATGCGCGTCACCCTGGACGACGTACCGCTGCGCGACTCCACGCTCTCGCCCGAGGAGATCCTCATGAGCGAGTCGCAGGAACGCATGTGCGCGGTCGTCGAGCCGGAGAAGGTCGACCGCTTCCTGGAGATCTGCGACAAGTGGGACGTCATCGCCACCGTCATCGGTGAGGTCACCGACGGCGACCGGCTGGAGATCTACTGGCACGGCGGCAAGATCGTCGACGTCGACCCGCGCACGGTCGCGCACGACGGCCCGGTCTACGAGCGCCCCTACGCCCGCCCCTCCTGGCAGGACGCGCTCCAGGCCGACGACGCGGGCAAGCTGCCCCGCCCGGCGACGAGCGCCGAGCTGAAGGACCAGGTCCTGCGGCTCGTCTCCTCCCCGAACCAGGCCTCCAAGTCATGGATCACCTCCCAGTACGACCACTTCGTGCAGGGCAACACGGTGCTGGCCCAGCCCGAGGACTCGGGCATGATCCGCATCGACGAGGAGACCGGGCTCGGTGTCGCCATCGCGACCGACGGCAACGGCCGCTACGCCAAGCTCGACCCGTACACCGGCGCGCAGTTGGCCCTCGCCGAGGCGTACCGGAACGTCGCGACCACCGGCGCCAAGCCGCTCGCCGTCTCCGACTGCCTGAACTTCGGCTCGCCCGAGGACCCGGCGGTCATGTGGCAGTTCGCCGAGGCGATCCGCGGACTGGCGGACGGCTGCCTGCAGTTGGGCACCCCGGTGACCGGCGGCAACGTCTCGCTGTACAACCAGACCGGCGAGGTGGCCATCCACCCGACCCCCGTCGTGGCCGTGCTGGGCGTCATCGACGACGTCGCCCGTCGCACGCCGGTCGCCTTCCAGGAAGAGGGCCAGCTCCTCTACCTGCTCGGTGACACTCGGGAGGAGTTCGGCGGTTCGGCCTGGTCGCAGGTCGTCCACGACCACCTGGGCGGTCTGCCCCCGCAGGTCGACCTGGAGCGCGAGCGGCTGCTCGCCGAGATCCTCATCTCGGCCTCGCGCGACGGAATGATCGACTCCGCGCACGACCTGTCCGACGGCGGCCTCATCCAGGCCGTGGTCGAGTCGGCGCTGCAGGGCGGCAAGGGCGCGCGGCTGATCGTCCCCGACGGCCTCGACGCGTTCACGTTCCTGTTCTCCGAGTCGGCGGGCCGCGCGGTCGTCGCCGTCCCGCGCTCGGAGGAGCTGCGCTTCAACGACATGTGCGGTGCCCGGGGTCTGCCCGTCGCCCGCATCGGTGTCGTCGACGGTGACGCGGTCGACGTCCAGGGCGAGTTCGCGCTCTCCCTGGCCGAGCTGCGCACCGCTCACGAGGAGACGATCCCGGCGCTGCTGGCGTGACCCGGTGACCTGCGCGTAGGCCCCGTCCGGTCTCCGGTCGGGGCCTGCGCGCGTCCTGGTCTTCGCCCGGACCCGGGCCGGGACGTGCCGTTCCTCCCCCGGAAAAAACCGCCGCCGTCCTCCGTCCGGGCGTCCCCCGGTCCTAGGGTGAGGATCATGCCCCCCGCCAAGAAGCGCGCCCGTGCCTACGACTCCGCCAAGATCCGCGCGGCGGTCCTCGCCCAGTTCGGGAACGTACGCGACGGCGTGCGCACCCTGAGCGAAGAGCAGTCGGCGCGGTCCACGCACCTCGGCGGCTGGACCGTACGGGACCTCGCCGCGCACGTCACGACGGCCCTGGAGAGCGTGAGCCGCAATCTCGACCGGCCCGAGCCCACCGCCCGGGAACTGTCCCTGCTCGACTGGCCGTTCGCCACCGCCGCCCGGGCCGCCGACATCGCCGAGGACACCCGTGAACTCGCCGGGCGGAACGCGGACCTCGACGCGCTGTTCGCCCGCACCGAGCAGCGGATCACCGAGCGCCTGGCCACGGCGACGGACGGCCGGCTGCTCGCCGCGCGGACCGGCGCGATGACCCTCGCCGACTACCTCGTCACCCGGACCGTCGAACTCGTCGTCCACACCGACGACCTGAACCGCGGGGTCCCCGGCCTCGACATCCCGTACGACCGCCAGGCCCTCGCCGCCTGCACCCGGCTGCTCGCCGACGCGCTCGCTGTGAAGGCGCCCGGCGCGTCGACGGAGGTGCGGGTCCCGCCGTACGCCGTCGTGCAGTGCGTCGAGGGCCCCCGGCACACCCGCGGCACCCCGCCGAACGTCGTGGAGACGGACCCGCTGACCTGGATCCGGCTCGCGACGGGACGTACGGAGTGGAAGGCGGCGCTCGACGAGGCGAAGGTCAGCGCCAGCGGTGAACGCGCCGACCTCGCCGGTCTGCTGCCCCTCATGGGCTGAGCCTCCCGGCAGGTCTCCGCCGACCGCTGCTCCCGCGACGACGGCCGAACCGCCCGACGCCTGCGGGCCACTTGTTCCCGCGCGTCCCGAACCGGCCCACGTGCGCGGGCCGCCGTCTCCGCACGGCCCGAACCACCCGACATCCACCGTCCCTTGACGTGCCGAACCGTCCGCAGCCCGGTCCTCGCCCCCGCCCGCGCCCGTCCCCCGATCGGGCGCCCTCGCCCCGGGAGGGGAACCGAATCCCCCACCCCTCCCGTCCCATCGGCATGGACAAGCAGCGAATGACCCTCAGTGTCCTGACCCTGCTTCCCCTCGCCGTGGCGTGCGGTACCCATACGGCGGGAAGCGGTTCCGTCGGGACGGGATCGCCGGTGACCGGAGTCCACTGGACGGTCGACAGCCTCACCGTGGACGGAAGGACCGCGAAGGCACCAGCCGGCGCGTATCTGAAGATCGGCGAGGACGGCCGCGTCAGCGGCAACCTCGGCTGCAACGGATTCGGTTCGCAGGCCACCGTCAAGGGCGACCGGGTCGCGTTCGGCGCGCTCCGGACGACCGAGATGGGCTGCGCGAAGGGCCCGGCGAACTTCGAGCGGAACCTGAGCCGCTCGATCGCCGGCCAGGACGCGTTCACCGCGAAGACCGCCGGCGACCGGCTGACCCTCACCGCCGGCGGCGGCGACCGGATCAGCCTCACCAAGGAGAAGGACGCACCCCTGCGCGGGACGAAGTGGACGGTCACGGCACTCGGTGACAGGAACACCTCGCGGTCGCTCCCGAAGGGGACCGACGCGTACTTCGTGCTCGGCGAGGACGGCACCCTCGACGGCCGTCTCGGCTGCAACCACGCGTCCGCCCGGGCCACCGTGAGCGACGGACATATCACCCTCGGGCCGGCCAGGACCACCCGCATGATGTGCGACCGCTCACTCATGAGGACGGAGAAGGCCCTGCTGGAGCTCTTCGACGGCCGCACCTCGTACGTGGTGGATCATCGTGGCATCACGCTGACCAGCGAGAACGGCACAATCGTCCAAGCAGCTGCCGCTGAGTGACCGCTCGGGGACCCGAATCCCCAATTCGGACCAGTGGTCGATCTCGCCTACACTCGGTGCCGTGCCACGTGGTGACGGTCGACTCAATCATGATCTGCTCCCCGGTGAGAAAGGCCCCCAGGACGCTTGCGGCGTCTTCGGTGTCTGGGCTCCGGGCGAAGAGGTCGCCAAGCTCACTTACTTCGGGCTCTACGCCCTCCAGCATCGGGGTCAGGAATCCGCGGGAATCGCGGTCAGCAACGGCTCCCAGATTCTCGTCTTCAAGGACATGGGCCTCGTGTCCCAGGTCTTCGACGAGACCTCGCTCGGTTCGCTCCAGGGTCACATCGCGGTCGGTCACGCCCGCTACTCGACCACCGGTGCCTCTGTGTGGGAGAACGCCC
This sequence comes from Streptomyces sp. NPDC005302, assembly GCF_040607345.1. Taxonomy (NCBI): domain Bacteria; kingdom Bacillati; phylum Actinomycetota; class Actinomycetes; order Kitasatosporales; family Streptomycetaceae; genus Streptomyces; species Streptomyces sp. NPDC005302. The sequence continues at coordinate 498,868 of NZ_JBEXGN010000001.1, forward strand.
AGCCGACGTTCCGTGCCACCGCGCACGGTTCCATCGCGCTCGGCCACAACGGCAACCTGGTCAACACGGCGCAGCTCGCCGAGATGGTCGCCGACCTGCCCAAGCAGGAAGGCCGCACCACCCGTGTGGCGGCCACCAACGACACCGACCTGCTCACCGCGCTCCTCGCGGCCCAGGTCGACGACGACGGCAAGCCGCTGACCGTCGAGGAGGCCTCCGTGAAGGTCCTCCCGCAGGTCAAGGGAGCCTTCAGCCTCGTCTTCATGAACGAGCACACGCTCTACGCCGCCCGTGACCCGCAGGGCATCCGCCCGCTGGTCCTCGGCCGCCTGGAGCGCGGCTGGGTGGTGGCCTCCGAGTCCGCCGCCCTGGACATCTGCGGCGCCAGCTATGTGCGCGAGATCGAGCCGGGCGAGTTCGTCGCCATCGACGAGAACGGCCTGCGGACCTCCCGATTCGCGGAAGCGAAGCCCAAGGGCTGCGTCTTCGAGTACGTCTACCTGGCGCGCCCCGACACGGACATCGCCGGTCGGAACGTGTACCTCTCGCGTGTCGAGATGGGCCGCAAACTCGCCAAGGAAGCGCCGGTCGAAGCCGACCTGGTGATAGCGACCCCGGAGTCCGGGACGCCCGCCGCGATCGGTTACGCGGAGGCCTCCGGCATTCCGTTCGGCGCCGGCCTGGTGAAGAACGCGTACGTCGGCCGGACCTTCATCCAGCCCTCGCAGACCATCCGCCAGCTGGGCATCCGGCTGAAGCTGAACCCGCTCAAGGAAGTCATCAAGGGCAAGCGTCTGGTCGTCGTCGACGACTCGATCGTGCGCGGCAACACCCAGCGCGCCCTCGTCCGGATGCTCCGCGAGGCGGGTGCCGCCGAGATCCACATCCGGATCTCCTCGCCGCCCGTGAAGTGGCCCTGCTTCTTCGGCATCGACTTCGCGACCCGCGCCGAGCTGATCGCGAACGGCATGACCATCGAGGAGATCGGCACCTCGCTGGGCGCCGACTCCCTGTCGTACATCTCCATCGACGGCATGATCGAGGCCACGACCATCGACAAGCCGAACCTCTGCCGCGCGTGCTTCGACGGCGAGTACCCGATGGACCTTCCCGACCCCGAGCTGCTCGGTAAGCAGCTCCTGGAGACCGAGCTGGCCGCGGGTCCCGCAGCCACGGCCGCGGCTGACGCCATCCGTCGCCCGTAAGTGCCGCAGAGCCCCGTTTCACCAACCCGAAAGATCCCAGGCAATGTCTTCTGTGTCTGATCAGTCACCTACGGCGACGGGCAGTGCCTCCGGTGCTTCCTACGCGGCTGCCGGCGTCGACATCGAGGCCGGCGACCGCGCCGTGGAGCTCATGAAGGAGTGGGTGAAGAAGACGCAGCGCCCCGAGGTTCTCGGCGGCCTCGGCGGATTCGCCGGCCTCTTCGACGCCTCCGCCCTCAAGCGGTTCGAGCGCCCGCTGCTCGCCTCGGCCACCGACGGCGTGGGCACCAAGGTCGACGTGGCCCGTCGGCTCGGCGTGTACGACACCATCGGCCGCGACCTGGTCGCCATGGTCATGGACGACATCGTCGTGTGCGGAGCCGAGCCGCTCTTCATGACCGACTACATCTGCGTCGGCAAGGTCCACCCCGAGCGGGTGGCGGCCATCGTGAAGGGCATCGCCGAGGGCTGTGTCCTCGCGGGCTGCGCCCTGGTGGGCGGCGAGACGGCCGAGCACCCCGGCCTGCTGGGTCCGGACGACTTCGACGTCGCCGGCGCCGGTACGGGCGTGGTGGAGGCCGACCAGCTGCTCGGCCCCGACCGCATCCGAACGGGTGACGCGGTGATCGCCATGGCGGCCTCCGGTCTTCACTCGAACGGGTACTCGCTCGTCCGGCACGTCCTCCTCGACCGGGCGAAGCTCGGCCTGGAGCAGCACATCGAGGAGTTCGGCCGCACGCTCGGCGAGGAGCTCCTGGAGCCCACCAAGATCTACTCGCTGGACTGCCTGGCCCTGACGCGGACCACCGAGGTGCACGCGTTCAGCCACATCACGGGCGGCGGCCTCGCGGCCAACCTGGCCCGGGTGATCCCGGACGGCCTGCACGCCGTCGTCGACCGCGAGACCTGGACCCCGGCCCCCGTCTTCGACCTGGTCGGCCGGACGGGCGACGTCGAGCGCCTGGAGCTGGAGAAGACGCTGAACATGGGCGTCGGCATGATGGCGATCGTCCCCGAGGAGTCGGCCGAGGTGGCCCTGGCCACCCTCGCGGACCGCGGAGTGGACGCCTGGATCGCCGGTGAGATCACCGAGCGCGGCGACCACGCGACGGGCGCGGAGCTGATCGGCGACTACGCGAACTGAGCCCCCTGGGCAGCACGAAACCCGGTCCGGCGCTGAGGCCCCGGACCGGGTGAAGTGCAGTCACTACGAGAAATCCGCCAGGCGGGATCTTCCGGAAAACCACTTCAGGGAGACCCGCTGAGAAGATCGCGGAAACTGCGAGGGACGCTGTTGCGTCAAGCGCCGCGACGTTGCGACTGAGGACCGGACTGGTCGTCGTCGTCCTCGTCGTCGTCGTTGTAGAGATCCGCGTACTGTGCGTACGGGTCGTCTTCCTCGTCGTCGTCCTCGAACGGCTCGCCATTCGGCGGCTGGCTCGAAGTCGAAGCGCCCAGCTCATTGGCCAGACGCGAGAGGTCAGTCCCGCCGCTGCTGTACTTCAGCTGGCGGGCGACCTTCGTCTGCTTGGCCTTTGCCCGGCCGCGCCCCATGGCTCGACCCCCTCGGATACGAGGCTCGACGGCCCCAGAGTCTTGACACGCGTTCATGATCGGGAACGGACTCTCCATGGAGAGACCGGTCCGTAGGGCTTCCACGGTACCTGAGCCCACGCCCATACGGTACGTCGCCCGCAGCACGCGCCCTGGCCCAGAACCAACAAGGTGCCCTGTCCTCGCTGGTCAACCGCGATTTTAACCTCTTCTTGGCGTCCGACCCGCCGACAGACGTGAGAGTTGTCTCCCCGACAGCCGTCGGCGGGTCCCTGACAAGCACATATGGCCCCGGAAAGGGTCAGTGAGAGCGTGCCTCCGCCATCCGCTGTTCGGCGATCCGGTCGGCCGCGGCGGCCGGCGGAATCCCGTCCTCCTTCGCACGTGCGAATATGGCCAGCGTGGTGTCGAAGATCTTCGCCGCCTTGGCCTTGCACCGGTCGAAGTCGAAGCCGTGCAGTTCGTCGGCGACCTGGATGACACCGCCCGCGTTCACCACGTAGTCGGGGGCGTACAGGATCCCGCGGTCCGCGAGGTCCTTCTCCACGCCCGGGTGCGCCAGCTGGTTGTTGGCCGCCCCGCACACCACGCGCGCGGTGAGCGCCGGCACGGTCGTGTCGTCGAGCGCGCCGCCCAGCGCGCACGGCGCGTAGATGTCGAGGCCCTCGGTACGGATCAGCGCCTCGGTGTCGGCGACGGCCGTGACACCGGTCGGGTGCTGGTCCAGGATCCGCCGCACGGAGTCCGCGCGCACGTCCGTGATCACGACCTCGGCGCCGTCCGCCCGCAGGTGGTCGACCAGGTGGTGGCCCACCTTGCCGACGCCGGCGACGCCGACCTTGCGGCCGCGCAGAGTCGGGTCGCCCCACAGGTGCTGGGCGGAGGCCCGCATGCCCTGGAAGACACCGAAGGCGGTCAGCACCGACGAGTCGCCCGCGCCGCCGTTCTCCGGGGAGCGGCCGGTCGTCCAGCGGCACTCGCGCGCCACGACGTCCATGTCGGCCACGTAGGTGCCGACGTCGCAGGCCGTGACGTACCGGCCGCCGAGCGAGGCGACGAACCGGCCGTAGGCGAGGAGCAGCTCCTCGGTCTTGATCAGCTCGGGGTCCCCGATGATCACGGCCTTGCCGCCGCCGTGGTCGAGACCGGCCATGGCGTTCTTGTACGACATCCCGCGGGCGAGGTTGAGCGCGTCGGCGACGGCCTCCGCCTCGCTCGCGTACGGGTAGAAGCGCGTGCCGCCGAGGGCCGGGCCCAGAGCGGTGGAGTGGAGGGCGATGACGGCCTTCAGGCCGCTGGCGCGGTCCTGGCAGAGGACGACTTGCTCATGACCGCCCTGGTCCGAGTGGAACAGGGTGTGCAGTACATCAGCAGGCGCGCCGGTTACGTCGGTCACTGTGGTGACTCCCAGGTAATGAGCGGCGGTTGGGTGCGGGGCCCGTGCGGATGGCGGGCTCCGTGGGCATGAGAGTAGGGCCTGCGCCGACCCGCCTTCGGCGCAGTGTTCAGGATCACCTACCGACGGGGTACGGCCATGGTTCGATTTGCATAGATTTCTCTTCAGGTTGTGAGTGGTTCTCGCTGGTTTTCCCGGTGGTCGTCGGGGGAGGGAGCAGGCGTGCCCAAGGTGTCCGCGGTGATCGTGCCGTACACGTCGTACCTGCGCGTGTACGAGCCACTCGTGGCGTTCCCGGAGGCGGAGCGCGATCACTGGACGCGCTACGCCCGGCGCGCCGAGCGCCCCTCGTACCAGGACGAACTGCGCCGTTCGCTGGCCGACTTGCTGCCCACTCCGCCGGTCCCCGTGCCGGTGCACGAGAGCGCCGACGCGTTCGTGGCCGAGGTGGACGGCGTGGTCTGCGTCTGCCCCTGGCGCACCCGGCTGCGTGGCTGGCAGGCCCTGGACGAGATCGGCGAGGAGCTCCCGGCACCGGTCCTCGACGCGGTGCTGCCGCCGTTGGTTCGCCGTCAGGCCGCCCTCGACTACGAGCGCTGGCTGGTCCGCAACCCCGACGCCCGTCCGTGGATCCGCACCTCGACCTGGCAGGTGCCGCTGAACTGGTTCGTGCTCGTCTCCGAGGAGGAGCGGGAGTACGACAAGGGGGCGGGCCCGGGAGGTGCCGCGCCGAGGCTGCGCTACCGGACGCCGATGGTGCAGGCCCGGCGGCGCACGGCGCGGGGCCTGCGCACGCTCCGGGACGCCCTGGACGAGGGACCGCTGATCGACGGTCTGGTGGACGTGGGGCGCTGGCTGGAGGAGTTCCATCCGCGCTCCCTGGTCGAGCTGGACTACGGAGGGCTCGTGCACGCGCTGCCGGCCGGGCACCTGGAGGACGACCACTCGGCCGCGGACGTCGCGGAGGGCATCGAGGCGCTGCGCACCGGGGACGGGGCGACGGCGGGCGAGGCGTACGGGCGGCTGGTGGAGCGCTGGCGGACGGTCAGGGACCGGCGCTCGGCGAACTGACGGCAGGAGCATCCACGATCGGGTCATGCGGGACACTTCCGGATGATTCAGCCCAAAGGGCTGTTCCGGTGGGTTCGTGTGGGACGGGAGGGGTTCCTGGGCCTGCCGATCGATGTGATCTGCTTCTCACAGGAACGGTGTCGAACTCGCGTATGGTCCTCACACGCTGAAGAACCCTCACTCCAGGACGTAGGTCCCGATCCGGGCTTATGCGTCAACGGGTGTCAAGCGTGATGGATGGCACTTACCTGGCTCTTGCATCGCTTGCCCCTCCTCGTGCCAAAATAGGACAAGGAGTCCGGGGGAGGGCTCTCTCCGCCCACGTATGGGTGGAATCTCAGCATTGCACGCTATGGGGGGTCTGATGACTCCTGATCGTCCTGTGACTGATCGTCACAGTGGCGTGACTGTCCGCTATGGCATGGTCCATCGGCTTCCGTCGCTGATGAACACCTGGGAGGGCAATTCCATCGGTTTGGCCGACGCGGCTGGACGGATGGTGTAGTTGTAGTGCCGAGGACAAGCCGTTCGTCCTATAACCGACTCGACTCGCGTCCGCCATTTCGGGCAACGCGGGTCAAGGTGCAGAATTTAGAGGAAAGAACCGAGAAGGTTCGGTTCTCCCGAGGAGGCCGCTCATGACCGCTCGCACCCCTGATGCCGAGCCGCTGCTGACCCCGGCTGAGGTCGCCACGATGTTCCGCGTCGACCCCAAGACGGTCACGCGGTGGGCGAAGGCCGGCAAGCTTACGTCCATCCGCACGCTCGGCGGACACCGCCGCTACCGCGAGGCTGAGGTCCGCGCACTGCTCGCGGGTATCCCGCAGCAGCGCAGTGAGGCCTGAGACCCCGCATAACCGGACAAGTCGACGGACCCCCCAATCCGTCGAGGCGTCCGAACCACAGCTCCAAGCGACGCGGGTTCTGCCCCAACAGAGCCCACGCCCCAGCTTTTCCGCCATATGAACAGGGTGCGTCGTAGATCGCGTTGGACTCCGCCGGGTCCAGCGCGATCTTTTTTGTGCGGTCCACGCGCCTCGGCGACCGGCCTGTGAGCGGCCTTGTCGGAGTCTGGGGGCAGGTGTCGGATCGGCTGTGAACAGCCTCGACGTGAAGTGCAATTGCACATATTAAATTGACTCGTTGTAGGAGGGGGGTAAGTTCCGCACTTCTGAAAACCTATGCGGTGACTCCCGTCACATGCCAGAGTCCTTGTCGCATGCGAGCCTTCTGCGCTAGGGGAGTTGGGCCCTGACGCACGCACTCCTCACGCACTCCCCTCCCAAGGGTCGCACCGCGCGGTCCTCCCGGCCGGGGTCTTCGGTCACGCGGTGGAGGGGCCTTCGTCCTCCGGGGCGCTCTCGGGGTCCTGTTCGTCGTACGGAGCGGGTTCCATGGCCAGCCGCAGGAGCCGATGGCAGACCGGGCAGTGCCGCGTCAGATGGCGATAGCCCGAGGCGGCCGCCAGATGGGCTCGGAGCAGAGCTCGGGTCTCGTGCCGGGCGGACACCGCCATACGCACCTCCAGGGGGCCGGCAGGGCGCGAGCCCTGACTTCCGGGGTACCCGCTGGAATGTGACGCCGTCAAGAAGCGGGGAGACGCCGTGGGGGCGGCCGTTGGGGCGCCGGCGGGCGCACGCGAAGCGATAAGCGGTGCAAAGCAGAAGGCCCGGAGCCGAAGCTCCGGGCCTTCTCTACTGCGGTCCTGACGGGATTTGAACCCGCGGCCTCCACCTTGACAGGGTGGCGAGCACTCCAAGCTGCTCCACAGGACCTTGATTCGCAGCGACTTGTTCGTGCGCTGTGCTGCGAAAAGAGACTGTACAGGAGGGTGGGCCCAGGGTCGAACTCACCGCGTGTACAGGCTCCGTCACGGTGCCGCCGCGTCGATCGCCTTCACGATCCGCTTGTCGGAGACGGGATACGCCGTGCCGAGCGCGTGGGCGAAATAGCTCACCCGCAGCTCCTCGATCATCCAGCGGATGTCCCGGACCGACGCGGGCACCGGCCGGCCCTGCGGCAACTGCTCCAGGAGCCAGGCGTACTCGTCCTGCATCTCATGGACCTTCTCCATGCGGGAGGTGTCCCGCTGGACGCCGGTCGGCATCTGCTGAAGCCGGCGGTCCGCGGCCACCAGATAACGCATCAGGTCCGGCAGCCGCCGCAGCCCGGTCGCCGTGACGAAGCCGGGCTTCACGAGGGCGTCCAGCTGCTTGCGCACGTCCGTGAGGTTCGCGAGCAGGGTCGGGCTCCTGACGCCCTTCAGGCGGCGCTCACAGGCCTGCCAGGCGGCCAGTACCTGCTCCACCTGCCCGACGGTGCGCACGGTCGTGTCGACGATCTCGGCGCGCACCTTGTCGTACAGCTTGCGGTACGACTCCTCGTCCCACGCCGGGCCGCCGAAGTCGCCGATCAGCTTGTCCGCCGCGGCCATGGCGCAGTCGTCGAAGAGCGCCTGGACCGAGCCGTGCGGGTTCGCGGACAGGGCGAGCTTCTGGGCGTTGGTGAGCTTGTCCGAGGCGAACTTGCCCGGGTTCACCGGGATGTTGCGCAGGATCAGCCGGCGGATGCCCTTCCACATGGCCTCGGCCTGCTCGGCCTCCGTGTCGAAGAGCCGGACCGAGACGGTGTTCGCCGCGGGGCCGTCGTCGACCAGCGCGGGGTACGCCTTCACCGGCTGGCCCGCCCGGCGCGTCTCGAAGAGACGGCTGAGCGAGCCGATCGTCCAGTCCGTCAGCCCCGTCCGCTCCAGGGACTCGCCGCCCGAGCGCTCGGCGGTCGCCGCGGCGGCCTGCGAGATGGCCTTGCGCGCCTTCGGCTTCAGCCGGACCTTCAGGGCCTCCAGGTCCTTGTCCTCGGCGAGCTTGCGGCGCCGCTCGTCCACGATCCTGAAGGTGATCCGCAGGTGGTCGGGAAGCCGGGACCAGTCGAAGTCGTCCGCCGTCAGCGGCACCCCGACCATCCGCTTGAGTTCGCGCGCCATGGTCTGCGTCAGCGGCTCCTGGAGGGGAACCGCCCGCTCCAGGAACTTCTGCGCGAAGTTGGGGGCCGGGACGTAGTTCCGCCGGATCGGCTTCGGCAGGGAGCGGATCAGCTCCGTGACCACTTCCTCGCGCAGCCCCGGGATCTGCCAGTCGAAGCCCTCGTCCGTGACCTGGTTGAGGACCTGGAGCGGCACGTGGACGGTCACGCCGTCCGCGTCCGCCCCCGGCTCGAACTGGTAGGTCACGCGGAACTTCAGCGGCCCCTGCCGCCAGGAGTCCGGGTAGTCGTCCTTCGTGACCTGCCCGGCGCGGTCGTTGATGAGCATCGAGCGCTCGAAGTCGAGGAGTTCGGGCTCCTCATGGCGCTTGTGCTTCCACCACGAGTCGAAGTGCGCCCCCGACACCACGTGTTCGGGCACCCGCTGCTCGTAGAAGTCGTAGAGGGTCTCGTCGTCGACCAGGATGTCCCGGCGGCGCGCGCGGTGCTCCAGCTCCTCGACCTCGGTGAGGAGCTTGCGGTTGTCGGCGAAGAACTTGTGGTGCGTGCGCCAGTCGCCCTCGACCAGCGCGTTGCGGATGAACAGCTCGCGGCTGACCTCCGGGTCGATGCGCCCGTAGTTCACCTTCCGCTGCGCGACGATCGGCACGCCGTACAGCGTGACCTTCTCGTACGCCATCACGGCGGCCTGGTCCTTCTCCCAGTGCGGCTCGCTGTACGTCCGCTTGAGGAGATGGCCGGCCAGCGGTTCGATCCACTCCGGCTCGACGCGGGCGTTGACGCGCGCCCAGAGCCGGGAGGTCTCGACGAGCTCAGCGGACATCACGAAGCGCGGGGGCTTCTTGAAGAGCGCCGAGCCCGGGAAGATCGCGAACTTGGCGTTGCGCGCGCCGAGGTACTCGTTCTTGCCCGCGCCGCGTCCGCTCTCCCCGCCGGTCTCCTTCACGTCCTTCATGCCGACGTGCGAGAGCAGACCGGCGAGCAGCGACACGTGGACGCTCTGCTCGGGAGCGTCCTCCTCGTTCAGGTGGATGCCCATCTGCTTGGCGACGGTCCGCAGCTGGCTGTAGATGTCCTGCCACTCGCGGATGCGCAGGAAGTTCAGGTACTCCTGCTTGCACATCCGGCGGAAGGCGGACGAGCCGCGCTCCTTCTGCTGCTCGCGCAGGTAGCGCCACAGGTTGAGGAAGGCGAGGAAGTCGGACGTCTCGTCCTTGAAGCGGGCGTGCTGCTGGTCGGCCTGGGCCTGCTTCTCCGAGGGCCGCTCGCGCGGGTCCTGGATGGAGAGCGCGGCGGCGATCACCATGACCTCGCGGGCGCAGCCGTTCTTGTCGGCCTCCAGGACCATCCGGGCGAGGCGGGGGTCGACGGGCAGCTGGGCGAGCTTGCGGCCGGTCGGGGTGAGCCGCTTGCGGGCGTCCTTCTCGGCCGGGTCCAGCGCGTTCAGTTCCTGGAGGAGCTGGACTCCGTCGCGGATGTTGCGGTGGTCCGGCGGGTCGAGGAAGGGGAACTTCTCGATGTCGCCGAGGCCGGCCGCGGTCATCTGGAGGATGACGGAGGCGAGGTTCGTGCGGAGGATCTCGGCGTCGGTGAACTCGGGCCGGGACAGGAAGTCGTCCTCGGAGTACAGCCGGACGCAGATGCCGTCGGACGTACGGCCGCAGCGGCCCTTGCGCTGGTTGGCGCTCGCCTGCGACACCGGCTCGATGGGCAGCCGCTGCACCTTCGTGCGGTGGCTGTAGCGGGAGATGCGCGCGGTGCCCGGGTCGATGACGTACTTGATGCCCGGGACGGTGAGCGAGGTCTCGGCGACGTTGGTCGCCAGAACGATCCTGCGGCCGGTGTGCTGCTGGAAGACGCGGTGCTGCTCGGCGTGCGAGAGCCGCGCGTACAAGGGGAGCACCTCGGTGAAGCGGTAGTTCCTCTTGTCCAGCGCGTCCGCGGTGTCGCGGATCTCTCGCTCGCCGGACAGGAAGACGAGGATGTCGCCCTTGCCCTCGGCCTGGAGCTCCTCGACGGCATCGCAGATCGCGGTGATCTGGTCGCGGTCGGTGTCCTCGGAGTCCTCTTCCAGAAGCGGGCGGTAGCGCACCTCGACGGGGTAGGTCCGGCCGCTCACCTCGACGATCGGGGCGTCACCGAAGTGCCGGGAGAAGCGCTCCGGGTCGATGGTCGCGGAGGTGATGACGACCTTGAGGTCGGGGCGTCTGGGCAGCAGCTGGGCGAGGTAGCCGAGCAGGAAGTCGATGTTGAGGGACCGCTCATGGGCCTCGTCGATGATGATCGTGTCGTAGGCGCGCAGCTCGCGGTCCGTCTGGATCTCGGCGAGCAGGATGCCGTCCGTCATCAGCTTGACGAAGGTGGCGTCCGGGTTCACCTGGTCGGTGAAGCGGACCTTCCAGCCGACGGCCTCGCCGAGCGGTGTGTCCAGCTCGTCGGCGACGCGCTCGGCCACCGTCCGCGCGGCGATACGGCGGGGCTGGGTGTGCCCGATCATGCCGCGCACGCCCCGGCCCAGCTCCATGCAGATCTTCGGGATCTGCGTGGTCTTCCCGGATCCGGTCTCGCCGGCCACGATCACGACCTGGTGGTCACGGATGGCGTCCGCGATCACGTCCTTCTTCTGGCTGACCGGGAGCTGCTCGGGATAGGTGATGGCGGGTACGCGGGCGCGGCGTTCGGCCATCCGGGCCTCGCCCCGGGTGACCTCCGCCTCGATCTCGGCGAACACGGCGGAGCGGGCCTCGGGCTTGCGGATCTTGCGCGCGCCGTCGAGCCTGCGGCCGAGCCGCTGCGCGTCGCGCAGGGACAGTTCGGCCAGGCGGGGGGCGAGATCGCCGAGGGCGGGGGCAGGGTGCGTAGACATACGCGGTCCAGGATCTCACCTCGGCGAAATGACTGGCGAACGCTTTTGCGTGCCGGTCCTCCGCCGGGGCACGAAAAAGGCCCCGATCCGAAGATCGGGGCCTCTGCTGTGGCTGGGGCCGGGGTCGAACCGGCGACCTATCGCTTTTCAGGCGATCGCTCGTACCAACTGAGCTACCCAGCCACGAGGTTTCCGGGGAAACCTCAGCGGTCCTGACGGGATTTGAACCCGCGGCCTCCACCTTGACAGGGTGGCGAGCACTCCAAGCTGCTCCACAGGACCAAGCTTTGTGTGCGAACGAGCGAAGCAAGTGTCGCACACGGTGTTGCGTACCCCCAACGGGATTCGAACCCGTGCTACCGCCTTGAAAGGGCGGCGTCCTAGGCCGCTAGACGATGAGGGCTATCGGCCCGCCTGCGCGCTCTTCAGCGCGTCGGGGACGTGAGAAGCATATGGGATGGCGGGAGGTATCGCCAAAACGGTTTACCGAGCCGTTCCGGTGGGGCTCGGCGAGGCGGTCGGCGACGGGGTCGCGCCGGGCTGGTTCTCCTTCGGGAGGTGGCGGCTGACCTCGGCGCTCGTGAGGCCGAGACCGCCCAGCCTGATCTCGTCCCAGGCCTGGAGGTGCCGGGTGTCCCGGTCGAAGTACAGGACCGAGGCCTCGATCGGGTCCGGGTACTTGCCCTCGACCGCCCGCAGGCCGCTGCCGCCCGTCGAGCCCTCGACGCGCAGCCGGGTGCCGTACTTCATGACCTCCATCTCCTCGTGGTGCAGATGGCCGGAGAGCACCAGGGGCACCTCGCCGTCCGTCCCGCGCGCCGCGGCGGGTTCGTGCACGATCGCGATGTCCGCCGGGGTGCCCGCGGCGCTCTGGTCGCGCAGGGCCGAGGCGAGGCGGGCGCCGGCGAGATCCTCCGCGGCGTCGCCGCCGGGCGCGACCGCGCGGTCCGGGGTGAACTGGGGGTCGCCGATGCCCGCGAAGCGCAGCCCGGCGACGGAGACGGCCCGCCCGTCGTCGAGGACGTGGACGTTCCTCATGCGTTGCAGGTAGCGCTGGGTGAGGCGCGAGTCGTGGTTGCCGCGCACCCAGACGTACGGGGCGCCCAGGTCCGGCACCGGGTCCAGGAAGCCGTTCTCGGCGGCCGTGCCGTGGTCCATGGTGTCGCCGGAGTCGACGATCACGTTGATGGAGTACTGCTTCACGAGCGAGGCGATGATCTTCCAGCTCGCCGGGTTGAGGTGGATGTCCGAGACGTGCAGGACCCGGATCGTGGTCGGGTCGGGCTCGTAGGCGGGGAGGGTGGACGTGACGTCGTACAGCTTCGTCACGTTCGTCACCAGGCGCGCCAACTCCTTCTGGTAGACGTCGAACTCGCTGACGATGTTGCGGGCGTTGCCGACCAGGGAGGGCGCGGAGGACAGCAGCCCGGAGTACTTCGGCTCCAGTACCGAGTTGGGGTTCCAGGTGGCGAAGGCGGTCGCTCCGGAGGCGGCCAGCAGGGCGAGGGCGAGGCCGCCGGCGGCGAGTGCCCGGCGCGGCCGGCGGTAGACGCCGAGGCCGAGGGCGGTGGCGCCGACGACCACGGCTATGCAGGAGCGCACGGCCAGGTCGATCGTGCCGTCCTCGACGTCCCGGGCCACCTCGTCCTGGAGGCCGGACAGCCGTTCGGGGTGGTCGACGAGGGCCTGCGCGCGGTCCGGGTCGAGCTGGTCCACGTCCACGTCGAGGCGCAGCGGGGCCTGGTGACTCCGCAGTTCCAGGGCGCCGAGCGGGGAGACGTTGATCTTCGTGCCGCCGGTGAGGGAGGGGCGCAGGGTCATGGTGGTGTTCATGGGGCCGACGGGGACGCGCACGTTGCCCACCACCAGCAGTCCGAGCCAGGCGCCGAGCAGCACCACACAGAGGAGTCCGAGGGCGCGGACGTACGGGTTGGGCCGGGCGGTGAGCTCCGGCACGGCGGGCCGGCGGCGGGCGCGACGGCGGCCGAGCGCGGGGAGCGCCCGGCGGGCACGGTCGGCGGTGCGGCGGACGAGGGCGGTTGCGGCGGCGCGGGCGCGGACCATTGGTCCCGTATGCCCAAGTGCCGGGGCGGGTATGCGGGCGGAGCCGGGCCCGGCGGGCGGTCGCCGCGGGCGGTGGCGGCGAGGGTGGTCGCCCGCGCGGGCGTCGTCCGGTCAGCCCCAGCCCAGCTCGTGCAGCCGTTCGTCGTCGATGCCGAAGTGGTGGGCGATCTCGTGGATGACGGTCACGGCGACCTCGTGGACCACCTCGTCCGGGGTCTCGCACATCCGCAGGATCGGGCCCATGTAGATCGAGATGCGGTCGGGGAGTACGCCGGCGTACCACTCGCCGCGGTCGGTGAGCGGGGTTCCTTCGTAGAGGCCGAGGAGTTCGGGGTCGTCGGCCGGGGGCTCGTCCTCGACGAACACGGCGACGTTGTCCATGACCCGGGTCAGCTCGGGCGGGATCTTGTCGAGGGCCTGGCTCACGAGCTCTTCGAAGGTTTCGCGCGTCATCTCCAGCACATGGCCATTGTCGGGGACGAGGCGCTCGCGGGGGGTATCGGCGGAGGGCCCGAAGGGGCCGGATGCGACGCGCGGCCGGCGCGACCGGGTACGAGCGCTCCCCATGCCGTCCCCGCCCTCCCGTCCTCGCCCTCACGCCCGGACCGCCGCCGCTCCCGCCTTCGCCGGGTCGTTCCCGGGGTGCCGGGCGCGCCGGGGGTACGTGCCCTCCGCCCGTCCCGCCCGCGCGATCAGTGCCACCGGGGCCGCGGGCCCGTCCGACGAGCCCGCCGTGTGACGTTTCGTCAGGGCCTGGAGAGCGCTCCGACATGCCCCGGGGCCCTGTCGGGTCCGGGGGCGCGTGTCCTCTTGCGGGCGACGGGAGTTGGACAGGGGGAACTCCCGTTCCTTCCCCGCGCTCCCGGCTCCGCCCGAGCCGGGGGACGCCCCCTACGGAGGTGGCCGCCCGTGCGCGCCTTGTACGTACCCGTCCGTCTGGCCGCCACGGTCATGGCCGTCGCAGCCGCCGCCGGCTGCATGAGCGTGGGCAACGACGGGGACGACCGGCCCGGCCCCTCGCACTCGGCGGGGCAGCGGGCGGGCGAGGAGCCGGACGGCGGGACCGCGGGGGGCGGCGGCGGCATCGGATCGCACGGCGGGAAGGGTGGCAAGGGTCACAAGAGGTCGCCGAAGCCGGGTGAGTCGGAGTCGGGTGACGCGTCTCCCTCGGCGTCCGCGTCGAAGGGCGGGAAGCCGTCCGCGAAGGCGACCGACAAGGGCGGCGGCGACCCGTCCACGGACCCGGTGCCGCCGGGTGAGCCGACGCCCACGCGCACGACGGCGGAGCCGACCCCCGAGCCGCCGCCCGTGTCGACTCCGCCGTCGTCCGATCCGGGATCCGCCGAGCCGTCGTCGTCGGCGCACGAACAGCCCGCGACCCAGCTCGTCCAGCGCGAGCCGGCGCCCGAGGCCGGCTCGCCCGTCTAGGCTCCTGACCCCGCTGAAAACGTCCTGACCTGGGCGTATGGGGTCGGGTTTGCCTTCAGGGGTGGAGGGTGCGTATGGTGGTAGATCGTTTGATCCCATTTGCCCGGCGCCGCCAAAGAGAGCGCCGCGTGGCGCGTACTCTCCCTTGCCGTGGCCGGACCGCATAGAGGCGGTCGATTGCGACTTCACGGAGTTTGGGCGCGTGCCGAAGAACTCCGGAAGGTTCGCATTTCGCATGTCTGTTTCCAGTACTGATCACGTCGTCGTGCCCGAGAACGACCAGAACGACACCGTGAACGAGATCATCGAGGTCGTCGAGGCCGTCGAGGCCGTCGAGACCGTCGAGTCCGCTCCCGAGATGACCTTCTCCGACCTCGGCCTGCCCGAGGGTGTCGTCCGCAAGCTCGCGCAGAACGGCGTGACCAGCCCCTTCCCGATCCAGGCCGCGACCATCCCGGACGCCCTGGCCGGCAAGGACATCCTCGGCCGTGGCCGCACCGGCTCCGGCAAGACCCTCTCCTTCGGTCTGCCGCTGCTCACGCAGCTCTCCGCCGGCCACACCGAGAAGAAGAAGCCCCGCGGCATCATTCTCACGCCGACGCGTGAGCTCGCGATGCAGGTCGCGGACGCCCTCCAGCCGTACGGCGACGTGCTCGGCCTGAAGATGAAGGTCGTCTGCGGCGGTACGTCGATGGGCAACCAGATCTACGCCCTGGAGCGCGGTGTCGACGTCCTCGTCGCCACCCCGGGCCGACTGCGCGACATCATCAACCGCGGCGCCTGCTCCCTGGAGAACGTCCAGGTCGCGGTCCTCGACGAGGCCGACCAGATGTCCGACCTGGGCTTCCTGCCCGAGGTCACCGAGCTGCTCGACCAGATCCCGGGCGGCGGCCAGCGCATGCTGTTCTCGGCCACGATGGAGAACGAGATCTCCACGCTGGTCAAGCGCTACCTGACCAACCCGGTCACGCACGAGGTCGACAGCGCCCAGGGCAACGTCACGACGATGTCCCACCACATCCTCATCGTGAAGCCCAAGGACAAGGCGCCGGTCACCGCCGCGATCGCCTCCCGCAAGGGCCGCACGATCATCTTCGTCCGCACCCAGCTGGGCGCCGACCGTATCGCCGAGCAGCTGCGTGACGCCGGTGTGAAGGCCGACGCGCTGCACGGCGGCATGACGCAGGGCGCCCGTACGCGGACGCTGGCCGACTTCAAGGACGGTTACGTCAACGCGCTCGTCGCGACCGACGTCGCCGCCCGCGGTATCCACGTCGACGGCATCGACCTGGTCCTGAACGTGGACCCGGCCGGTGACCACAAGGACTACCTGCACCGTTCCGGCCGCACCGCCCGCGCCGGCCGCTCCGGCACCGTCGTGTCGCTGTCGCTGCCGCACCAGCGCCGCCAGATCTTCCGGCTGATGGAGGACGCGGGCGTCGACGCCGCGCGTCACATCATCAACTCCGGTACGGCCTTCGAGCCCGAGGTCGCCGAGATCACCGGCGCCCGCTCGATGACCGAGGTCCAGGCCCAGTCCGCGGGCGACGCCGCCCAGCAGGCCGAGCGTGAGGTCACGCAGCTCACCAAGGAGCTGGAGCGCGCGCAGCGTCGCGCCGCCGAGCTGCGCGGTGAGTCCGACCGCCTGATCGCCCGTGCCGCGCGCGAGCGGGGCGAGGACCCGGAGGTGGCCGTGGCCGCCGCCGCCGAGGCAGCCGAGCAGGCCCTCGTCGCCGAGGCCCCGGTCGCCGAGGCCCCCGTCGTCGAGCAGAACGAGCAGCCGCGTCAGCGCCGTGACGAGCGGGGCAACTTCGAGCGCCGCGACAACGACCGTGGCGGCTTCCGCCGTGACGACAACCGTGGTGGCGGCTTCAACCGCGACGACCGCGGTGGCCGTCGTGACGACAACCGCGGTGGCGGCTTCCGCCGCGACAACGACCGTGGCGGCCGCTCCTTCGAGCGTCGTGACGACAACCGCGGTGGCGGCTTCAACCGCGACGACCGTGGCGGCCGTTCTTTCGAGCGTCGTGACGACAACCGTGGTGGCGGCTTCAACCGCGACGACCGCGGTGGCCGTCGTGACGACAACCGTGGTGGCGGCTTCAACCGCGATGACCGTGGCGGCCGTTCTTTCGAGCGTCGTGACGACAACCGTGGTGGCGGCTTCAACCGCGACGACCGCGGTGGCCGTCGTGACGACAACCGCGGTGGCGGCTTCAACCGTGACGACCGTGGCGGCCGTTCTTTCGAGCGTCGTGACGAGCGTGGCGGCCACCGGGGCAGCGACCGCCCCTTCAACCGTGACCGTCAGGGCGACCGCCCCTCGGGCGGCGGCTTCCGCTCCGGCGGCCACGACCGCCCGGCCGGCCCCCGCGGCGACCACCGCACGACCGGCACCGGAACCAGCACGGGTTCCTTCCGCCGCGACGACAAGCCGCGCTGGAAGCGCAACGGCTGACCGCCGCTGACGTAGCCAAGTGATGTGGCCCCCACCTGATTTCAGGGTGGGGGCCACTTCGCTGTCCGGGCGCGGGGGCGCCGAGAACAACCCGCGACCTGACCGGTGACCGGCGGTCCGACCTGCTCGCTCGGAAGACCTCGACCGGGGACATCTACCTGTTCGCCGCGAAGAGCGACGGAACACTCGCCGCGGGCAAGAAGATCCGCTCCGCCTGGACCGGCTACACGAAGATCGTCGGTGCCGGGGACCTGAACGGCGACGGGATCGGTGACCTCCTCGCGCGCGACAAGGCCGGAACGCTCTACCGCTACAACGGCACGGGGACGGGCCTGTTGAAGGACCGGGTGAAGGTCTTCTCCGCCTGGGGGGCGTCGTACAACGCGATCGTCGGGGTCGGCGACATCACCGGCGACGGGAAGAACGACCTGGTCGTGCGCGACACCTCGGGGAACGTCTACCGCAACGCCGGCAAGGGGAACGGCTCGTTCGGCTCGCGGGTGAAGATCACGAGCGGCTGGCAGAGTTACAAAGGTCTTTTCTAGCCAATTCGCTGCCCCCTTCGGTGCATGTCGTGCCCCCCGCGAGGGAATCGCTGGGGGCATGACAAATGACGCCACGGGCAGTGGGCTGTCGGACGAAGAACGGCTTGCCCAGCTCGGCTACACGCAGGTGCTCGCCCGCCGCATGTCGGCGTTCTCCAACTACGCGGTCTCCTTCACGATCATCTCGGTCCTGTCGGGCTGCCTGACGCTGTATCTGTTCGGCATGAACACCGGCGGTCCCGCCGTGATCACCTGGGGCTGGGTCGCGGTCGGTCTGATGACGCTGTTCGTCGGACTCGCGATGGCCGAGATCTGTTCGGCCTACCCGACCTCCGCCGGCCTGTACTTCTGGGCCCACCGGCTCGCCCCGGAACGCAGCGCGGCGGCCTGGGCCTGGTTCACGGGCTGGTTCAACGTCCTCGGCCAGGTCGCCGTGACCGCGGGCATCGACTTCGGCGCCGCGTCCTTCCTCGGCGCCTATCTGAACCTCCAGTTCGACTTCGAGGTGACGCCGGGCCGGACGGTCCTGCTGTTCGCCGGGATCCTGATCCTGCACGGGCTGCTCAACACGTTCGGCGTGGGGATCGTCGCCCTGCTCAACAGCATCAGCGTGTGGTGGCACGTCATCGGCGTCGCCGTCATCGTCGGCGCGCTGACCTTCGTGCCGGACCACCACCAGTCGGCGGACTTCGTGTTCACGAAGTTCGTCAACAACACAGGCTGGGGCAGCGGGGTCTACGTCGTCCTCATCGGTCTGCTCATGGCCCAGTACACGTTCACCGGGTACGACGCCTCCGCCCACATGACGGAGGAGACCCACGACGCCTCGACGGCCGGCCCCAAGGGCATCGTGCGCTCCATCTGGACGTCGTGGATCGCCGGGTTCGTCCTGCTCCTCGGCTTCACCTTCGCCATCCAGTCGTACAACGGGGAGCTGGGCTCGACGACCGGCGCGCCCCCGGCGCAGATCCTGCTCGACGCGCTGGGTGCCACGTCCGGAAAGCTCCTGCTGCTGGTCGTGATCGGCGCGCAGCTCTTCTGCGGCATGGCGTCCGTGACCGCCAACAGCCGCATGATCTACGCCTTTTCACGGGACGGGGCGCTGCCCTTCTCGAACGTCTGGCACACGGTGAACCCGCGCACGCGCACGCCCGTCGCGGCGGTCTGGCTGGCCGCGCTGGGCGCTCTCGTGCTCGGACTGCCGTACCTGATCAACTACGCGGCCTACGCGGCCGTGACGTCGATCGCGGTCATCGGCCTCTATGTCGCCTACGTCATCCCGACGTTCCTGCGGGTGCGCAAGGGCGACGACTTCCAGCGCGGGCCCTGGCACCTGGGCCGCTGGTCCCGTCCGATCGGGGTGATCGCGGTCGGCTGGGTCGTCGTCATCACGATCCTGTTCATGCTGCCGCAGGTCTCCCCGGTGACCTGGGAGACGTTCAACTACGCGCCGATCGCGGTGCTCGTCGTGCTGGGCTTCGCCGCGGCCTGGTGGCTGGCCTCGGCCCGGCACTGGTTCCTCAACCCCGGACACGAACGCAACATCGCCCGTGAGGCGCTGCGCAAGGGAGCGCCCGAACCGGTGGATCCCTGACCTTGTGCGCGTCCGGCGTGGCCGGGTCGCCGATACCCGATCGGAGTCCCGGCCGCGTCCGGCTATGCTCGGGGATGCATCGGCGCGTCCGGTGCGCCGCATCGGCGTCAGCCGGTGCGGGGACCCTTAGCTCAATTGGCAGAGCAGTGGACTTTTAATCCATTGGTTGTGGGTTCGAGTCCCACAGGGTCTACGTGGACGAGGGAGCGGTACATCCCCTCTGACCTGCTGGGAAGTGCCCGGGACGGCTTCGGCCGGCCCGGGCGCTTCTTCGTTTGCGGGGGCTTGAGCCGGCGATGCGTCAGCCGTCGGTGCGGCGCGCGATCCGAAGCCGGCCCCACTCGCCACTCGGAGTCCACCTCGATGACGCCGTCCGTCGCGATGCCCGGGCGGCGCACGCGTGCTCCCGCCCGGAGCTCGGAGGGAACCCGTCCGGAGCTCGAAGGGAACCCGTTCGGGGCGAGCGGCGAAGGAGAGGTGAAAGCCCAAGCTTTCGACGCGTGTTCCCTTGGACGAGAGGAGTCCCGATGACCGTGGAGCCAGGCGTCCGCGCGGGGCCGGAGAGCGACGCCTCGGTCATTGCGCGGTCCCGGGACGAGCCGGAGGCGTTCGCCGTGCTCTTCGACCGGTACGCGGACGAGGTGCACCGCTATCTGGCCCGCAGACTCGGTGGCGAGCCGGCTGACGACCTGATGGCGGACACCTTTACCACCGCGTTCCAGCAGCGGCACCGCTACGACCCCGCGCGTGCCACGGGTGACGGCGCCCGTCCGTGGCTGTTCGGGATCGCGACCAATCTGGCCGGACGGTACCGGCGGGCCGAGGCCCGGCGTTTCAAGGCGCTGGCCCGCGTCGCGGCCCCGGCCGATCACGAGGACCCGGTTGCCGATCGTGCCGCGGCCCGCGCGGGGGCGCAGGCCGTGGGCCGTGAGCTGGCGGCGGCGCTGGCCGCCCTGCCCGCGCGGCACCGGGACGTACTGCTGCTGGTGGCCTGGGGCGGTCTCGGCTACGAGGAAGTGGCCCAGGCCCTCGATGTGCCCATAGGCACGGTCAGATCACGGCTGCACCGGGCGCGCGGCAGGCTGCGTCAGGCGCTGGGCGGATCCGATCCGACAACTCTGCGAGAGGAACCCCGCCATGACCGATGAACTCGAACTCCTGCGGGACTGGGGCGCGGACGCGGCCCCCCTCACCGAACCGGCCCGCGCCGGAGCGCGCCACCGGTTGCTCAACACGATCGCGCACGCTCAGCGGCACCCGGACGCCGCCCCCAGCCGCCGCCACGCGCTCCGTCTGGCGACGGCCGCGGTGGCCGCCGTGGCCGTGACGGGAACGGCCGTGCTGATCGCGGACGGGGGCGACGGCGCCGGCGGTCGTCCGCACCGGGCCGGCGGGGTATCGGGCACGGCGACACCGCGGATGAGCAACGTCAGCGCCGCGTCGGTGCTGAACACGGCCGCGGCGCGGACGGGCCGGCAGGAGACGCCGGTGGCACCGCGCGACGACCAGTTCATCTATTCCAAGCGGATCATCAAGGAGACGGAGCGCGGGACCGGCGCGGTGAAGACGTACGAGGACGTGAACTGGGACTCGGTGGACGGCTCCCAGCGCTCCCTGACCATGGAACTCGGCCGGGTGATCTGGGAAGAACCCCTGCAGAAGGGCGAGGGCGTGTGGCCGCCTCGGGAGTGGAGTGAGCTGCGGAAGCTGCCCACCGACCCGCAGAAGCTCATCCCGGTGATCACCGACGTCGGATCGTCCAGGAGGTCGACCGGCGACTTCACGGCGCAGGACTGGTATCAGGCCTACTTCATGCTCGGCGAGCTCCTGAAGTGGCCGGTGCTGCCCGAGGGGCTGCGTTCCGCGGCGTACGAGGCACTGGCCCTGGTGCCCGGGGTCGAGGCGATTCCGGGGGTGAAGGACTCCGCCGGGCGCACCGGGGTGGGGATCGCCTACCCCAAGAGCCCGATGGCGCAGGGCAAGTACCTGATCTTCTCGCCGAAGTCCTATGAGTTCCTGGGCTTCCGGGACGAACGGACTTCGGTGTCCGGGGACAAGACATACGTCCAGCTGTCCCACACGGTCGACTGGGCGGTCGTCGACCGGTTGAGGCAACTGCCCTAGCTCGCCGTGCTGTTCGGCGGTGGCCCAGGGGGCATTGTCTCCGCCGACGGATCGGGGCGGCGGGTCGAAGACCAGGAAGAAGAAGCCGCCGGCCTTCGCCATGTAGACCGGCATGAACGGCATGCCG